>JBBRRW010000154.1:0-8388 GCA_038245975.1 Burkholderiales bacterium
CTCGGCGTCGTGTTCGGCGACATCGGTACCAGTCCGATCTACGCGTTCCGTGAATCGTTGAGAGCGGCCGGCCCGGCGCTCGCCGAGCAGGCGTTGTTCGGCGTCCTGTCGCTGATCTTCTGGGCCGTGGTGCTGATCGTCGCGCTGAAGTACGTGGTGGTCGTGATGCGCGCCGACAACCAGGGCGAGGGCGGCACGATGGCGCTGCTGTCGCTCGCGCTGCCGGTCGCAGGTCGACTGCGCAACGTCCTGTTCGTCGTCGGCCTCGCCGGCGCTTCGCTGTTCTTCGGCGACGCAATGATCACGCCGGCGATCTCGGTGCTGAGCGCCGTGGAGGGCATGGCGCTGGTCGCGCCGCGCGTGCAGCCCTACGTCGTGCCGATCGCAGCCGGCGTGCTGGTCGCGCTGTTCGCGATCCAGAGCCGCGGCAGCGGCCGGGTCGGCAAGCTGTTCGGACCGGTGATGCTGACCTGGTTCCTGCTGCTGGCCATCGCCGGCATCGTCCACATCGCGGCCCGGCCCGGGATCCTCGCCGCGCTGAACCCGCGCTACGCGATCGGCTACATGTTGCACGCGGAGAGCTGGGTCGCCTTCACCGTGCTCGGATCGGTCTTCCTCGCGCTCACCGGCGGCGAAGCGCTGTACGCCGACATGGGCCATTTCGGTCGGCACGCCATCCGCATCGACTGGTTCGCCGTCGTGATGCCGGCGCTGGTGCTCAACTACCTGGGGCAGGGCGCGCTGGTGCTGGCCGATCCGACCGCGGCGTCCAATCCTTTCTTCCTGCTGTTCGACGAGCGCTTTCTGGCACCGGTCGTCGTGCTCAGCACGGGGGCCACCGTGATCGCCAGCCAAGCGGTGATCTCGGGCGCGTTCGCTCTCGTGCAGCAGGCGATCCAGCTCGGCGTGCTGCCGCGAATGCACGTCCGGCAGACGTCCGACGAGTCGGCCGGCCAGGTCTACGTGTCGCAGATCAACTGGCTGCTCGCGATCGCGGTCCTCGGACTCGTGTTCGGCTTCGGCAGCTCGGATGCGCTGGCCAACGCGTACGGTATCGCGGTCGCCGGCGACATGCTGGTCACGACGCTGCTGGTCGCGACGGTGGCCCACGGCGTCTGGAAGTGGCCGCTGACCGCGGTCCTGCCGGTGCTGGCGCTGTTCCTCGCGCTCGACGTCACATTCGTGTCGGCCAACGTGCACAAGATCCCGGACGGCGGCTGGTTCCCGCTCGCAGTCGGCGCCACGCTGCTGACGATGATGCTGTGCTGGCGACGCGGGCGCGACGTGGCGTTCACGAAGCGCGACGAACGGGCCGTCCAGGTCGCGCCCTTCCTCGCGCAGCTCGAACGACCCGACGCGCCGACGCGGGTCCCGGGCATCGCCATCTATCTCACGCAGTCGATGGACTTCATCCCCGAGGCGCTGGCGCTCAACCTGCGGCACAACAGCGTCGTGCACCAGCGGGTGGTGCTCCTGACGGTGACGACCGAGCGGCGACCGCGCGTCGCCGAAGCCGACCGGCTGACCACCGAGATGCTGGCGGACGGCTTCAGCCGGATCGAGATGAAGTTCGGTTTCGCCGAGAAGCCCGACGTGCCCGCGGCGCTCGCGGTCCATCGCGAGGCGCTCGACTTCGATGCGACGACCGCGTCCTATTTCCTCGGTCGCGAGACGCCGGTGCCGTCGCTGCATCCGGAGCTGCCGCGCTGGCAGGAGCGCGTCTATGCCTTCCTCGCGCACAATTCGACCCGGGCACCGGACTACTACCTGATCCCGCCCGCACAGGTCGTCGAACTCGGGACGCGCGTGGAGATGTGACGTCGTACCGGCGAGCGGGCCGCAGGCGGTGCGCCGCTTATAATCCGGCGCTTCGCGTTCGGTCCGTCCCGCGCATCGTCCCCACGCCGTCACCGAGCGTCGTCCCCGAGCCGCCCCCATGAATCGCCCGCATCGCCAGAGCCCGCACGTCCTCAGACTCGACGGAGGCCGCGCCCTCTCCGCGTTCCGCATCGAGCGCCTCGCCCAGCGCCTGCGTGACGAAGGCGTCGCGGTCCGGTCGCTGTCGGCGCACTTCGTCCATCTGGTCGCCGCCAGCCGTGCGCTCGAGGACGTCGAACGCGCCCGCCTCGACGCGCTGCTGAACTACGGCGAGCCCGCGGCCGTCGCGCCGTCGAAGACCGAGTCCTTCGTCGTGCTGCCGCGGCTGGGCACGCTGTCGCCGTGGGCCAGCAAGGCCACCGACATCGCCCATCGCTGCGGCCTCGAGGCGATTCATCGCATCGAACGCGGCGTGATCTACGACGTGGAGATGAAGAGCGGCCTGCTCGGTCGCGCGAAGGTCGACGCCGCGGACCGCGAGCGCATCGCCGCGGCGCTGCACGACCGCATGACCGAGACGGTGGTCGATGCGGACTTCGATGCGGCGCGCGTGTTCGACCGCCTCGACGCGGAACCGATGCAGGTCGTCGCGCTGCTGGCACACGGGCGCAGCGCGCTGACCGAAGCCAACATTGCGTGGGGTCTCGCGCTGTCCGACGACGAGATCGACTACCTGTTCGACGCCTTCACGCGGCTCGGTCGCGACCCGACCGACGTCGAGCTGATGATGTTCGCGCAGGCCAACAGCGAGCACTGCCGCCACAAGATCTTCAACGCGTCGTGGACCATCGACGGCGTGGCGCAGGAACGTTCGCTGTTCGCGATGATCCGCAACACCGAAGCGGTCTCGCCGCGGGGGACCATCGTCGCCTACTCGGACAACGCGGCCATCATGGAAGGCGCGTTCGCCGAGCGCTGGTTTCCCGACGCCGAAGGGCTCTATCGCGCGCGGGTCGAGCCGGTGCACGTCGTGATGAAGGTCGAGACCCACAACCATCCGACCGCGATCGCGCCGTTCTCCGGCGCGACCACCGGCGCCGGCGGCGAGATCCGCGATGAAGGCGCCACCGGTCGCGGCGCGCGGCCCAAGGCCGGACTCGCGGGCTTCTCGGTGTCCAACCTCGCCTTGCCGGACGCGACGCGCGGCTGGGAGCGTTCGGTGGGCCGGCCGTCGCGCATCGCGTCGCCGCTGCAGATCATGATCGACGGCCCGCTCGGTGCGGCCGCGTTCAACAACGAGTTCGGACGGCCCAATCTCGGCGGCTACTTCCGGGTCTACGAGCAGCAGGTCGGCGACCTGCAGTACGGCTATCACAAGCCGATCATGATCGCCGGCGGCATCGGCAACATCCGGGCGTCGCACACCGAAAAGCACAGCCTGCCGGACGGCGCGCTGCTGGTCCAGATCGGCGGGCCGGGCCTGCGCATCGGCGTCGGCGGCGGCGCGGCCAGCTCGATGGCGACGGGCGCCAACACGGCCGCCCTCGACTTCGACTCGGTACAGCGCGGAAATCCCGAGATGCAGCGTCGCGCACAGGAGGTCATCGACCGCTGCTGGCAGAAGGTCGATGCCGAAGGCATGGACGCCAACCCCATCCTGTCCATCCACGACGTCGGCGCCGGCGGCCTGTCGAACGCGTTCCCCGAACTGGTGGAGGGTGCGGATCGCGGCGCGCGCTTCGACCTCGCGCACGTTCCGCTGGACGCGAGCGGCCTGTCGCCGCGCGAGATCTGGAGCAACGAGTCGCAGGAGCGTTACGTGCTGGCGATCCTGCCGGAACAGCTCGACGCCTTCGCCGCCGTCTGCGCGCGCGAGCGCTGTCCGTTCTCGGTGGTGGGTGTCGCGACCGACGAGCGCCTGCTCAGGCTCGATCGCAGCGGCGAGGCACCGGCGATCGACCTGCCGATGGACGTGCTGTTCGGCAAGCCGCCGAAGATGCATCGCGATGCCGCGCGGGTTGTCCCGGTGCTGGCGCCCGTCGACCTCACGGACCTGGACCTCGAGACCGTGGCGCGCGACGTACTGATGCATCCGACGGTGGGCGACAAGAGCTTCCTGGTCACGATCGGTGATCGCACCGTCGGCGGCCTGTCGTCGCGCGACCAGATGGTCGGGCCCTGGCAGGTGCCGGTGGCCGATTGCGCGATCACGTTGATGGACTACGCCGGCCATACCGGCGAAGCGATGGCGATGGGCGAGCGCACGCCGCTCGCGACCATCGATGCCGCGGCGTCGGGTCGCATGGCGGTCGGCGAGGCCATCACGAACCTGATCGCGGCGCCGGTCGAGCGTCTGGCCGACATCAAGCTGTCGGCCAACTGGATGGCCGCCTGCGGTGCGGGCCCGGGCGGCAACGCCGGGCAGGACGCCGCGCTGTACGACACCGTGCACGCGGTCGGCATGACGCTGTGCCCGGCGCTCGGCATCGGCATTCCGGTCGGCAAGGACTCGTTGTCGATGCGGACCACGTGGCGCGACGACGACTCGGCGACAGCGAAGGACGTGATCGCGCCCGTCTCGCTGATCGTCTCGGCGTTCGCGGCGGTCCGCGACGTGCGCCGCGCGTGGACGCCCCAGCTGAAGTCGCCGCGCACGCAGGCCGGCCTCGACGATACGTCGCTGCTGCTGATCGACCTCGGCGCGGGGCGCAACCGGCTCGGTGGCTCGATCCTCGCGCAGGTCACCGGCCAGGTCGGCGACGTCGTCCCCGACCTCGACGATCCGGAACGACTCAAGGCCTTCTTCGCGGCGCTGGTCGAGCTGCGCGGCGCGGGGCTGGTCCTCGCCTACCACGACCGCTCCGACGGCGGCCTGTTCGCGACGCTGTGCGAGATGGCCTTCGCGGGACGCACCGGCGTGTCGATCAACGTCGACCTGCTGACGCTCGCAGGCGATGGCGCCGACGACTACGGCGATTCCAAGAACTGGGCGACGCAGGTCGCGGCCCGTCGCGAGACGGCCACGCTGAAGGCCCTGTTCGCCGAGGAGCTGGGCGCGGTGATCCAGGTCCGCACCGCCGACCGCACGCCGGTCATGGACATCCTGCGCCGCCACGGCCTCGGCGCGATCGCGAATGCGATCGGCAAGGTCAACGACCGCGGTGTCGTCGAGATCTATCGCGACGCGAAGTGCGTCTACAGCAAGCCGCGCGCCGAACTCCACCAGGCATGGAGCGACACGAGCTGGCGCATCTCGCGGCTGCGCGACGAACCGGCCTCGGCCGATGCCGAATACCAGGCGCTGCTCGACGACGATGCCGGCATGCCGGTCCACCTGCCCTTCGATCCCGACGACGATGTGGCTGCGCCGTTCATCGCCACCGGCGTCCGGCCGCGCATCGCGATCCTGCGCGAGCAGGGCGTCAACAGCCAGAGCGAGATGGCCTACGCATTCGCGAAGGCCGGCTTCGACAGCATCGACGTGCACATGAGCGACCTGGCCGAAGGGCGACGCACGCTGGACGACTTCAGCGGTTTCGTCGCGTGCGGCGGCTTCTCGTACGGCGACGTGCTCGGCGCCGGCGAGGGCTGGGCGAAGGCGATCCGCTTCGACGCGCGGCTCGCCGACCTGTTCGCGGCCTTTTTCGCGCGCGACGACCGCTTCGCGCTCGGGGTGTGCAACGGCTGCCAGATGATGGCGGCCCTCGCGCCGATGATCCCCGGCGCCGATGCGTGGCCGCGCTTCACCGACAACCGCTCGCGCTACGAGGCCCGGCTCGCCAGCGTCGAGATCGGCCCTTCGCCGTCGCTGTTCTTCGACGGCATGGAGGGCCTGGTCGCGCCGATCGCGGTGGCGCACGGCGAAGGTCGCGCCGACTTCCAGCGCCAGGGCGATGCCGACCGGGTCCTCGTGCCGATGCGCTTCGTCGACCACGACCGTCAGGCAACCGAACGCTACCCTTACAACCCGAACGGCAGCGCCGGCGGTCTCGCGGGCGTGACCACGCCCGACGGGCGCTTCACGGCCTTGATGCCCCACCCCGAGCGCGTCTTCCGGGCGGTGCAGATGTCGTGGCATCCCGACGACTGGACCGATGCCAGCCCGTGGATGCGTCTGTTCCGCAACGCGCGGCGACGGATCGGATAGGTGCCGTTTTAGGACGAGACAGGCTGCGCGATCTTCAACGATCGCTCCAACGGATCGACGGAATGATCATGCGCGGCCCGATGTTCCGGATCCAAGCTCCGGCCGTCGTCCCGCGTGCGTCGCCGGCAGCTGCGGCCCGTGACCGAACAGCTTGTGCCGCAGCGTGCCCTCGTCGTATTCGGTGCGATACACCCCACGCCGCTGCAACTCCGGCACGATGAACGCGACGATGTCGGCGAAGGTCTCGTGCGCGACCGCGAACGTCAGGTTGAAGCCGTCGATGCCGGTGGACGATTGCCAGTGCAGCAGCGCATCGGCCACTTCGACCGGCGAGCCGACGATGACCGGGCTGCGGCCGCCGAGTCCGACGAACTGCGCCGCCTCGCGCACCGTCCACTGGCGGCTCGGGTCGGCGCTGGAGAACGAAGCCAGGGCGGTTCGTCCGGCGTCGTTCTCGAGATACTCGATGACGGCATCGGGGTCGTAGGTCGAGAAGTCGATGCCGGTCCAGCCCGACAGCAGCGCCAGCGCCGCGTCGATGTCGACGTGCGCGCGGTAGTCGGCGAACTTGACCTGCGCCTCGGCGGTGGTCGCGCCGGTGATCACCAGCGCCTGCGCGTACACCAGCACGTCGCTCGCCTGCCGACCACCGTCCGCGACCGCGGCGCGGATGCCGTCGACGGCCTTCTTCAGCACCGTGTGGGTCGGCGCGGCGATGAAGACGCACTCGGCATGCCGGCCTGCGAACGTGAGACCGCGCGCGGACGCGCCGGCCTGGTAGAGCACCGGCGTGCGCTGCGGCGACGGCTCGCACAGATGGATGCCCGGCACCCGATAGTGGGTGCCGTGATGCCCGATGGCGTGCACCTTCGCGGGATCGGCATAGACGCCGGTCGCCTTGTCGCGCACCACGGCATCGGCATCCCAGCTGTGCTCCCACAGCTTGTAGACCACGTCGAGATATTCGTCCGCGAGGTCGTAGCGCGCGTCGTGGCCGAGCTGCTGGTCGAGGCCCACGTTGCGCGCGGCGCTGTCGAGATAGCCGGTGACGATATTCCAGCCGACCCGGCCCTTGGTGAGGTGATCGAGCGTCGACATGCGGCGCGCGAACGGATACGGGTGCTCGTAGGTCAGCGAGAACGTGATGCCGAAGCCGAGATGCGTCGTCACGGCGGCCATCGCCGGCACGATCATCAGCGGATCGTTGACCGGCACCTGCACCGCGTGGCGGATCGCAGCGTCCGGCGTGCCGCCGTACACGTCGTAGACCCCGAGGACGTCTGCGATGAAGAGGCCGTCGAAGCGGCCGCGTTCCAGCAGCTGCGCGAGGTCGGTCCAGTACGCGAGGTCCCTGTATTCGCAGGAGCGATCGCGAGGGTGGGTCCACAGGCCCGGCGACTGGTGGCCGACGGTATTCATCGAGAAGGCGTTGAAGCGGATCATGGAAGGGGCGCCAAGGCGCCAAGGCGTCGGGGTTCGAGGGTCGAGGCCATCGTCGCGTCGGTGGCGCGACGACGGGCAGTCTGTTTTTCATACGCGGAGTGTAGAGAAACGCGTGCGCCGGCACGACCCATCGCGCCGAAGCGACGCATGGCGACGCGGGCACCGCCGCGGTTCGACCGGGGCCGCCGACGCATGCGAAAATGCGCCGATGAACCCACCCACCCCGCTCGACAAGGAAGACCAGGCCGCATTCGAGGCCTGGACCGAAAAATTCTGGATGTTCATCGAGGACAAGGGCGACGCGCTGCAGATCTGGCAGGCGGCGACGACCCACACGGCATCGCGTTGCGCGGCGATCGCGGAACGCTCCGACCTCGAAACCGCATCGAACGCGAGCGAGGCGATCCGCAGCGCATACCGGCTCGACTGACGCGGCGTCGCTACCGTCTCGCGCCGGCCGTGCGGTTCGCGCTGAACCACAACGAGGTACCGCAGAGCGGCGCGAAGACGATGATCGGGATGGGTCTTCGCTTCAACGGCGGGTTCGTCCGGTGGCGCTTCGGGGAGGCAAGGGCAGCGAGGCATCGATGCGGCCGCCGACTATATCCGCTCGTGCGCACCGACGACCATGCGCGACGCAGGGACGAAAAAAGCCCGACCGGAGTCGGGCCTGTCGCAGGCGTCCGCTCAGCGTCTCAGTCCTTGATCGCCTCGATCTGGACGACGAGCCGCGTGTCGTCGGACACGAAGGGGACCAGGTACTTGATGTCCCACAGGCTGCGCTGGATGCTGGTCTCGAAGTCCCCGCCGCACACCTGCTTCTTGAAGGCGATGCTCATATAGCAGTTGTAGTTCGTCGCCTTCAGCGTGATCGGGCCGGTCTTGCCGTGCATCGTCAGGTCGCCGGCGATCTGCGTGACCTTGTCGCCGTCGAACGTGAAATTCGTCGCGGCGAACGTGGCTTCGGGATAGCCGGCCGC
>JBBRRW010000155.1:0-8383 GCA_038245975.1 Burkholderiales bacterium
CGATCGAAGAACAGGATGCCCGGCGGGCCGAACAGCTTGAAGCGCTTCAGCAGCGCACGATCGTCGTCGTCGTTGGCGGTGACGTCGGCCTTCAGCAGCAGGAAGTCCTGCATCCGCGACGCGACGCGCGCATCGGTGTACGTGAAGCGCTCCATTTCCTTGCACGACACGCACCAGTCGGCGTAGAAGTCGAGCAGCACCGGCTTGCCGGCGGTCGCGATGCGGCGATCGAGTTCGGCGACGCTCTTGACGCGCTCGAACAGAGGGCCCGCCTCGTTCGATGCGTTCGTCGCGCCGTTGCGCTGGGTCAGCGGGCCCAGCGGTCGCAGGACGTCGCGACCGCCCATCGCCAGTCCGACGACCTCGACCGCGCCGACGACTATCAGCATCACGCCCAGGCCCTTCGCCAGCCGCGTGATGACGCGCGCATCGGGGCGGAGGGGATCGAGGGCCCGCAGATAGACCGCCCCGACGATCGCCATCGCGGCCCAGGCCAGCATCACGGCCCAGTCCGGCAGCACCGGCGTCACCATCCACAGCGCGACGGCGAGCAGCAGCACGCCGAAGAAGTGCTTGACCGCCTCCATCCAGGCGCCGACCCGCGGCAGCAGCGATCCGGCCGACAGCCCGATCAGCAGCAACGGGACGCTCATGCCGACGGCGAGCGAGAACAGCGCGACGCCGCCGACCACCACGTCGCGGGTCTGGCTGATGTAGAGCAGCGCGCCGGCGAGCGGCGCGGCGACGCACGGCCCGACGATCAGCGCCGACAGCGCGCCCATCGCGAAGACCCCCGCGAAACGCGCCGGCGACGATCGGCGGCCGGCCCCATCGGATGCGGCGCCGAGCCGGCCCGACCATCGCGCGAGGCGCACCTGCAGGCCGGCCGGCACCTGCAGCTCGTAGAAGCCGAACATCGACAGCGACAGCACGACCAGCAGCGCGGCGAACGTCCCGAGCACCCACGGCGTCTGCAGCGTTGCAGCCAGGCCTTCGCCCGCGAGTCCGGCCGCCACGCCCAGCAGCGTGTACACGACCGCCAGCCCGAGCGAGTAGGCGATCGACAGCACCAGCCCCGCGCTGCGCGTCATCGGCCGCTCGACGCTGGACTGGCCGACGATGATCGACGACAGGATCGGGACCATCGGCAGCACGCACGGCGTGAACGCCAGCAGCACGCCGAGGCCGGCGAACAGCAGCGCGATCCAGCCGAAGTTGCCGCTCATCAACGTGCGCTGCAGCTGCGAGGAATCGTCGATGGCCGGCGCCGTTCCCGCGCCGCCGGCCGCTGGAGCGAAGGCCGTCAATGTCGCCTTCGCCAGCTGCGGCGGATAGCAGAGCCCTGCGTCGGCACAACCCTGCGACGTCGACAGCAGCGTGAACGGACCAGCCGCGCCGCGGACCGGGATGCGCACGACGACGTCCTTGCGATAGTGCTCGACGTCCTTCTGGAAGGTCTCGTCGAACTTGATCTCACCTTTCGGGAAGATCGGCTCGCCGAGCTTCGCGCTGCCCGACGTCGCCGGATCGAGTTCGAACTTGAATCGCTCGCGGTAGAGGTAGTAGCCGTCCGCGATCCGGTAGCGGACCTCGATCGTGCCGGCATCGACGGCCTGCGCGCTGAACACGAAGGCGCGCTCCGGCTCGAGGAACGCGGCACCTGCGGTCGACGACAGGGCCAGCAGCACGCACAGCGCCGCGGCCGGCCATGCGACGAACCGTCGCAACCCATGCCGCACAAACCAACCCTTTGCATCCATCGCCTTCACGACCTCTCCCATCCACTGCAGGGCCGGACCAGTCGGCCCGGACTTCGCTTCATTACGGTCCGCATCGCATCGCCCGTCGCGTCACTTCAGCAATCGCCGCCGCGTCAGGACCACCGCCCACCAGAAACCGCCCACCGTGTAGGCCAGCAGGATGCCCAGATCGAAGAGCGGCTTGGCGGGGGCGTGCCCGAGGATCAGCGGGCGGACCAGATCGACCGCCGCGGTCAGCGGCAGCCACTGTGCTGCGACCTGCAGCCATGCCGGGAGTTGCGTGAACGGGAAAAACACGCCCGACAGGAACCACATCGGCGTGACCACGATGGTGAAGTAATAGGTGAAGAAGTCGTAGTTCTTCGCGTACGAATTGACGACCAGCCCGAGGGCCGCGGCCGTGAGCCCGATCACGAACAGCAGCGGCAGCACCAGCAGCATCGACCACTCGCGCGACAGCCCCCACACGAAGATGACCAGCAGGATGGCGACGCCGGTGAAGACGCTCTTGGTCGCGGCCCAGATCAGCTCGGCAATCATCACGTCGTCGAGCGACAGCGGCGCGTTCATCATCGCTTCCCAGCTCTTCTGCACGTGCATGCGCGTGAAGGCCGAGTACAGCGATTCGAAGGTCGCCGCGTTGAACGCGTTCATGCAGATCGAACCCGACGCCAGGAACACGATGTAGCGCACGCCGTCGATCGGCGCGAGCAGGCTGCCGAGGCCGTAGCCGAACGCGAACAGCGTGATCAGCGGCTCGGCGATGTTGCCGAACACGCTCTGCGCGAAGAGGCGCTTCCAGACCAGATAGTTGCGCCGCCAGATCGGCAGCCAGCGCAGGCTGATCTCGGGGAACACGGTGCTGCTGTGGACGACGGCGGCGGTCATGGCCGTATTTTATGCTGCGGACTTCGCCGGCTCGCGTCGATCGCCGTGCCGCCGGATCGCTTCGACTCTCGACGAAAGCCACGATGAACCCGTTCGGCCACCACCTGCTCCCCGAATTCCCGCTCGCCGCCGGCGGCGTGTATCTCAACCACGGCACGGTCGGCGTCACGCCGCGCGTCGTCATGCAGCGACGCGCCGCGATCCTCCAGGACATCGAAGCGCATCCCGCGCGCTTCATGCTGCGCGACCTGATGCACCTTGACGCTACGACCGCGGCGACCCCGGGCGCCGCCCCGCCGCGACTGCGCGAAGCCGCGGCGCGGGTCGCCGCATTCGTCGGCTGCACGGCCGACGGCCTGGTGTTCGTCGACAACGCCACCAGCGGCATCTGCGCGGTGCTGCGCTCGCTGCGCCTCGACGAAGGCGACGAGATCCTGCTGCCGGACCACGCGTACGGCGGCGTGGCGCGCGCCGCCGCATTCATCGCGGCCGGACAAGGCGCCACGATCACCACATTCGCGCTGCCTTTCCCGGCCAGCACGCCCGAAGCGATGATCGACGCCGTCGCCGCCGCGATCACGCCCCGCACGCGCGTCGCGCTGCTCGACCACGTGACCTCCGAGACCGCACTCGTCATGCCGTTGGCCGCGATGGCCGCCGCCTGCCGCGCCCGCGGCGTCGCGGTGCTGGTCGACGGCGCGCACGCACCGGGCGCGATCGATCTCGACATCGCAGCGCTGCAGGTCGACTGGTACGTCGCCAATCTGCACAAGTGGGCGTTCGCGCCGCGGGCCTGCGGCATCGTCTGGGCGGCCCCGCAGCGCCGCGCGGGCCTGCATCCGGCCGTGATCTCGTGGGGCGTGACCAACGACGACTGGATCGCGGAGTTCGACTGGACCGGCACGCGCGATCCGTCGCCGTGGCTGGCTGCGCCCGCCGGAATCGCGTTCATGGAGGACCGCCTCGGCGTGCGGGCGATGCGCGATTACAACCACGCGCTGGTGTGGCACGGCGCGACCCGGCTGGCGACGCATTGGGGCACGACCTTCGATACGCCCGAAGCCATGATCGGCTGCATGGCCGCGGTGCCATTGCCGGCGCGGCTGGGGCCGGCCGATGCGGCGACCGCGCAGGCGGTCCGCGATGCGCTGCTGTTCGAACACGGCGTCGAGGTGCCGATCCTCGCGCGGAACGGGTCGCTGTGGGCGCGCGTCTCCATCCAGGTCTACAACGACGCGAGCGACCTCGATCGGCTCGCCGCGGCGGTCGACGCGATCGAGGGTCCGCCGATCAGTCACGCATCTCGCGACCGGTCAGCTTGAGGAACACGTCCTCGAGATTGGCGGGCCGATGCAGGTAGCGCAGGTGGGGTTGCGACGCGAGATGGTCGAGCAGCGCCTGCGGTGCGTTGGTGTAGCAGAACACCGTCTCGCCGCTGATCTCGTGCCGCGCCGACAGCCCGGCGCCCAGCGTCGCGCCCCAGGCCTTCGCGCCGTCGCCGTAAACCTCGACGACGCTGGCCTCGATGTGTTCCGCGATCAGCGCGCGCGGCGTGCCTTCGGCGATCTTGGCACCCTCGTCCATCACGGCGAGCCGGTCCGCGAGTCGCTCGGCCTCGTCCATGAAGTGCGTGGTCAGCAGGATGGTCTTGCCGTCGGCACGCAGCGTCTTCAGCCGGTCCCAGATCAGATGGCGTGCCTGCGGGTCGAGACCGGTGGTCGGCTCGTCCATGAAGATCACGTCGGGATCGTTGACCAGCGAACGCGCCAGCGTCAGCCGGCGCTTCATGCCGCCCGACAGCTCGCCGATCTTCGCGTCGCGCTTCGACGTCAGGCTCGCGAACTCGAGCAGCGACGGAATGCGCGCCTGGATGGTCTCGTCGGACAGGCCGAAGTAGCGGCCGTAGACCAGCAGGTTCTCGCTCACGGTGAAGTCGGGGTCGAGGTTGTCCATCTGCGGCACGACGCCGACGCGGATGCGCGCCTCGCGTCCTCTCGCCGGCACCGGCAATCCGCCGAGCAGGATGGTCCCGGAGTCCGGCGAGGTGAGCCCGAGACAGAGGCGGAGCGTGGTGGTCTTGCCCGCGCCGTTCGGACCGAGCAGGGCGAAGCATTCGCCGCGGCGGATCGACAGGTCGAGGCCGCGCACGACCTCGTGGCGCTTGTCGCCGTCGCCGAACGATTTCCGCAGACCGCGGATCTCGATGACGGGATGGTCGTTGGCCGCCATGACCTGCGCCGTGTCAGTGCGGCGCGCGCGGCTGCACCGTGGTCCAGCGATCGATGCGTCGCTCGAGGAGCGACAGCGGCAGCGCGCCTTCGTCCAGCTCGGTGGTGGTCGCGTCCTGCACCGCGAGCGCGTAGTAGCGCTCGCCGCCGGGCAGCGACGACGCGGCGAGCGATTCGCGGCAGGCCGAGAGGTACTCGTCGACGACGTAGCGACCGAAGACCACGACGGCCGGGGTGACCGCGTCGAACTGCGACGGGACGCGCGCCATGATCGCGCGCGGCGGCATCCAGCGGGAGCGCACGCCTTCGCGCATCAGCGCCGTGATCTGGTGGAGGTGCTGCGGAAAGGCGGCGAGGCGCTTGAGGTAGCGGTCGTAGTCGCGCGTCGTCGCGAACGGCATCGCCTTCAACAGCGACACCAGCGATTGCGCCGGGCTGCCGGTCGACGAGATCCACAGCCAGCCGCCCAGTCCGTCGAACGGCAACGGTCCGTACAGCGCGTTGATCGACTGCGCGAGGCGCAGGTCGTCGAGCATCAGGTCGCGCGACTCGCGCTCGAAGAACGCGGCCAGCCGCGCATTGCCGGGCCTCGCCGCCTGCACGAAGCCGGCGGCGAGGCCCGGCAGCGCGACGACGAACGCGCGGCCCGCAAACAAAAAAGCCGGGCTGAGCGCCCGGCTTTCCGATGTCGCGAAACGCTCACGCATCCGCGGCGTCCGGCACATCGCTGGTTTCCGGGCGGTCCATCAGCTCGACCAGCGCCATCGGCGCGTTGTCGCCCACGCGAAAGCCGTACTTCAGGATGCGCAGGTAACCGCCGTTGCGCGTCTTGTAGCGCGGGCCGAGGACGTCGAACAGCTTGACGACCATCTCGCGGTCGCGCAGACGGTTGAACGCGAGGCGCTTGTTGGCCAGCGTGGGTTCCTTGCCGAGCGTGATCATCGGCTCGAACACCCGACGCAGTTCCTTCGCCTTCGGCAACGTGGTCTTGATGACTTCGTGCTTGAGCAGCGCGTTGGTCATGTTGCGGAACATGGCCAGGCGGTGACTCGAGGTGCGGTTGAGTTTCCGCAATCCGTGACGGTGACGCATGATGAACTTCCTTTTCTAGAGTCTTGAAAGACCGACTTCTTCGATCGCCGATGGGGCTGGCGCGGTTCGGTTCGTGGAACTGTCAACCCGGCGAAGGCCGGGACCTCATTTGGGTTGAACGAAAACTGGGCCCCGGCCTTCGCCGGGTTGACACCGTTGTTGCTTACGCCTTTTCCAAACCCACTGGCGGCCAGTTCTCGATCTTCATGCCTAGCGTCAGGCCACGCGAGGCCAGGACTTCCTTGATCTCGTTGAGCGACTTGCGGCCCAGGTTCGGCGTCTTGAGCAATTCGTTCTCGGTGCGCTGGATCAGGTCGCCGATGTAGTAGATGTTCTCGGCCTTGAGGCAGTTGGCCGAACGCACCGTCAACTCGAGGTCGTCGACCGGACGCAGCAGGATCGGATCGACCTGCGACTGACGCGGCACCGGATCGCTCGACGATTCCGTGCCTTCCAGCGACGCGAACACCGACAGCTGGTCGATCAGGATGCGGGCCGACTGGCGGATCGCTTCTTCCGGCGAGATGACGCCGTTGGTCTCGATCGACATCACCAGCTTGTCGAGGTCGGTCCGCTGCTCGACGCGGGCCGACTCGACCGTATAGCTGACGCGGCGGACCGGGCTGTACGACGCGTCCAGCACGATGCGGCCGATGGTCTTGCTGTGGTCGTCGGCGAACGCGCGCAGGTTGCCCGGCACGTAGCCGCGGCCCTTTTCGATCTTAATCTGCATGTCGAGCTTGCCGCCGGGCGACAGGTTCGCGATGACGTGATCGGGATTGACGACTTCGACCTCGTGCGACAGCTCGAGGTCGGCGGCCGTGACCGGCCCCTCGCCTTCCTTGTTCAGCGTGACCACGACGTCGTCGCGGTTGTGCAGCTTGAAGACCACGCCCTTGAGGTTCAGCAGGATGTCGACGACATCTTCCTGGACGCCGTCGAGGGTCGAGTATTCGTGCACGACGCCGGCGATCGAGACTTCGGTCGGCGCGTAGCCGTTCATCGACGACAGCAGGATGCGACGCAGCGCGTTGCCGAGCGTGTGGCCGTAGCCGCGCTCGAAAGGCTCCATCGTGACCTTGGCCATGTTGGGGCCGGCGCCTTCGACTTCGATCTGGCGGGGCTTGAGGAATGCGTTCGTTGCCATGTTCTGTTTCCTTTGCAATGCCCTCGATGCGTTAGATCGATAAGGCTGCTTATAAAGCCACTAGGTAATACGCCTCGCGTCGTGGCCGCCGCGAGGCTCGATAACGGTCACCCCGGCGAAGGCCGGGGCGTCATTTCAAGTTATCAGCCCAATTCGGAGAAATTGGGTCCCGGTTTTCGCCGGGATGACCACCCGACCGCGCGATTTATCGCGAGTAGAGCTCCACGATCAACGACTCGTTGATGTCCGCGGCGATCTCGCTGCGCTCGGGTATCGACTTGAAGGTGCCTTCCATCTTGGTCGCGTCGACCGTGACCCAGCTCGGGAAATTGCCCTGCTGTGCCAGCGACATCGCTTCGGTGATGCGGACCTGCTTCTTGGCCTTGTCGCGGATCGTGACGACGTCGCCGGACTTGACCTGCATCGACGGGATGTTCGCCGTCGTGCCGTTCAGCGCGATCGACTTGTGGCTGACCAGCTGGCGCGCTTCGGCGCGGGTCGAGCCGAAGCCCATGCGATAGACGACGTTGTCGAGACGCGACTCGAGCAGACCCAGCAGGTTCTCGCCGGTGTTGCCCTTGCGGCGGTCGGCTTCCTCGAAGTAGCGACGGAACTGGCGCTCGAGGATGCCGTACATGCGCTTGACTTTCTGCTTCTCGCGCAGCTGCTTGCCGAAGTCCGAGGTGCGCATGCCCGACGTGCGGCCATGCTGGCCCGGCTTGCTGTCGAGCTTACACTTAGAGTCGAGCGAGCGACGGGCGCTCTTGAGGAAGAGATCGGTACCCTCGCGACGCGAGAGCTTGCATTTCGGACCGATATAACGTGCCACGGAATTTCCTTTCAGTACGTCTCTGGGAGACGGTTAGCCTGTTCTTTGGACCCGGAGGGCGTCAGGCGACGGGTGCTACTTTTGTCACGCAGAGTGCCTTACATCCTCCGACGCTTAGGCGGACGACATCCGTTGTGCGGAACCGGCGTCACGTCGGTGATGCTGACGATCTTGATGCCCAGCGCGTTCAGTGCTCGGACCGACGACTCGCGGCCCGGGCCGGGGCCCTTGATCTGCACTTCGACGTTCTTGATGCCCTGTTCCTGCGCGGCACGACCGGCCGTCTCGGAAGCGACCTGGGCGGCGAACGGCGTCGACTTGCGCGAGCCCTTGAAGCCCGCACCGCCCGACGATGCCCACGACAGGACGTTGCCCTGGCGATCGGTGATCGTGATGATGGTGTTGTTGAACGACGCGTGGATGTGCGCGATGCCGTCCG
>JBBRRW010000156.1:0-8288 GCA_038245975.1 Burkholderiales bacterium
CAACGCGTGCCCGCAGCCAGGCCTTCCTCCGGCGCACCGGCCGCTTCGTCGTAGATCCAGCCGCAGATCAGGCACATCCAGGTCTTCATGGTCGAGTCGCAAGAAAGGTTCGGGGAGGCGGCCCATCGCCCCGCCCGGCACCCTTTCGAGCGAAAGACGTAGCGCGTCCGGGGACATCGAGGTGCGGGGTCGGAGCGTAGAATGCGCCGCTCGTCGCAACGCGGTCGATCCAGACTTCTTCGAGACCTTCGATGGGGCCGCGCGCCGGAGTTTATCGCGATGCGCGGGAACCCGATGGGAGCGTTCCCTCCGCGTCCCCGTTCCACCCTTCCCTGTCGATCATCCGCATGCCCGCCCCGCTCCCCATCGTCATGACGTTCTCGGCTTGCGACCCGACCGGTGGCGCCGGCATGCAGGCCGACCTGCTGACCATCACCAGCATGGGTTGCCACGCCGCGACCATCGTCACCGGCTTCACGGTGCAGGACACGGCCGGCGTCGAGGAATTCGTCGCGGTCGACGCGGACCACGTCGACGACCAGGCGCGCACGATCCTCGAGGACATGCCGATCGCCGCGTTCAAGATCGGCGTGCTGGGCGACGTCGAGACCGTGGCGACCGTGGCCGAGATCGTCTCGGACTACCCGGACCTGCCGGTGATCCTCGACCCGGTGCTGGCCAGCGGCCGCGGCGACGTGCTCGCAGACGAGGAGACGCTGCTCGCGATCCGCGAGCTGCTGATCCCGCAGACCACGCTGATCACGCCCAACAGTTACGAGGCGCGACGCATCGCGGCACTGGAAGATCCCGGCGACCCGGACGAGCCGGGCAAGGCCATCCTGTCGCTCGAGGCCGCTGCCGCCAAGCTGATCAGCTGGGGCATCGAATTCGTGCTGATCACCGGCACGCACGAGAACACGGCCGACGTCGTCAACATCCTCTACGGCGAGGAAGGCGATGCCACCGTGATGATCCGCAGTGATTCGTGGAAGCGCCTGCCAGGCTCGTATCACGGCTCGGGCTGCACGCTGGCCTCCGCCATCGCGTCGCTGCTCGCGAGCGGCGTCGACCTGGAGGACGCGGTCCGCGAGGCCCAGGAATACACGTGGCAGACGCTCAACGCGGGATTCCGTCCGGGCATGGGACAGTTCATCCCCGATCGATTCTTCTGGGCGCGCAGGCCTTCTGAAGGCTTGCGGCTGCAGGGCACGGGCATCAGCGCGGGACGATGACCGTGGACGCAGTTCACGCCATGTCCGGTACGCACCGGACGCTCCATGGTCCGCGGCTCCGCGGGCTGTATGCGGTCACGCCCGACCTCGCGGACACCACCCTCCTCGCGACGCTCGTCGATGCGGCGCTCGCAGGCGGCGCGACGATGGTCCAGTACCGCAACAAGTCGGCGAATCCGGCCTTGCGCGCCGAGCAGGCAGCGCGTCTCGCGCTCGTGTGCGCGGCCCACGGCCGGCCGCTGATCATCAACGATCACGTCGCTCTCGCGCTGGGGATCGACGGCGCGGGCCTGCATGTCGGGGCCGAGGATTTCGCCGATGTCGATGCACTGAATGCCCTCAGCCGGCGGCTCGGCACGTCGCGCCTGCTCGGCGTGTCGTGCTACCGCAGCGTCGAACGGGCCCGTGACGCCGTCGCGGCGGGCGCCGACTACGTGGCGTTCGGCAGCGTCTTCCCGTCGAGCACCAAGCCCCACGCCCCGTCGGCAGCCCTCGACACCTTCGGCGCGGCCCGCGACCTCGGCGTCACGCTGGTCGGCATCGGCGGCGTCACGCGCGACAACCTGTCGTCGCTGATCGGCGCCGGAGCGGATGCGGCCGCGATCATCACCGACCTGTTCGCCGTGCCCGATCCAGCGGTCGTCCGCGACCGCGCGGCGGCACTGGCGCGCGCGTTCACCGTGCCCGCCTGACATCCTTCCCTTCCCTTTGCCCGACCGACGCCCGTGACCTCTTCCCGCAACGACCAGCTCTTCGAACGCGCCAGCAAGACCACGCCGGGTGGCGTCAACTCGCCGGTACGCGCGTTCCGGCAGGTGGGCGGCACGCCGCGCTTCGTCAGCCGCGCCGAGGGCCCGCACTTCTGGGACGCCGACGGCACGCGCTACATCGACTACATCGGCAGCTGGGGACCGGCGATCCTCGGTCACGCGCATCCGGCCGTGGTCCGCGCCGTGCAGGAGGCGGCCACGCGTGGCCTGTCGTACGGCGCGCCGACCGAAGGCGAGATCGAGATGGCCGAACTGCTCTGTCGCCTCGTACCGTCGATGGAGCAGGTCCGGCTGGTTTCGTCGGGCACCGAAGCGGCGATGAGCGCGATCCGCCTCGCGCGCGGCGCCACCGGCCGCTCGAAGCTGATCAAGTTCGACGGCTGCTATCACGGCCATGCCGACAGCCTTCTGGTCAAGGCCGGCTCGGGGATGCTGACCTTCAATACGCCGAGCTCGGCGGGCGTGCCGCCCGAGATCACGCAGCACACGATCGTGCTGGACTTCAACGACTGCGACCAGCTCGAGGCGGCGTTCGCCGCGCACGGCGACGAGATCGCCTGCGTGATCGTCGAGCCGATCGCCGGCAACATGAACCTGGTGCGCTCCACGCCGGCATTCATCGCCTGCATGCAGTCGCTGTGCCGGCGCCACGGCGCGCTGATGGTGTTCGACGAGGTGATGAGCGGCTTTCGCGTCGCGCGCGGCGGCGCGCAGTCGCTGTACGGCGTGGTCCCCGACATGACGGTGCTCGGCAAGGTCATCGGCGGCGGCATGCCGGTGGCCGCGTTCGGCGGTCGCCGCGACCTCATGCAGCACCTCTCGCCGATCGGCGCGGTCTACCAGGCCGGCACGCTGTCGGGTAACCCGGTCGCCGTCGCGTCGGGCCTGACCACGCTCCACGAGGTCTGTGCGCCGGACTTCTACGAGCGCCTCGGCGCCAGCACGCGCAGCCTGGCCGACGGCCTGACGCGCGCGGCCCGCGCCGCGGGCATTCCGTTCAGCAGCGATTCGGTCGGCGGCATGTTCGGCTTCTATTTCAGCGACGCCGTGCCAAGCGCGCTGGCCCACGTCAGCGCGTCGGACATCGAGCGCTTCAAGCGCTTCTTCCACGCGATGCTCGATCGCGGCGTCTATTTCGCGCCTTCGGCCTACGAGGCCGGCTTCGTCTCGATCGCCCACGACGCCGCGACGATCGAAGCGACGCTGGCCGCCGCGGAGTCGGTTTTCGCAACCCTGGCCTGACCGGCCGGCTGCCAACGAGGCGCAGGGGACCGGCGGAGAATCAGTCTTAGTCGTAGAGGGAGTGACTTCCGTGCGCACTAGAATGCGTCGGTCCGGACGGCGCCGTCGCTGCGTCGCCCCCCACCTCTGAAGGTCGGATGACATGCGTCTGTCGTTGCGGTTCCTCGTCCCGCTGTTTGTCGCACTGGCTGTCCTTGCCTACATCGTCGTTCCCCAGGTCGATGCACTGACGGCGCGCTGGTTCGTCCGCGATCTGGACGCGAGTGCGCGCCGCGCGGCCGCGCCGCTCGTCGAACAACTCGCCGAGCTGGTGCCGCAGCAGGCGCAAGGACGCATCACCGCGCTGCTCAACAGCGTCACCCAGAACGAGCGCCTCTACGCGATGGCGTACTGCAACCGCGCCGGCCGCATCGTCTACCGCAGCGTCAACCTCCCCGCGGCGATCAGCTGTGCGGCCGGTCCCGACGAACACCGGATCGGCGCATCCACCGGCGACGTCGTCGGGTCGGTGCTCAAGCTGCCGAAGGGTTCCGTCCACGTGGCGCGCATCCCGGTGCCGATCCCGGACCAGGAGACCGGGCGGCTCGTGATGGTCTCGGACATGAGCTTCATCGAGAGCCGCAGCGAGGAGACGCGCAAGTACACGCTGCTGCTGTTCCTCGGCGTCCTCGTCGTGACGTCGTTCATCACGGTGCTGGTCGCGCACCTGTCGTGGCGCGGATGGATCGCGGGGGTGCGGGCCCTGCTGCGTGGCGAGGGCGTGCTGCGGCCGTTTTCCGGCGTGGACGGAATCCCGAGTACCAACGCAGCGATCCATGCCGATGCGGGCTTCGACCCCGAACTGCGACCGCTGATGTCCGACCTGCGCAGCATCCTGCGCGAGGTCGACGAAGAGCGTCGCCTGCGCGACGTCGCCAGCGACGAGGGCGGCGAGTGGACGCCCGAGCGGCTTCGCGGCCTGCTGAAGGAGCACCTGTCGGGCGACGAGATCATCGTGGTCTCGAACCGCGAGCCGTACATCCACATGAATACCGACCACGGCATCGAGGTCCAGTGTCCGGCGAGCGGCCTGGTCACCGCAGTCGAGCCGGTGATGCGGGCCTGTTCGGGCACCTGGATCGCGCACGGCGCGGGTTCGGCCGATCGCCAGACCGTCGACGCGCACGACCGCGTGGCCGTGCCGCCGAGCGATCCGTCGTACACGCTGCGCCGCATCTGGCTGACGCAGGAAGAAGAAGAAGGCTACTACTACGGCTTCGCCAACGAAGGCCTGTGGCCCCTGTGCCACATCGCGCACGTCCGGCCGGTGTTCCGCAGCGCGGACTGGAAGCAGTACGTCGCGGTGAATCGTCGCTTCGCCGACGCGGTGGTCGCCGAAGCGCGCACCGAGAACCCGGTCGTCCTGATCCAGGACTACCACTTCGCGCTGCTGCCACGCCTGGTCCGCGACCGCCTTCCGCAGGCGACCATCATCACGTTCTGGCACATCCCCTGGCCGAACCCGGAGTCGTTCGGTATCTGCCCGTGGCGCACGGAACTGATCGAAGGTCTGCTCGGCAGCACGATCCTGGGCTTCCACACGCGCTACCAGGCGAAGAACTTCATCGAGACGGCCGACCGCTTCCTCGAGACGCGCATCGAGCACGAGACGTCGCTGATCTCGTACGGCGGCGAACGGACGCAGGTCGAGAGCTATCCCATCTCGATCGACTGGCCCGACGCGCCGTCGCTCGAGAAGACCATCGACGAATGCCGCCGCGAGGTCCGCGATCGCCTCCACCTTCCTGCGTCGCAGCTCGTCGGCCTCGGCGTGGATCGCCTCGACTACACCAAGGGCATCCTCGAGCGCTTCAGCGCGGTGGAGTTGATGCTCGAGCGCCACCCCGAGATGATCGGGCGCTTCACGTTCGTGCAGATCGCGGCGCCGTCCCGCTCGGCGCTCGAGGAGTACCAGAACTTCGAAGCGCGCGTGCGCTCGGAAGCGTCGCGCATCAACCGGCGTTTCGCGCGGCCTGCCGCGGGCGGCGACACCGCAGTGGCTTCCAATGTCATCGCGCTGCTGATCGAACAACACGACAAGCGCTCGGTGTTCACGCATTACCGGGCCTGCGACGTGTGCGTGGTCACCAGCCTGCACGACGGGATGAATCTGGTCGCGAAGGAATTCGTCGCGGCGCGCGACGACGAGCAGGGCGTGCTGATCCTGTCGGCCTTCGCGGGCGCGTCTCGCGAACTGCGCGAGGCGCTGATCGTCAACCCGTATCACGTCGAACACACGGCCGACATGATCCACGCGGGGCTGACGATGCCGCCGGCCGAGCAGCGCGAGCGCATGCGCGCGATGCGCGCGATGGTCCGCGACCACAACGTGTTCCGGTGGGCGGCCCGCATGCTGCTCGACGCATCGCGCGTCCGTCATCGCGAGCGCATCCGCGCGCGCATCGCCGGGTATCAAAGCGAGGCGAAGGACCGCGGTCGCTGGCGCAAGGAAGCGGCGTGAGCGGGCGACGCCGGAGCGTTTCGACTTGATCGACCTGTTCAGCGCCGAAGGGCTTGCGGCCCTGGAAAGCCTGGCGCGGCAGTCGACGCTCTATGCGTTCGATTTCGATGGCACGCTCGCGCCGATCGTCGAGCACCCCGCGGACGCTTACGCCGCGCCGACGACAGTGGCGCTGCTGTCGCGCTTCGGCGCGCTCGCCCCGACGGTCATCCTCACGGGCCGCAGCATTGACGACATGCGCCAGCGGATCGCCTTCACGCCGCTGCACCTGGTCGGTAACCACGGGGCCGAGGGCGTACCCGACGGGCTCCACCAGTCGCTCGCCGACTCCGTCACGGCGCACGGCGGCAACGCAGCGCATCGCACCGTGGTCCAGCGGTGGCTCGCGCAATGGCCGTCGGTCATCGCGGCGGGCGGCGACGATCCGGGTATCGTGATCGAGCCGAAGAGCTTTTCGGTGTCGATCCACTATCGACATGCGGCCGATCAGGACGCTGCCCGCGCGACCATCGCCGCGGCCATCGATCGACTGGACCCGGCGCCCCGCGTCATCGGCGGCAAGTGCGTCTTCAATCTGTTGCCCGAAGGCGCGCCGGACAAGGGACGCGCGCTGCAGGAGTTGGTCCGCTTCGAGCATTGCGATGCCGCGTTCTTCATCGGCGACGACCTGACCGACGAAGCGGCCTTCGAGAATGCCCCGGCTTCATGGGTGACCGTGCGGGTCGGGCTGCGCCCCGACAGCGCCGCGCGCTACTTCATCGCCGTCCAGCAAGAGATCGACCGCTGCATCGAGCGCCTGATCGTCAACGCCGAAGCGGTCGCCGCACGCCCCTGACGCGATGCGCCGGTCGCCGGCCCGCGGATGGATCGTGCGCGCGACGAGCGGGGCGACCGTCGTCAGCGCAGCGCAGTGACGATCGGGCTCCGCTTCAGAGCTTGCCTACCACGACCGTGGCGCCCATGAAGGCCTGCCAGGTCGGGGTGGCCCGGTTGAGTCCGTGGGCGACGCCGATGTCGAGGACGACGTCGCGACGCACCGCCCAGCCCAACGCGCCGAGGACCTGCGCCGTGCCGCTGGCACCGCGCTGCCGCGTTCCGGACAGCTCGGCGGCGGCGGTCCAGCGGTCGTCGAGCGGGTGCGACAGCGAGGCCGCCCCCAGGGTCTGCAGGCGGGACTGGCCCTCCTGGCGGGCGCCGAAGCGCATGTTGAGCAGGTTGAGATCGGTGTGCCAGGCGCCCAGGTCCGCACTGTAGATGCCGTTGACGGACGCGTCGGTCTTGCCGCTACCCGTCGAGAGTCCATGCCGTGCCGTCGGAAACGCGGCGCCGGCCTCGAGCCCGAATGCGGACGACGCATCGATCGCGAACCGCCGCTTCACGATCAGCGCGGTGTCCCCGAATCCGGTCTCGTGCGTGCCGTCGGTGGCGGTGGCGCGCGCCACCGCTTCGCCATTGATGCGCACGCCCCAGTCTTCGGTGAACGCGAGTTTCAGTGAATAGGGCACGCTGGACCGCCGGACGGGATCGTCATCGGGACGATTGCGCAGATAGAGGCCGCCGAATTCGGCTTCGAGCCAGAGGGGCGCGGACAGGGCCGCCGGGGTCGAGACCGTGGGGCGATACGGGACGGCGTCGGGTCGGGTCTCGGCGTCCGCCGCCTGTGCGAGGCCGGCGGCCAGCGAAACCGCCGCGAACAGACCGATCGAAAACGCGCGCGACAACCAGAAAGGTGCGCGCACGGGCCGGCGCCGTCAGCGACGCAGACGACGCGACGGCGAAACCCTCGCGGGGACGGTCTCGCGATGCTTCTGCCATATATCCCAGAGCTTGTAGACGACGGTGGCCGCACCACCCCACCTGGTCGCCGCAGCCAGGATCGGGAACTTGAACCGTGCCGCAAGCAGCGAGGTCGCCGACGCGATGAAGGGGTAGCGCTTGACCATGTCGAACGCGCGCGACGCGACGCTGCGCGACCGGTCGCCGGGCATCGCGTTGCGGACGATCGCAGAGAAGGTCGCCGCGCTTCGTACATCGAGCATGTGATGGGCCAGTTCGACGCGCTCCACGGCGGCGCGCATCAGCAGCATCTGCTTGCGCAACTTCAACGGGATGTGGGACTCCGCCATCAGAGGGCTCCGTGCGACGGGTTGTTGCGTGCAGCCGGGCGTACCGGCGCGAAGGCGTCTTCCTCGCGTTTGCGCACCTGCTCCCGTTCGCGCGCCTCTTCGGCGGCTTCGTGGGCGCGCGACATCTGCGACAGCGTCTCGCGATCCTTCTCGAGTTCGGCGAGTGTGGCGCCGAAAATCGGCGGCCGGTTCGTGAAGATGCCCTTGAGGCGGAGAAGCAGCACGATCGCGACGACGACATACAACGCCGTGATCCCCGCCATCGTGGCCACGCGATATTCAGGAGCGACCGCGAGCACGATCGTGAAGGTCCCGACGACCAGCGCGAGCGAGACCAGGATCAGCGCGACCAGCGCCAGCGCGGCCGCGCCGATCAGCCGCTGGACTTCCTCTTCGAGTTCGACGCCGGCCAGCGCGA
>JBBRRW010000157.1:0-8247 GCA_038245975.1 Burkholderiales bacterium
CTCCGTCGCAACCGGCCCCGGATTGACACCGACGACACGGATGCTGTCGTCGAGGCTCGCACCACCGATCGCGCGCGTGAAAGCCATCAACGCCGCGTTACCGGTGGAGCCCGCGACATAATCGGCATCGAAGTTCTCGCCACCGTTGCCGATGTTGTTGAGGATCACCCCGCCGCCACGCGCCTTCAGCAGCGGATAGATCGCGCGCGTCAGATTGATCGTGCCGAAGACCTTGAGCTCCCAGCCGGCGCGCCACTTCGCTTCGTCGACATCCCACAGGTTGCCGCCGGGAATCGCGCCCGCGTTGTTGACCAGCACGTCCAGATCGCGGGCTTCGGCGGCGATGCGGTCGACGGCGCCTGGTTGCGTCAGGTCGAGCGCGAGCACATCGACCCGGACGCCGTGCGCGCTGCGCAGGCGGTCTGCAACGGCTGCGAGCCGGTCTCCGGACCGCGCGGTCAGCAGTAGCGCACAGCTCTCTTCGGCGAACGCGGTGGCGATACCCTCGCCGATCCCCTGCGACGCGCCGGTGATCAGGACGCGACGTCCTTTCAGTCCGAGTTCCATGAGCTACCTTCAGTGACCGGCGACGGCGCGGATGTCGTCGAGCGCCGACGGATTGTCGAGCGCCGACAGGTCACCGGGCGGATCGCCGCAATAGGTCGCACGGATCAGCCTGCGCATCACCTTCGCGCTGCGTGTCTTCGGGAACTGCTTCACGAACAGCACGCTGCTCGGCCGGAATGGACGGCCAAGCCGCGCATCGACGTGCGCCTTCAGAGTGCGGATCGCCTCGGCCTGGTCGCCGGTCCAGCCGGGCTTCGGGATCACGAAGACGACCAGCTTCTGTCCCTTGTCCGCGTCGAAGACACCGATCGCGGCAGCCTCGCCGACCATCGGCAATTCGAGCAGCACTTCCTCGACCTCGGCCGGACCGAGCCGTTTGCCGGCCAGCTTGATCGTGTCGTCCGAGCGGCCGAGCAGCATGAAACTGCCGTCCGCCGTCCGCATCGCGAGGTCTCCGTGGATCCATACGCCGGGTACGGCGCGCCAGTAGGTGTCGAGATAGCGCTCCCTATCCTGCCAGAACGACTGCGTCATCCCGACGAATGGCGCGCGCACCGCCAGTTCGCCGATGCGGTCGAAGACGGTGTGTCCCTCGGCATCGACGACATCGGCATCGATGCCGAGGGTCGCCGAGTTGAACACGCTCGGCGCGATCGGCCGGACCACCACGCTCGACAGCAGCGAACCGGAGACCTCGGTGCCGCCGGTGTAATTGATCACCGGACACGTGCCGCGCCCGAACGCGCGCTGGTACCACATGAATGCGTCGGGCGCGATGCTCTCGCCGGCCGTGATCAGCAGCTTGACGGTAGAGACATCGCCAGCGGTTGACACGTCTTCGTGGTGGACCATGCCGCGGATCAATGTCGGTGCCGAGCCGAAGTGCGTGACGCGGTGCCGCTCGATCAGCCGCGACATCCGCGACCAATCGGGCCAGTCCGGCGCACCGTCGTAGCAGACCAGCGTCGCGCCTCGCAGCAGCGCGCTGCCGAGGATCAGCGAGCCCGCGATCCAGCCCATGTCGGCAGGCCAGCACAACACGTCGCCGCGCTCGAGGTCGAAGTGGAACGCCGCGTCGTGTGCGATGCGGAATGGGAAGCCGCCGTGAATATGGACCGTGCCCTTCGGCTTGCCGGTGGTGCCCGACGTGTAGATCACCATAAACGGATCGTCGGGCGACATGCGTTCGGTGCCGCGGCCATCGGGCACCGTGGCCGCGAGCTCGCTCCAGTCGGCGCCTTCGGTGACCACGTCAGCGGGTGTGCCGGGCGTGCGCTTCCACACGATCTGCGCGATCGACGGCAGTTGCTGCATCGCGTCGAGCACGGTGGCGCGCATGGCGACCCACGCATTGCGGCGCCGGAATCCGGTGCTGGCGATCAGCAGGCGCGCCTCGCACGAGCCGAGGCGCGACACGATGGCGTCGGTGCCGAAGCCGCTGAACAGCGGCACGATGATCGCGCCGCAGGCCGCCACCGCAAGAAGCGTCACGGTCGCCTCGACGCCGTTCTCCATCAGCAGCCCGATGCGGTCGCCACGCACGATGCCCCGTGCGCGGAGTCCGGACGAGAAGGCGTGCACGGCGTCCTTCAGTTCGGCGTAGGTGAGCGTCATCACGTCGCCGTTCTCGCGCTCGCCGACCACGGCGCGCTGACCGGCGGTGCGCGGGTCGTCGCCGTGCGCGAGCACCGTGTCGACCCAGTTGAGCTCGCCGCCGACGAACCACTTGGGGAATTCGGGGCCGGCCGAGACATCGACCATTCGCGAGTAGTCGCGCGACCAGACGATGTCGCAGAACGCGAGGACTTCGCGCCAGTAGCGCGGCGAATCCTCGACCGACAGCCGATGCAGCGCGTCGTAGTCCGACACGCCGAGACGGCGCATCAGCGCGGTGACCTGCGCCGACGCGATGTCGTCGGGCGTCGGCGTCCAGGTCGTTGTGAGGGCGGTGTCCATGGCTTACTCGTGGGATGCCGATTCAGATTCCGAGATACGCGCGTTGCACGGCCTCGTCGCGCGCGAGTTCGGCGGCCGGCGCGTGCATGACGATGCGACCCTGCTCCAGCACGTAGCCGTCTTCGGCGATCGCCAGTGCCATCTCGGCGTTCTGTTCGACCAGCAGCACGTCGACGCCGGAGTCGCGGATCGATGCGATGACGCCGGCGATCGCGTCGACCACCACCGGCGCGAGGCCGATGGTGGGTTCGTCGAGCAGCAGCACACGCGGCGCGCTCATCAGCGCGCGGGCGACCGCTACCATCTGCTGCTGGCCGCCGCTCAGCGTGCCGGCGGGCGACTTCAGCTTGGCGGCCAGGTCGGGAAAGATCGCCAGCGTGCGATCGAAGTCGATGGCGATCGCGGCCGCATCGCGGCGCGCGTAGGCGCCGAGCTCGAGATTCTCGCGAACCGTCATCGCGCCGAAGAGGCGGCGACCCTCGGGAACCAGCGACAGCCCGTTCGCGACCAGCCGGTCGGCGGACCATCCGGTCACGTCGACCCCGTGCAGCAGCACCGAGCCGCTGCCGGGCTTCAGCAGCCCGCAGACGGCCTTCATGATGGTCGACTTGCCGGCGCCGTTGGCACCGATGATCGTCGTCACCCTGCCGTGCCGCAGCGACAGCGAAACGCCCTCGACGGCGACGGCCTGCCCGTAGCGGACGGTGAGGTCGCGCAGTTCGAGAGTGATCGCGTACGTCTCAGTCGCCACGACGCGTCCCCAGGTAGGCCGCGATCACGCGCTCGTCGCGACGGATCTCCTGCGGCAGGCCGGTGGCGAGCATCTGACCGTGGTGGAGGACCACGATGCGGTCGCAGATCTGCATGACGGCCTTCATGTTGTGCTCGACCAGCAGGATCGACGCCCCGAACTGCGCGCGGATCTCGCGGAACGCCGCGAGGGTCGTGTGGACCTCGGTCTGGTTCAGGCCGGTGAGCGGTTCGTCGAGGCACAGCAGCCGCGGCCGCGGCGCGAACGCGATGCCGATGCTGACCAGCCGTTGCTGCCCGTGGGGGAGCGTTCCCGCCACCTCGTCGAGCACCGCTTTGAGACCGAACAGCGCCGCGGTCTCGTCGACCCGCCGGTCGCAGGCCCTGCGCCCCTGCCCGCGCAGGCCGCCGAGCGCGCCGACCAGCAGGTTGTCGCGAACCGTCATGCTGCGCATCAGGCTGCCGTGCTGGAAGGTGCGCACGAGACCCATGCGGCTGATGACGTTCGGCTTGCGGCCGGTGATGTCGACACCGTCGAAGAAAAGCCTTCCCGCGCTCGGCTTGTAGAAGCCGCTCAACAGGTTGAAGGTCGTGCTCTTGCCGGCACCGTTCGGGCCGATCAACCCGAGGATCTCGTCCTCGCGGATCTCCATGTCGAGATTCGAAACCGCGACGAGTCCGCCGAAGCGCCGCGTGAGTCCCCGGGCGCTCGCGAGCACGCGACCCGCAGTCATCGCGACGGCCTCGCAACGACGGCCTGTGGACGCCGGCGCCACACGCGCCGACCCAGCGCATCGACCAGTCCGACGATACCCTTCGGCATCGCCAGCACCGCGAGCACGATGGCTGCGCCGTAGAAGATGTGCTCGCCGGCGCCCATCCCCATCGCGACGCTGCCGAGCAGCACCAGCAACACGGCGCCGGCGATCGGCCCGAACACCGAGTCCTCGCCGCCGACCTTGAGGTAGGCGAGCGCGAACGTCGACAGCAGGAAGCCGAAGTCGGCCGGGCTGATCACGTTGTTGGCGAACGCATGCAGCGAGCCGGCGATACCCGCCGCGAACGACGCGATCACGAAGCACGTCACCTTGATGCCGTGCACGCTGATCCCCACCGACTGCACGACCTGGTCGTTGTCGCGGATCGCGACGAACAGCTTGCCGAGCGACGAGCGTTCGATCGCGTACAGCGCGACGACGACCAGTCCGGCAATCACCACGGCGACTGTCGGGAACCAGCTTGCGATGGCGGTCGGCGGGAAGATGCCGACCATGCCCGAGTTGCCACCGAGCGCGTTCGATCGCGAATACACGAGACGCATCACCTCGGTGAACGCGAAGCCGATCAGCAGGAAGTAGGGTCCCTTGGTCTTGAGCGTGACGAAGCCGAACAGCGCGCTGACGGCAGCGGCGACCAACCCGCCCGCCAGCAGCGCGACGACGAACGGCGCTTCGAACGTCGTCGCTGCCACGCCGGCGCTATACGCGCCGAGACCGTAGAACGCGGCGGTCGCGAAGTTGAGTTCGCCGATCAGCAGCACGAAGCGCATGCTGCTCGCGCTCAGCATCGCCACCGCGATCCACAGGATCAGGTTGGATGCGTAGCCGCCGCCGACGAAGGCACTGGCGAGGGCAAAGGCAGCGAAGCAGCCGATCAGCAGCGTCATCGACCTATCCACGACCGAGCAGCCCGTTGGGCCGGACCATCAGCACGATCATCACCAGCACGAAGATCGCCATGTTCGCGATCGACGGATCGAACAGGAAGCCGCCGACGCTCTCGATCAATGCGATGAAGAGGCTTCCGACGATGGCGCCGGGCACGCTGCCGAGCCCACCGATGATGACGGCGATAAAACCCTTGACGAGATAGTCGGCGCCCAGCACCGGCGTGACCGCCGAGATCGGCGCGATGATCGCGCCGGCGATGGCGCCGAGCATGGTCGCGATCAGGAAGCCCTGGAACGCGATGCGCTCGCACGGGATGCCCTGCAGCATCGCCGCCTCGTGGTCGATCGAGACAGCGCGCATCGCCTTGCCGAAGCGGGTCGTGGCGAGCACCCAGTACAGCAGCACGGTGGCCGTGACGGCCACGCCGCCGAGGACGAGGCGCTGCGCGGCGATGTTGGCGCCGAAGATCGCGACGTCGCCGCGCACGACCGGAGGCACCACGCGCACCGAACCGCCGAACACGTCGAGGAACACCCCCTCGCACAGCAGCACGAGGCCGACCGACAGGATGAACGATCCGGTCAGGTCACGCTGGAAGTAGCGGAAGCCGAAACGATAGACGATCGCGCCGAGCGCGATCGCCGCCGCGACCCCGCCGACGACGGCACCCAGGTAGGCGAAGGGTCCGCTCCAGCCTCTCGCCGCCAGCCAGGGATCGATCACCGCGACCAGCAGCGCGGCCAGCGTGAAGAACTGTCCGTGCGCGAAGTTGACGACGCGCATTACGCCGAAGATCAGCGTGAGCCCGAGCGAGAACAGCACATAGATCGCGCCGATCTGGAGCGCGGTCAGCAGGATCTGGAAGACCGTCTGCATCGACGATGCGGCTCGACTTGGGACGTAGCGATCTTCAGCGGCTCTTGAGTTCTTCCGGCGCGATGCGCTGCAGTTCGGCGAGTTTGCCGTCCTTCAGCTGCGTGACGAGGACCGGTACGAGGATCTGCTGGGCTGACCCGTAGCTCGCCGCACCGCCGAACGCGGACTTGCCATAGAAGGACTCGAACGTGATCGTCGGCAATACCGCCGCGACGCGCTTCGGATCGATGCTCTGCGCCTTCTCCATCGCGGCCTTCAATGCATAAACCGAGTCATAGAAGCCGATCTGGATCGCGTTCAGCGATTCGCCGGTGGCCGCCTTGCCACCCTCGTTGAGCGCCTTCTGTTTCGCGGTGGTGGCCGGTGCATCGAAGGTCATCGCGGCGCCCATGTAGACGCCTTCGGCCGCCTCGTGGCCGGTGGCGATGATGCCTTCCGCGCCGCTGCCCACCTCGACCACCTTGACACCGTTCCAGCCGAGCGCCTTCAGTTCTTTGAAGACGAAGCCCGCATCGGGCGGCGGCGCCGCGCCGAGATCGACCGCGTCCGTCTTCAGCGCAGCGATCTTCGCTGCGATCGGCTGGAACTCCGTCGTGCCGCGCTCGTACCAGTCGCTCGACACGACCTTCACGCCGAGCCCCTCCCAGCTCGCGCGCGCAGCAGCCTCGACATCCTGACCGGTCGCGTCGTTGGGGTTCAGCAGCGCGACCGTCCTGATGCCGGGATTGGCCTGCTTCACGTAGCTGATCAGCGGCTTCGAGATCTCGTAGACGGTGTTCATCTGCGTGAATGTCAGCGGGAACTTCGGCCCCTTGATCGCCTTACCCCACGCAGTGGTGAACAGCAACACGCCGTCGCGCTCCGACAGCGATTGCAGCGCGCGCACCGGCGCGGTCCCGAGGCTGCCGCCGATGAACTTCACGTTGTCGCGGGTCAGGAGCGTCTGCGCGACCTTGGTGCCGTCGGCCGCGTTGTACTTGTTGTCGTAGGCAATGCACTCGAAGTCGTACACCTTGCCGTCGACCTTGACGCCTCCGCTCTTCGCGATCTCCTGCGCGGCCTGCTTGCAGAGCCACTCGCCGCCCTTGCCCCAGTTGGCCGCGGCGCCGGACAGCGGTACCGACAGGCCGAGCTTGATGATCTCGCTCGCGGCGGCTAGCGACGGCGCGACGGTGCCCACGACGAAGAGGCCGACGAGGCAGGACGCCGCGGCGAACGAACGGGAAGGATGTGCCATGTCTGTCTCCATTGGTAGCGATGGGGAGGCTGCTCTGGATGACGTCGTTCGGGATTCGAGCGCGTCGGCATTCGCCTCCTGCGTTTTTGTACGTCGCGCCCAGAAGGGCCTTCGACGCGCAGCCATTAAACGATCGGCCGATGGGTGCCGCAATGGCTGATCGCCATTGGTTCCGTACTTTGGAATGCGCCGCGGTCTGCGCTCGAGTACGGTATTGGGGTAATCCCCGACGTAGGATGGTGCGTTGCAACGAAATTCAGGCTTTGAATCTTCAATCGAAGTACGGAACGTCTGTCGATGGCAAGTTGACGCAGGTCTGTCGCCCGACCACCATCCGTCGCATCCGGCCGCCGCACGGGCTTTCCCGTCAGGCCCACTCACCGCCCTCGATACGGACCGCAGCATGGATTTCTCGTTCTCGCCGGAACACGAACAGGTGCGCGACATGGTGCGTCGGTTCTGTGCTGCCGAACTGCAGCCGCTCGTGCACAGGGCGGAGGAAACCGAGACCTTTCCGAAGGAGATATTCCCGAAGTGGGGGGCGCTCGGCCTGCTCGGCGCACGCTATCCCGAATGTGACGGCGGCATGGGAATGGACAAGATCGCCGACTGCATCATTCGCGAGGAGATCAGCTACGTCTCGCAGAGCTTCGCGACGACGTGGTCGGCGCACTCGCATCTGGGCCTCTGGCCGATCTGGCGGATCGGCACGCCGGAGCAGAAGGAACGCTTCCTGAAGCCGGGACTCGCCGGCGACAAGATTTTCGGCTTCGGCCTGAGCGAGCCCGACGGCGGCTCCAACATCCGCGCGCTGACGACGAAGGCGCGCAAGGTCGACGGCGGCTATCGGCTCGACGGCAGCAAGCTCTACATCTCCAACGCGCCGATCGCGAACGCCCTCCTCGTCGCCGCGCGCACGCGCCCCGAGCAGACGGCCGATGCCATCAGCCTGTTCATCGTCGAGGTGCCGGGCGAGGGCATCGCGATCCAGAAGCTCGAGAAGGAAGGCATCCGGGCGTCGGAGACGGGTCTCATCTTCCTCGACGACGTCTTCGTGCCCGACGACTGCCTGCTCGGCGGTCGCAAAGGGACGTATCCGGTCATCCTCGAGTCGCTGACCGAGAACCGCGTCGGCGTCGCGGCCAACGCGCTCGGCATGGCGCGCGCCGCGCAGGACGCCGCAGTGTCGTA
>JBBRRW010000158.1:0-8155 GCA_038245975.1 Burkholderiales bacterium
CGGCATGGAAGATCCATCGCGCGCGTTACCCTTCGACGCACCGTCAACCGCAGGGACCTATATGGCTGCCTATCTCGACTCGCGCGCGCGCCCCGATGCCTTCAGCGGCGGCTCGCGCCGGATCCCGATCCGCACGCCGCACGGCCGCTTCGACGTGTGGACCAAGCGCGTCGGCAACAACCCGCGGATCCGCCTGTTGCTGCTACACGGCGGCCCGGGCGCGACGCACGAATATTTCGAGGCCTTCGACAGCTTCCTGCCGTCGGCCGGCATCGAATACATCTACTACGATCAGCTCGGTTCGCAACGCAGCGACCAGCCGACCGAACCGGCGCTGTGGGACCTCGAGCGCTTCGTCGACGAAGTCGAGCAGGTCCGTGTCGCGCTGGGCCTCGACGCCGACAGCTTCTTCCTGCTCGGCCATTCGTGGGGCGGCATCCTCGCGATCGAATACGCGCTCGCGCACCAGCGACACCTGAAAGGGCTGATCGTCTCCAACATGGTCGCGAGCATCCCCGCGTACAACCGCTATGCCGAGACGGTGCTGATGCCGACGATCGATCCCGCGGTGCTGGCCGAGATCAAGGCGCTCGAGGCCGCGGACGACACCGCGAACCCGCGCTACATGGAGCTGCTGATCGCGCATCACTACGTCCACCATGTGCTGCGCATGCCGCATGCGGAATGGCCCGATCCGGTGCTGCGGGCGTTCGCCCATCTCAACCCCGATGTCTACGTGCCGATGCAGGGTCCGAGCGAACTCGGCGCGAGCGGCAAGCTGGCCGACTGGGATCGCGTGGCCGACCTGCCGGCGATCCGCGTGCCCACGCTGACCATCGGCGCCGCGCACGACACGATGGATCCGCGGGCGATGAAGGCGATGGCCGACGCGCTGCCGCAGGGCCGTTATCTCCACTGTCCGGACGGCAGCCACATGGCGATGTACGACGACCAGGCGGTCTACATGGAAGGCCTCGTCGCCTTCCTGCACGAGGTCGACCGGATGTCCACGACATGACCGTCGAGCCGCTGCCGCTGGACCGGGCCGGGCTGCCCAACTCCGAGCCGCCTCTCAAGCGCGTGCTCGGCACGGTCGACCTGCTGATCTACGGGATGATCTTCATGGTGCCGATTCCTGCTCGCCACATCCTGGTGCCGGCCGTGCTGTACATCGTCAGCGCCGCGGCGCTGCTGCCGACTCTATTGCGCGGTGCTGAAGCGCGTGCTGAAGCGGTCGATCGCGCCGGAGGGTTGAACGCCTCGCCCCGCATCACGAACGTTTCTCCGGCGATGAGGTCCATGTCGGCCCGTCGTCGCATGCACCGCGCCGGCGATCCACGCCTCTTCTGCGAAGCGCCTCCTTGATCGCTGCATGGTTCATCGTCATCGGCGTCGTGCTCTGCATGATGGCGCTGCTCGGCTCGGTCGTCGATCGGCTGCCGCTGTCGAGCGCGCTGATCTATCTCGTCATCGGCATCGTCCTCGGGCCCGGCGTCTCGGGCTGGCTCACGATCCATCCGATCAACGACGCGCCGCTGCTCGAGATCCTGTTCCTGATCGCGGTGCTGGTCTCGCTGTTCACGGTCGGCCTGAAGCTGCGGACGCCGACCGGCCTGTTCTCCCGGCGCCTGTGGGGCCTGCCGCTGCGCCTCGCCGGCCCCGCGATGCTGATCACCATCGCGCTCGTCGCGTGGTTCGCGCACGCCGCGTTCGGCCTCGACTGGGGCGTGGCCATCCTGCTCGGCGCGATGCTGGCGCCGACCGATCCGGTGCTCGCCTCCGACATCCAGGTCAAGCACGAGGACGACCGCGACAACGTGCGCTTCGGACTGTCGGCCGAGGGCGGGCTGAACGATGCGACCGCGTCGCCGTTCGTGCTGCTGGGCCTCGGGCTGCTCGGGCTTCACGAGATCGGCAGCGGCGGATGGCAGTGGGTGGCGGTCGACGTCGTGTGGTCGGTGATCGTGGGCTTCGGCATCGGCTGGCTCTGCGGCCTCGCGGTCGGCGCGATCGTGCTGACGATGCGCCAGCGCTTCGACCACGCCTACGGCCTCGAGGAGTTCCTGGGCCTCGGGCTGATCGCGCTGTCCTACGGGCTGGCCGACGCGGCGCACGCGCTCGGATTCCTCGCGGTGCTCGCAGCGGGGCTCGCGATGCGGCGCATCGAGACGCGGTCGCTGAAGCAGCATCCCGCCGGGCTCCGCGACAGGCCGTTGTCCGAAAGCAAGGAGAAATCGGAGCTGCCCGCCGATTCACCGACGCACATGGTCGGCGACGTGCTCGACTTCAACCAGCGCTTCGAGCGCATCGGCGAAGTGACGGCCGTGCTGATCCTCGGCGCGCTGCTGTCGGCCGGCTACTACAGCCTGGAGGGCGTGGCGCTGGCCGTCGTGCTGTTCTTCGTCATCCGGCCCGCTTCGGTCCTGCTGTCGACGATCGGGTCCCGCACATCGACCCGCCACAAGCGGCTCGTCGCATGGTTCGGCATCCGCGGCGTGGGCAGCCTCTACTACCTGACGTTCGCCATCGACCGCGGACTGACGCATCCCCGGGTCGACCGCATCGTGCCGCTGGTGCTGACGGTGATCGCGCTGTCGATCCTCGCGCACGGCGTGTCGGCCACGCCGCTGATGGACAGCCACGAGCGGCGCGCGCGCCGGAAGCGCGCCGAAACCTGAGACGCCGCGCTCAGTGCAGCTGCCGATAGATCTCCTCGGCCAGCTGATGCGACACGCCTTCGACGGTCGCGAGCTCGTCGACGCTGGCCGCGACCACGCCCTGCAGCCCGCCGAAGCGCGCCAGCAGGTTCTTGCGCTTCTTCGCACCGATGCCTTCGATCTCTTCGAGACGTGACGTGAGCCGCGTCTTCGCGCGGCGCGCGCGCATGCCGGTGATCGCGAAGCGATGCGCCTCGTCGCGGATCTGCGCGACCAGCATCAGCGCCGCGGACTCCTTGCCGAGTTCGAGCGCCGGGCGGCCGTCCGCGAAGATCAAGGTCTCGAGGCCGACCTTGCGGTCCTCGCCCTTGGCGACACCGACGATCAGCGCGATGTCGAGTCCGATCTCCACGAAGACCTGGCGCGCGATCTCGACCTGGCCCTTGCCGCCGTCGACGAGGACGATGTCGGGGAAGGCGGCCGCAGGGATGCCCGCACCCGATCCGCGGCGCTTCGCCGTGCGCTTCGCGTCCGCCGGATCGGCGTGCGGGGGCGACGCGTCGCCGCCGAGTTCGGTGACCACGCCTTCGCCGGCCGCCTCCGCTTCGCGCGCCAGTTCGAGGTTGGCCGCGGTCGCATCGCTGCCGTCGGCTTCGTTGGCGGCTTCGACGAGCTTCGCATAGCGACGCGTGAGCACCTGCCGCATCGCCGCGTAGTCGTCGCCGGGCGTGATGCCGGCGATGTTGTAGCGCCGGTACTCGCCGTTCTGCGTCGCGTGATGGTGGAAGACCACGCACGACGCCTGCGTCGCCTCGCCCATCGTGTGGCTGATGTCGAAGCACTCGATGCGCAGTTCCGCGAGATCTTCCTTCTCGTTCTCGAGGCCCAGCACTTCGGCCAGCGCACGCGTGCGCGCCTGCTGGGAGCCCTGTTCCGCGAGCATGCGGGCCAGCGCCAGCGTCGCGTTCTTCTCGGCCATGTCCAGCCATTGACGGCGCTGGCTCTGCGGCTGGCGGACCAGCGCGATGCGATGCCCGCATTGCGTCTCGAGCGCGGCGATCAGTTCGGGCGCTTCGGGGTCGACGTTGACGATCAGCGTGCCGGGAATGAACTTGTCGAGGTAGTGCTGCGCAAAGAAGGCTTCGAGCACCGTCGCGTCGATGCGCTTGTCGGACAGGTTGCCGGCCGATTCGACGTGGGTGGGGAAGTACGCGCGGTCGCCGAGATGCCGTCCGCCGCGGACCATCGCGAGGTTCACGCACGCCCGTCCGCCTTCGACGCGCACCGCGATGATGTCGACGTCCGCGTTGTTGCCGTCGCTGTCGCCGAGCTCGATGCTCTGCTGCCGCAGGATCCGCGACAGCGCGCCGATCTGGTCGCGGACCGCGGCGGCTTCCTCGAAGCGCAGCGCGGCGGCGGCTGTCTGCATCTTGACGTCGAGCGCTGCCAGTACCTCGGATGTCTGGCCGCGCAGGAAGCGCGACGCGTTCTCCACGTCGAGCGCATAGCTCTGCGGATCGATGGCCTTCACGCACGGCGCGCTGCAGCGCTTGATCTGGTGCAGCAGGCAGGGCCTCGACCGGTTGGCGAAGACCGAGTCCTCGCAGGTCCGCAGCAGGAAGACCTTCTGCAGGATCTGGATGCTCTCCTTCACGGCCCAGGCATTGGGGAAGGGACCGAAGTACTGCTGGCGCTTGTCGACCGCGCCACGGTAGTAGGCCATGCGCGGGTAGCGGTGCGCGGTGATCTTCAGGTAAGGGTAGGACTTGTCGTCGCGAAAGACGATGTTGTAGCGCGGTGCCTGCGTCTTGATCAGGTTGTTCTCGAGCAGCAGCGCCTCGCTCTCGGAGCGGGTCGGCGTGGTCTCGATGCGCGCGATCCGCGCGACCATGTGCGCGATGCGGGTGTCGCGCGCGCCCTTGTTGAAGTAGCTCGAGACGCGCTTCTTCAGGTCGCGCGCCTTACCGACGTACAGCAGCGACCCGGCGGCATCGTAATAGCGATACACGCCCGGCAGGCCCGGCAGCTTCGCAATCAGCCGCTTCGGATCGAAGGCTTCGGCGGGTGCGTCGGGTTGGGCGTCGGACATGGGGCTGGGGGACCCCGATGGGTCGTCAGGGGTCGCTGCGATCGAGGTGGACACGCACGTCGGCGACGACGGCATCGAACATCGCTTCGGTCAGTCGACCGGTGTTCGTGTTGTAGCGACTGACATGGTAACTGTCGAACAGGGTCGTGCCGTCGGGCAGCCCGTGCTGCGCGTGATGGGCGAAACGGTAGTGCGCGATCTTCAGCCCCATCGACTCGATGACGGCGCGATGGGCGATCGTGCCCAGCGCCAGGATCGTCGTCAGCCGCGGCGCCGTCGAGCGCTCGTTCGCGAGGTAGGCGTTGCACCGCCGGATCTCCGACAGCTCGGGCTTGTTGGCCGGCGGCAGGCACTTGACCGCATTGGCGATGCGACAGTCGACCAGCGACTGCCCGTCGCCGCGATGCGTGCTGGTCGCCCTGCTCGCGAAACCGTGCCGGTACAGCGTGGAATACAGCAGCGGCCCGCACCAGTCGCCGGTGAACGGCCGCCCCGTCGCGTTGGCGCCATGCAGCCCCGGGGCGAGGCCGACGATCATGAAACGCGCAGCCGGGTCACCGAACGACGGCACCGGGCGGGCCCAGTAGTCGGGGTACTCGCTGCGCACTTCGTCCAGGAACCCCGCGAGGCGCGGACACAACCGGCAGTCGGCGTCGTAGGCTGCGCTGCGCGCCGCCGAGTCCTGGCCGATCACTGCGCGTGCTGCCTATTTCACGCGGTTGCGATACTCGCCGGTGCGCGTGTCGATCTCGATCTTGTCGCCGGTGGCGACGAACGCGGGGACGTTGACCTCGAAGCCGGTGGGCTTGATGCGCGCGGGCTTCATGACCTTGCCCGACGTGTCGCCCTTGACAGCCGGCTCGGTGTACTCGACTTCGCGGACCAGGCCGGTGGGGATCTCGACCGAGATCGCCTTGCCTTCGTAGAACACCACTTCGGCCGGCATGCCGTCGTCGACGTAGTTGAGCGCGTCGCCCATGTTGTCCTTCTCGACCTCGAACTGGTTGTAGTCGGTGTCCATGAAGACATACATCGGGTCGGCGAAGTACGAATACGTCGCTTCCTTCTTCTCGAGCACGACGACGTCGAACTTGTCGTCGGCGCGATACACCGTTTCCTGCGGCGAATCGGTCAGGAGATTCTTCATCTTCATCTTGACCACGGCCGAGTTGCGGCCTGACTTGTTGTACTCGGCCTTCTGCACGACCATCGGTGCCTGCCCGACCATGATCACGTTGCCGGCGCGTACTTCCTGAGCGGTTTTCATCGGGATTCGACTATTCGTATGTTGATAACGGGGCGACCGCGGGGGCGACCGCGAGCAGTACGACCGAACACGCCGTGACCGCCCGACAAAGCCCGCTAGTCTAGCAAACGCGCCGGTCGGCGGGGCGGCGGCTCGAGCGCCGCGACGAATTCGAGCAGGCGATCGATCAGCGGGGCCCGCGCGGCGAGCTCGCGACGCCACGCCTCCGCGTGCGCCCTGAGGACCGGCAGCGCTGCGAGCCAGCCGCCGATCGCACGGCCGATGTCCTCCGGCGCATCGTTCCAGGCCGCCCACAGCGCGCGCTGGGCCGCGGCGGCGGCGCGCGGCAGGCCGGCCTCGTGGAGGTCCTCGAAGGCGTTCAGCTTGTCCAGATGCACCTGGTCGGGTTGCCGGTAGATCTGCCAGACGAACGGTCGTCCCGCCGCCTGCGCACGGACGAACGAATCCTCGCCCCGGACGAAGTTGATGTCGCACGCCCAGAGCAATCGATCGAACGTGTCCTGGTCGACGAACGGAATGGTCGTGACCGACAGCGAGCCGCGCGTTCGATCCGTCGCGTCGCCGATGACGGTATCGACGGCCGCCGCCGCTCCCTCGGGGACGAGGACCGACCAGCGTCCGGACGCGTCGTCCGAAAGACGCCGCAGCAACGCAGCGACCGGCGCGTCCGGATAGGCGAACAGCAGGACGCGCCGCTCACCGTCGACCGGCGCGGGCACGCCGACCTGGTGCCACAACGCTGCGCGCGCCTCGGCCGAAGCGACGAAGGCCGCTCGTCGCCGTTCGAGATCGGGCTCGACCAGCAGACCGCCGGTGCGAGGCCCGAAGCCCGGATAGAAGAAGTGCTTGACCAGCGGCAGTCGCGGATGCGGCGACGGCAGGCCGTGGAAGCCGGCGACCCACGCTTCGGCGCTGAGATGTTCGAAGTCGATCCAGAGGCATGGCGTGCCGCCGAGCCGCTCGACCATGCCCGCGATACACGCGGGCGGCAGGCCGCAGCCGAGCAGCTCCACGACGACATCCGCGACGCCGAGTTCGACCGCATCGCGATCGAGGTGCGGCCAGAGCGCGACCGTGATGCCGTCGATGTCCTGGCGTCGACACGCGGGATCGACCCGCGGCTCGATGCGACGGAAAGCGTCGAGGCCGTCGACGATCAGCCGGACGCGGCGACGCCCGTCGGCGGCGAGCTGGCGCGCGAGACGCCATGCGATGCCGATGTCGCCGTAGTTGTCGACCACGCGACAGTAGAGATCCCACGACGGGCGCGCCGCGACCTGCGGCTCGGCGAGCGACGAGCTCACCGCGGGGTCATCCCGCGATCAGGCCCGCGTCGCGCAGACAGGCGATCGACCGTGCGTAGCGGGGGTCGTCGCGGGGATCGCCGACGGTCGCACGCAGACGCGCCAGGCGCTCCTGCGAGCGCGGGTCCCGCGCGTCGACCAGGCCGTCCAGCAAGCGGTCCGCACCCGCCCCGTCGTTGCACAGCAGGATCATGTCGCAGCCCGCGTCGAGCGCCGCACGGCCCGCGGAGACGACATCGCCGGCGACGCTCGCGCCTTCCATCGACAGGTCGTCGCTGAAGATCGCGCCGTCGAAGCCGAGGCGGCCGCGCAGGATGTCCTGCAGCCACACCGGCGAGAACCCCGCGGGCCGCGGGTCGACCGCCGGATAGACGACGTGCGCGGGCATCACCGACGCGAGGCTGGCGCCGAGCCACGCATACGGCATCGCGTCGTCGCCGAGGATCGTCTCGAGGTCGCGCTCGTCGAGCGGGATCGCGACGTGCGAATCCGCCGCGACGTGCCCGTGTCCCGGGAAATGCTTGCCGCAGTTCGACATGCCGGCCAGCAGCAGGCCGTGCATCACGCTCTTGGCGAGCAGCGCGACGACGCGCGGATCGCGATGGAAGGCGCGGTCGCCGATCACGGTGCTCGGGCCATGGTCGAGGTCGAGCACCGGCGTGAACGACAGGTCGATGCCGCAAGCGACCAGATCGGCGCCGAGGACGTAGCCGGTCGCCGTGGCCGCGCGCGTCGCGTCGAGCGCCCCGCGTTCGGGGTCCGCATCCCACAACGCGCCGAGGCTGCGCATCGCCGGCAGGCGCACGAAGCCGTCGGTGCAGAAGCGCTGCACGCGCCC
>JBBRRW010000159.1:0-8118 GCA_038245975.1 Burkholderiales bacterium
AAAAGGAAATCGGAAGACATGCAGTACTCCTGGACGAAAATGAGGAACCACCGGTGGCGTCGCTGTCGGTGGTCGGTCACAGGAAGTGCCTTGCGATCGACGACGCTTTAGCGACACTGCAAAGCCGGAAGCACCAGCGCCACCGACCGGACCGCCCCGCAAGTTGTCATTAATAGGGCGGGTCCACGCAACGACGAAAAGGGGTGAAGGGCTTCGTCGACGCGCTCGAGTGGCCGTATCATACCGCGCCTTTTTGCCCATTCGCGCCGTCGGCCGGATCGCTGCAGACGGGACCGGCGCCCTGGCGCCGCCCCGACCGATGGGCCGATTGATCGACTTCGCCCGTGCTTACCCTCTTCATCCGCTCACTCGCTTGCCTGCCGCTGGGACTGCTACAGCGGATCGGCGGCGGGTTGGGCCGTCTCGTGGCGCACCTGTCGCCCGCCTATCGACGCCATCTGATCGACAACCTGACGCAGGCGGGGTATCCGGCCGCCCGCGATCCCGGTCTGGTCGCGCGAGCCGCGGGACAGGCCGGCCGCGGTGTGCTCGAGCTCGCGCACGTTTGGATGCGACCGCAGGCCGAGGTGCTGGCGCGCACGCGTGCCACCGGCTGGGAGCACGTCGAGGCTGCCCGTGCGGCCGGGAAGGGCATCGTCTTCCTGACGCCGCACCTGGGCTGTTTCGAGGTGACGGCGCAGTTCTACGCGAACAACCGCGCAGCCGGGGCGCCGTTGACCGTGCTGTACCGGCGGCCGCGAAAGGCCTGGCTCGCGCCGCTGATCGAAGGTCGCCGGGCGCGCGAGAATCTGCGGCTGGCGCCGGCCGACCTGTCCGGCGTGCGGCGACTCGTGCGCGCGCTCAAGCGCGGCGAGGCCATCGGCATGCTGCCCGACCAGGTCCCGAGCAACGGCGAAGGGGTGTGGGCTCACTTCTTCGGAAAGTACGCGTACACGATGATCCTCCCTGCGCGATTGCAACGACTGACAGGCGCGGCGCTGCTGCTCGCACACGGTCGACGACTGGCGGACGGAGAGGGATGGGTAGTCCATTTCTCGACCATAGACGAGACCATGCCCGACGATCCGGTGGCCGCGGCGACCCGCATCAACGCGGCGCTCGAAGACCTGATCCGCCTCAATCCCGAGCAGTACCTGTGGGGGTACAACCGCTACAAGAAGCCGCAGTCGGCCACGCCGTCCCCCGATGCGGCAGCGGCCGCGGAAGACGCATGACCCGCCGCCCATGACGCGCTTCTGGCTGCGCATCCTTCGCCTCTTCGGCGTCCTGCCGCTGCCGGTGACGCGCGCGCTCGGCGCCGCATTGGGCATGCTGCTCTACGGCGTCGCGTCGCAGCGGCGGCGCGTGGCGCGCATCAACCTCCGCGCCTGCTTTCCGACCATGCCGGAGCAGCAACGTCGCCAACTCGCGCGGGCCCATTTCCGCGCGTTCGCGCAGGCCCTGCTCGATCGCGGCCTGGTCTGGTGGGGCAGCCGCGCCCGCATCGAGCAGCACATCCGCTGGGTCGACCTCCACCACTTCGAGGAGGCCGCCGCCGCGGGGCCGGTGATCGTCATGGCCCCGCATTTCGTCGGGCTGGATGCGGGCGGCATCCGCTTCTCGATGTTGATGCACGCGATTTCGATGTACTCGCACCAGAAGAACAAGGTCCTCGACGAGACGATCCTCGCGGCCCGCAGCCGCTTCAACAAGCCGATCCTGCTATCGCGGCAGGACGGAATGCGCCCGGCCGTCCGCGCGATGCGGCGCGGGCTGTCGTTCTATTACCTGCCCGACATGGACTTCGGCGCGCGCGACGCGGCGTTCGTGCCGTTCTTTGGCGTGACGGCGGCCACCATCACGGCGCCCGCGCGCCTCGCGCGCATCACCCATGCCCGCGTAGTCCCCTGCGTCACGCGCATGACGGCGGACGGCTACGAGGCGCGGTTCTACCCGGCCTGGACCGACTTTCCCGACAGCGACGACGACGCACCCGCGACACTGGCGCGCGCCGCCCGCCGCATGAATGCCTTCATCGAGGAGCGCGTACTCGAAATGCCGGCGCAGTACCTGTGGACTCACAAGCGCTTCAAGACCAGACCCGGAGGCGAAGCGCGCTTCTATCGCTAGCCGCAGATGCAGCGGCGCAACGCGTCCTGTCGATGCGGACGGCCGCGACGGACTCATCGCCCATAATTCGCCATGCGTTTGAAATTCACCAAGATGCAGGGCGCGGGCAACGACTTCGTCGTCCTCGACGCCACGCGCGCGCCGATCGAACTCGATCGCGCGCAGTGGCGCTGGCTGGCCGATCGTCGCTTCGGCGTCGGCGCCGACCAGATCCTGGTCGTGGGTCCGCCGGCCGACGCGCAGCGCGCCGACTTCTCGTATCGCATCTACAACGCCGACGGCGGCGAGGTCGAGCAATGCGGCAACGGTGCCCGGGCCTTCGCCCGCTTCGTGCGCGACAAGGGCCTGAGCAGTGCGGCGTCGATCCGCGTCGAGACGCTCGCGGGCCTGATCACGCCGCGCATCGAGGACGACGGCGACGTGACCGTGGACATGGGGGCGCCGCGTTTCGCGGTGGCGCAGATTCCGTTCGATGCGTCGGGCCTGACGCCGCATCGGGTCGCCGACGAATCGCTGTGGGACCTCGAGGTCGACGGCACCACGATCGAGATCGGCGTCGTCTCGATGGGCAATCCGCACGCGGTCACCGTGGTCGACGACGTCGATCACGCACCGGTCGACGTACTCGGCCCGGGCATCGAACGTCATCGCCGCTTTCCCCAGCGCGTCAATGCCGGCTTCATGCAGGTGGTCGACCGCCACACGATCCGCCTGCGCGTCTACGAGCGCGGCGCCGGTGAGACGCTGGCCTGCGGGACCGGCGCGTGCGCGGCGGTCGTGTCCGGCATCCGGCGCGGACTGCTGCAGACACCGGTGACCGTGCACGCGCGTGGCGGCTCGCTCGTCATCGCGTGGGACGGCCGCGAGGCCGCCGTGCAGATGCGCGGGCCCGCCGAGGCGGTCTTCGACGGCACGGTCGCCGTCCCCGAACAACCCTCTTTCGCCGCCATCGACGGCACGATCCCCTTCACGGAAACCCATCATTCATGAATGCACAGGAAGTCGCCGACTACCTCCAGCAGCATCCCCAGTTCTTCGACGAGCATGCCACGTTGTTCGCGACGCTGACCGTCCCGCATCCCCACGGCGGCCGCGCCATCCCGCTCGCCGAGCGCCAGATGATCACGTTGCGCGACAAGATTCGCGTGCTGGAACTCAAGGTCGCCGAACTGATGCGCTACGGCCAGGAGAACGACGCGATCGCCGAGCGTCTTGCGCGCTGGACGAGAATGTTGCTGTTGCAACGATCGCCACGCCTCCTGCCGGAGACGCTGACCGGCTCGCTCGAGGAGATCTTCTCGGTGCCGCAGGTTGCGCTGTCGTTGTGGGAGGCGGCCGACGAGTACGCGGGCGAAGCCTGCGCAGCGGACGCGACGCCCGAACTGATCGCCTACGTCACGAGCTTGCATGGCCCCTACTGCGGCGTGCTGCAGGGCGAAGCCGCCCACGCGCTGTCGTTGTTCCGTCGGCCTACCGCAGCGCAGGAAACGCTCGCGCAGGCGACCACCGACGGGGTCGCCGGCGAAGGCGCGACCGAGCAGGCCGCGGCGGACGTCAGGTCGGTCGCGCTGATCCCGCTACATCGGGGCGCCGCGCCGGCGCCGTTCGGTCTGCTCGCGCTGGGCTCGGCCGATCCGCGCCGCTTCCACGACGGCATGGGCACGGACTTCCTCGCCCGCATCGGCGAGAACTCCAGCGCCGCACTGACGCGGCTGCTGCGTTGAGCCTCCCGGTCGATCCGCTGGCGCACGACGCCGATCGATCGGAGCGTCCGACGACGCTGCCGCCCTCCGCGGAGCGCTACCTCACCGGTCTCGAGGTGCAGCGCAAGCTGTCCGTGCACACACTGTTGTCCTATCGGCACGAGCTGACGGTCCTGCAGCGACTGGCCGCGGCGGAGACACCCGCCGTCGCCCTCGAAGCGTTGCGGGATGCGCACATCCGGCGCTTCGCCGCGCGTTTGCATGCCCGTGGCCTGGCGCCACGATCGATCGCCCGGGCGCTGTCGGCCTGGCGCGGCTACTACACGTGGCGCGCGCAGTACGAGGACGGCGCCGGCAACCCGGTGGCCGACGTGCGGCCGCCGAAAGCCGGCAAACGCCTGCCGAAGGCACTCTCCGAGACGCTGACGATGCAGTTGCTCGACGCGCCGGCGCCGGGAGGCACGGACGCGCTCGACGCCCTCGGGCAACGGGACGCGGCGATCCACGAACTGTTCTACTCGTCCGGCCTGCGGCTCGCCGAGCTGGTGGCGCTCGATGTCGGCTACGCGAAGGACGGCGGTCACGAGTCGATCGGCTGGATGGACCTCGCGTCCGGCGAGGTGACCGTCACCGGCAAGGGACGGAAGCGCCGCACGGTACCGGTCGGCGCGAAGGCCCGCGAGGCGATCGAGCGCTGGCTCGCGGTGCGCGCCGCCTGGGTCAAGGCCGACCCGCATCCGCTCTTCCTGTCGACCCGCGGCGAGCGCCTTTCGGGTCGATCGATCCAGGATCGCCTCAAGGCCCACGCGCAGCGCGCAGGCATTCCCGCCAACGTGCATCCGCACGTGCTGCGACATTCGTTCGCGTCCCACCTGCTGCAGGCGAGCGGTGACCTGCGGGCGGTCCAGGAGCTGCTCGGGCACGCGAGCATCGCCGCGACGCAGGTCTACACGAGCCTCGACTTCAAGCGACTGGCCGAGGTGTACGACGCGGCGCATCCGCGCGCGCGCCGGAAGTAGGGCCCTCGGACTTCCCCGGCGCATCGGGCATCGACGGCCCCGTCGAGCGCATGACCGCAACCGTATAATCCGACCCCCATCGCGAGAACCGGCGCGTGCTGCCGGCCACGCCAGCGCAACTTCCGTCCATCCCGAACTTCCATGCTCGTCGCCCAGAAACACGCGATCCTCCAGCGCATCACCGACGCCGTCGCGCCGCTCGTCGCCGGGACGGACATCGTGCCGGTGGTCACGCTCGAGCGCCCGAAGATCGCGGCGCACGGCGACGTCGCGTGCAACGTTGCGATGCAGATCGCCAAGCGCCTGAAGCAGAACCCGCGCGCCGTCGCGCAGACGATCGTCGACGCATTGCTGGGCGACGGCGACGGGCTCGTCGAGCGCGCCGAGATCGCCGGACCCGGGTTCATCAACCTGTTCCTGTCGCCGAAGGCACGGCAGGCCGTCGTCGCGACCATCCTCGCCGAAGGTGCGCGATACGGCCGTGCGAAGGAGGTTCGGCCCGCGTCGGAAAAGGTCCTGATCGAGTTCGTCTCCGCGAACCCGACCGGGCCGCTGCACGTCGGGCATGGGCGCCAGGGCGCGCTCGGCGACGTCATGGCGGCGCTGTTCGAGTCGCAGGGCCGCAGCGTGACCCGCGAGTACTACTACAACGACGCCGGCGTGCAGATCGCGACGCTGGCGCTGTCGGTGCAGGCCCGCGCGCGCGGGCTCGAGCCGGGCGCCGCCGGCTGGCCCGAGCCGGCCTACAACGGCCACTACATCGCGGAGATCGCCGCGGACTTCACGGCGGGCAGGACGGTCGGTGGCGACGGCGCGACGGCCGCGGTCACGGCGTCGGGCGACCTCGACGACCTCGATGCGATCCGGCGTTTCGCGGTGGCCTACCTGCGCCGCGAGCAGGACCTGGACCTGCAGGCCTTCGGCGTCACCTTCGACAACTACTTTCTCGAATCGTCGCTGTACACCGACGGTCGGGTCGCGCAGGTGGTCGACGCCCTCGTCGCCAGCGGCAAGACCTACGAGAGCGAAGGCGCACTGTGGCTCGCGACCACGTCCTTCGCCGACCTCGGCGACGACAAGGACCGCGTGATGCGCAAGTCCGACGGCACGTTCACGTACTTCGTGCCGGACATCGCCTATCACCTCGCGAAATGGGAGCGGGGCTTCCACAAGGTCATCAACGTCCAGGGCAGCGATCATCACGGCACGGTCGCGCGGGTGCGCGCCGGGCTGCGGGCGATCTCGGACCTCGAGCATCTCGGGCTGCCGGCGATCTATCCCGACTATGTGCTGCACAAGATGATCCGCGTGATGCGCGGCGGTGAGGAAGTGAAGATCAGCAAGCGGGCCGGCAGCTACGTCACGTTGCGCGACCTGATCCAGATGAGCGGCGGCGAAGACGAACCCAACGTGCGCGGACGCGACGCGGTGCGCTTCTTCTTCATCACGCGCAAGGCGGACACCGAGTTCACGTTCGACATCGATCTCGCGCTCGCGCAGTCCGACGAGAACCCGGTCTACTACGTGCAGTACGCGCATGCGCGCATCTGCTCGGTGCTGGCGCAGTGGGGCGGCCCCGACTGGGAGACCAAGCTGCCTTCGCTGGCCACGGCCGACCTGTCGCTGCTGGTCGCGCCGCGCGAGGCCGCGCTGATGCAGCGGCTGGCGGCGTATCCCGAGGTGCTCGCAGCCGCCGCCGAAGAGATGGCGCCGCATCACCTGGCCTTCTACCTGAAGGACTGCGCGGCCGATCTGCACAGCTATTACAATGCCGAGCGCTTCCTGGTCGACGACCTCGACCTCCGCAACGCGCGGGCCGCGCTGCTGTCGGTCACGCGGCAGGTGATCGCCAACGGACTCGCGCTCGTCGGGGTTTCGGTCCCCCGGAAGATGTAGGTTCCACCAAGCCGGCCTTGCGTCGATACGCTTCGAGCCGCGTACCGGATCGTCCCCCAGGAGAGTCGCTGCATGTCCCGTCGCGCCACATGGCCCCACGTTCCCGATCAGCGGGGCAACACCCTGCTCGGCCTGATCGTCGGGATCGTCCTCGGCCTGGCCGTCGCGGCGGGCGTGGCGCTGTTCGTGACGAAGGCGACCGTCCCGTTCGTCAGCAAGCCGCCGCACGCCGCGGTTGTCGTCGAGCCCGAAGGCACCAAGCTGCCTGACCCCAACAAGAGCCTGTACGCGAAGGACGCCGTGCCTGCCGCACCGACGTCTCCGGGTGAAGCCACGGTCATCGCGCCGCCGCCGCCCAACCTGGCGCCGGGCGCCGACGGCAAGAAGCCGGTCGTCGTCGACCCAGCGACCCCGCCGACCGGCATCACGGCGCTGCAGGCCGGCGCGTTCAGCAGCGCCGAGGACGCCGAGAGCATGCGCGGCCGGCTCGCGCTGCTGGGCTTCGAGTCGCGCGTGCAGCCGGTCGACCGCGACGGCGCCAAGCTCTATCGCGTGCGCCTCGGGCCCTACAGTCGCATCGAGGATCTCAATCGCACACGGCAGCGCCTGATCGAGAACGGCATCGAGGCGACGCTGGTCGCGCCGGGCAAGTGACCGGGCGACGGCGCGCGCGAAGAGCGGTCTGCGGTGCTGTCCGCGCAACGATCGCCTCGTGCGTTGAACCGAAACCCCTCGACGACCCTCGAAGGGCTGCCGTGCCGGTCGGGGTCGCCGCAATGCGCCCGACGCGACATGGCGACCCCGAACTTCAATCTTCCATGGATCCTCGCATGATCGAATCGACCGTTTTCAGCAACCCCCGCTCCTCCTTCATCGCCGTCATGGTCCGCGCTGTCGTCGCCGCGGCCGCGACGCTATGCGCCGTCGGCGCCTTCGCGCAGGTCGCGACGGGCCCGCGCGAAGGCGTGAACTACAGCGTCGTCAAGCCCGTGCAGACGACCGACGCCCCGGCGGGCAAGGTCGAGGTCATCGAATTCTTCGGCTACTGGTGTCCGCATTGCAATGACTTCGAGCCGGTGATGTCCGACTGGGCGAAGCGCAACGAGGCCAAGGTGGCGACCGTGTACGTGCCGATCCCGCTCGGCTTCCGGGCCGGCGCCGAGTCGGGCCTGCAGCGGCTTTACTACACGCTCGATGTGCTCGGCAAGGAGAAGGAACTGCGCCGCAAAGTGTTCAGCTCGATCCACGTCGACCACACGCTACCCACGTCGCCCGACACCGGGACGATGGCCGCCTGGGCCGAGAAGAACGGCATCGACAAGAAGAAGTTCATCGACACCTACAACTCGTTCACGGTGCAGACCAAGGTC
>JBBRRW010000160.1:0-8053 GCA_038245975.1 Burkholderiales bacterium
CGACTTCTCGGTCGGCTACCTGCTGATCCTGCGCTCGACCGGCAACGACCTGCAGTTCGTGCGCCGCTACGACGACACGCTGCCCGGCTGGGGATCGATGAAGCCCAACGACCGCTTCTTCGTCGCCCGCTTCAACCGCGATCGGCGTGCCGACCTCTACGTCAGCAACCTGCAGGACTTCTCGATCGGCTACCTGCTGATGCTGTCGTCGAACGGCAGCGGCTACGACTTCGTGCGGCGCTTCGACCAGACGCTGCCCGGCTGGGGCGACATGAAGTCCGCGGACCAGTTCTTCGTCGGCGACTTCAACGGCGACACGCTGTCGGACCTGTACGTGTTCAACGGCAGCGACTGGTCGATGCCGTATCTGGAGATGCTGCGCTCGACCGGCAACGACCTCGCATTCGTCCATCGCTTCGACCGCGACGCGCCGGGCTGGGGCGAGATGCGGCGCAACGACCAGTGGTTCGTGGCCGACATCAACGGCGACCGCAAGTCGGACCTGTACGTCTACAACGCGAAGGACTGGAACACGCAGTACCTCGGCACGCTGCTGTCGTCGGGCAGGTCGCTCGGCGGCGGCTTCCAGAGCGACTGGATCGGCAACTGGAACCTGGGCGCGAACGACAAGTTCGTCGTGCTCAACTTCAACGGCGGCGCGAACTGGGACGACCTGCTGGTCTTCAACGACGACTGGCTGGGACTGCTGCGATCGACCTCGAATCGCGTGACGCAGACCGCCCTCTATCCGCAGTGGGTCCACAACCATCGCTACCACGGACTCGGATGGTGGTGAGCGCGGACGACCCCGCGTCCGCAGTGAGAGGCGCCCGCGACCGAGGTCGGGGCGCTTTTTTGCATCTGGCCCCTCGACATCGGTCGACAGTGCGACTTACGCTGCGTCATGAACGGTGACTGTCGCGTCCGTTTCGCCGATGACATGAAACGTTTCGAAATGGCCTGTGACTTGCTTTTCATGACCACGATCAAAAACAGGGAGGCGAGATGAAACAACGAACGGAACGGCTGCGCTCGACCAGAAGCGGCGGCAAGGCGCTGCTGACGTTGTCGTCGCTGCTGGCATCGATGACGGCCACGGCGCAGCAGGCGCAGCCCGGTACCAGCGCGCCCGGCGTCCTCGACGCGATCACGGTCACGGCGGAACGACGGACCGAGGACATCAAGGATGTGCCCAGCTCGATCTCGACCATCAGGGGCGAGAAGCTCGACGTGCTGAACTCGTCCGGCGAGGACATCCGGGTACTGGCGGGCCGCGTGCCCAGCCTCAACATCGAGTCGTCGTTCGGCCGCGCGTTTCCCCGCTTCTACATCCGCGGCTACGGCAATACCGACTTCCACCTCAACGCGTCGCAGCCCGTGTCGCTGGTCTACGACGACGTGGTCCAGGAGAACCCGATCCTCAAGGGCTTCCCGATCTTCGACGTCGACCAGGTCGAGGTGCTCGCGGGCCCGCAGGGCACGCTGTTCGGGCGCAACACGCCGGCGGGCGTCGTCAAGATCGATTCGGTGAAGCCGTCGCAAACGCAGGAGGGTTACTTCAACATCAGCGCGGCCCGCTTCAGGACGACCAACATCGAAGGCGGCTACACGCTGCCGCTCAGCGACGTGCTGTCCGCGCGCCTGTCGCTGCAGTTCCAGCATCGCAACGACTGGGTCTCGAACACGGTCCGCAACGCGCCGGACTCGAAGCTCGAGGGCTACGACGACAACGCCGCACGCCTGCAGTTGCTCTACAAGCCGAACAACGACTTCAGCGCGCTGATCAACCTGCATGCGCGCGACCTCCACGGGTCGTCGCGCGTGTTCCGGGCCAACATCATCCAGCCGGGCACCAACGACTTTTCCAACAACTACGCGCAGAACCAGGTCTCGATCGACGGAAAGAACGCCCAGACACTGGACAGCAATGGTGCGAACCTGCACCTGCGCTGGGTCTTCGGCAGCCTGGCGCTGAACTCGATCACCGGCTACGAGCACGTCGGGTCGTTCAGCCGTGGGGACGTCGATGGCGGTTTTGGTGCATCGTATGCACGGCCGATGGGCCCCGGGTTCATTCCGTTCTCCAGCGAGACGTCGGACGCGCTGCAGGGCCATCAGCAGGTGACGCAGGAATTGCGCCTCGAGTCGGTCGGCAGCGGGCCGCTGAAGTACCAGGGCGGCCTCTACCTGTTCAACGAGAAGTTCGGCATCGACAGCCTCAGCTATGACACGATCTTTCACGGCCCCTCCACGTCGGTGATCTCGAACCAGACCAACTCGGCGGTCGCCTTCTTCGGTTCGGCCGGTTATCAGCTCACGAACGCACTGAACCTGCGGGCCGGCCTGCGCTACACCAAGGATCGCAAGTTCCTCAGTACCAGCACCACCGACACCCCGATCGACACGCGGGGGGGGACGTCGTTCGGGACCTCCGATTCGAAGGTGAGTTGGGACGTGAGCGGCACCTATGCGGTCGTCCCCGACGTCAACCTGTATGCGCGCGTCGCGACGGGCTTCCGCGGCTCCAGCATCTTCCCGCCGTCGGCGTTCGGTCCGCAGACGTCCGCGGCGCCGGAGACCAATACGTCTTACGAGGTCGGCACCAAGGGCAACCTGTTCGACCGGCGCGCGCGCTTCTCGCTCAGCCTGTTCCACTACGACGTGAAGAACCAGCAGCTCAGCGCCGTCGGCGGGCCGTTCAACACGACTTCGCTGCTGAGCGCCAAGAAGGCGCAGGGGGAAGGGGTCGAACTGAATCTCGACGCCTACGTGACGCCGGCGCTGCTGATCACGGCGAACGGCAGCTACAACAAGACGAAGATCAAGGATCCGAATCTCTACGTCGGGCTGTGTGCGGCCTGCACGATCACCGACCCGATCATCACGCTGCCGTCGGGTCAGCGCGTCGCGTCGATCGACGGCAACCCGTTGCCGCAGGCGCCGAAGTACATCGGCAACCTAACGCTGCGTTACGGCGTCCCGTTCGCCCAGGGCGAGGTGTTCGTCTATACCGACTGGTCGTATCGCAGCAAGGTCAACTTCTTCCTGTACGAGTCGACCGAGTTCACCGGCAAGTCGCTGACGACGGGCGGGGTCCGGGTCGGCTACAACTGGAGCCAGGGTCGCTACGAAGTCGCGGCCTTCGGACGCAACATCACGAACCAGGTGCGCATCACCGGCGGGATCGACTTCAACAACCTGACCGGCTTCATCAACGAGCCACGGATCTGGGGCGCGCAGTTCAAGGCGTTGTTCTGATCGGTAGGTGGCCGGGTCATGGATCCGGTCATCCATCGCGAACGCGGCAGGCCTGCATCGCTGCGGGCCTTCTTTTTTTCCGGGATACGGCGGAAATCTCTCGCTTGCGCCGAACCCGGAGGACCGTTGCCGGTCTGCCCCAACAATTGGGCGATGGACCGATGCGTCGCCACAAGTCTTCGATCCATTCTCGAGGGCCGAGCATCGAACATCGGTACATCCGATTCATCCACTTTGCTGTAATAACACCCTGAAAGGTCCGACAGATCGAGCTTGCACTGCCCATGCTTCAGGCGCCCCGGCTCACGAAATGCCCAGGAACTGTCCCGCACGCCCTTCGCGTCACAATGGGCGGTAAAGCCAGGTTCAGTGAAGGAACGACAGCCGCAGGGCGCGTGCTTCCGATAGGCAACTTCGTCGTGGAGCTGCAAGCTGTACTCCCGGCCGTCGGATCGGCACCGTGACTCTGCGCCAGAAGTCGCACTGAAATCCGCGCGAATCGGGAACCGCGTCGCGTTGGTCGCGGATGTGGCACCGGTGCAAATCCTTTAGGGAAATATGGACGAACAGTCTTGGCCGTTCCTCAAACCGCGAACGGTCCTCGCGCAGGCTCTGGGTGCCGGAGATCCGACGACCCGGGCGCTGATCCCGCCGGTCCACATGTCCAGCACCTTCATCCGCGACGCCGACAACGGCTACGAGTCCGGCTTCGTCTATGGCCGGACCGACAATGCAAACGTGCGGCAGGTCGAGGCGATCCTCGCAGCGCTCGAGGGCGCCGAGGACGCGCTCGCGTTCGGCTCCGGCATGGCGGCCGCGACGGCGGTCTTCCTCGCGCTGGACAAACCCACGCACGTCATCGTGTCGGAAGTGACGTACTGGGGCATCCGCGAATGGCTCGTCGACATCGGGCGCTACGGGCACTCCGTGACCTTCGTCGACACGTCCGATCTCGCCGCCGTGACCGCGGCCATCCGGCCCGGCGAGACCGGGATGTTCTGGATCGAGACGCCCAGCAATCCGCTGTGGACGCTCACCGACATCGCCGCCATCGCCAAGATCGCCCATGCCGCCGGCGCGCTGCTGTGCGTCGACTCGACGGTCTCGACGCCGATCATCACGCGGCCCATCGAATTCGGCGCGGACATCGTCGTGCATTCGGCAACCAAGTATCTCAACGGTCATTCCGACGTCATCGCGGGCGCGATCGCCGTCGCCGCGGATTCGGATCTGTGGAAGAGCATCCAGAAGATCCGCGGCCAGATCGGCGCGATCCTCGGGCCGTTCGACGCATGGCTGCTGATCCGCGGCATGCGCACCCTCGACGTCCGCCTGCGCGAACAGTCGAGGTCCGCGGCCCGGCTCGCGGAGCTGCTCGCGAGCCACAAGGCCGTGTCGGCCGTGCTGTACCCCGGCCTCGCATCCCATCCCGGCCACGCCATCGCGGCGCGACAGATGAACGGACTGTTCGGCGGCATGCTGTCGATCCGCATGCGCGGCGGAGAAGAAGCCGCGATCCACGCCGCGTCGAAGGTGCAGGTCTGGCGGCGCGCGACGTCGTTCGGCGGCGTCGAAAGCCTCGTCGAGCATCGCGCGTCGATCGAGGGCGCGGGGACGCCTTGTCCATCCGACCTGCTGCGCTTGTCGGTGGGTCTCGAGGATCCGGAGGACCTGCTGATGGACCTGATCCGCGCCTTCAACTGACGATGTTCGCCGCGAACCCCACGCACCGGAACAAGGATCGGACTTGAGCACCGTCGCCGTCGCCATCATGTGCAAGGCCCCGGAATCCGGAAAGTCGAAGACCCGCCTGTCCCCTCCCCTCCAGCCCGACGAATGCGCGGCGATCTCGGCGTGCTTCATCCGCGACCTCTCCGCGACGATCGGCTCGCTGGCCGACGACGGCGACGTCACCGGCTACGCGCTGTACACCCCGGTCGGCTCCGAAGGTCTGTTGCGCAGCCTGATCCCGGCCCACTTCGAGATTGCCCCGCAACGCGGCGACGGCTTCGGCGAGCGCCTCATGCACGGCACAAACGACCTGCTGAAGACCCACGCGGGCGCGATCCTCGTCAATTCGGACAGCCCGACCCTGCCGCGATCCATCCTGCGCGCCGCCGTCGACGCGGTGCAGTCGGGCGACAACGTCGTGCTCAGCCCCGCCGACGACGGCGGCTACACGCTGATCGGACTGTCGCGGCTTCACGTGCGTCTGTTCGACGACATCCCGTGGAGCACATCGGCCGTCCACCGGCTGACCGTCGAACGCGCCGCGGAGATCGGGCTGCCGGTCGTCAATGTCCCCGGCTGGTACGACGTGGACGACGCAGCGTCGTTGCGCATGCTCGAGGACGAATTCACGGGCCGACGTCCGACCTTCGCGGAGACCCGCGGCGCCGACGCGCCGGCCACGCAGGGATTCCTGCGGTCACGCGCTGCGGCCGGCGCTCGCGCCTGAGCAGGCCGCATTCGATGCAGTTGCCGAGCGGCACGCGCCACGTCTCCGTCGTCATACCCTGCCTGAACGAAGCCGAGGCGATCGGCGCCGTCGTCGCCGACGTGCTGGCCGAAGGCGTGGACGAAGTCATCGTCGTCGACAACGGCTCGACCGACGAGACGTCGGCTCGCGCGACCGCCGCCGGCGCGCGCGTCGTGCAGCAGTTCGAGCGAGGCTACGGCAGGGCCTGCGCGGCCGGCCTCGCCGCGGTCGACGCGTCGTGCGAGATCGTCTGCTTCCTCGACGGCGACGGCAGCGACGTGCCGTCCTTCATGACGGCCGTCGTCGGCCCGGTCGCGGCGGGCGACGCCGACTTCGTGATGGGCTCGCGCCTGCGCGGAACGCGCGAGGCGGGCAGCATGACACCGCAGCAGCTCGTCGCCGGCTGGATCGCCGGGCACCTGATGCGAGTCGTCTACGGCGTGGTCTACACGGACATGTCGCCGTTCCGCGCCGCGACGCTCGACCACCTCCGGGCCCTGAAGATGCGCGAGATGACCTACGGCTGGAACCTGGAGATGCAGATGAAGGCCGCGGCCGCCGGCTTGCGCGTACTGGAGATCCCGGTCGATCATCGCTGCCGGCGCGGCGGCGTCTCCAAGGTGTCCGGCGACTTCGCGCAGGGCATCCAGGCCGCCTGGAAGATCACGACGACCTTCCTGCGCCTCGCGGCATCGTTGAAATCCACCGCAAGACTTTCGGGGCAGATTCACGAATGAAGATTCTCCTGACCGGGGGCGCCGGCTTCATCGGCCGTCACGTCCTCGCCGAGCTGATCGCGCGCGGCCATGACGTGCGCATCGTCGACTCGCTGCGGCCCGACGTGCACGCCAGCAGCGACTGGCGACCGCCCGCACCGGTCGAGTTCGTGAAGGCCGACATCCGCGATGCCGCGCTGCTCGACCGGGTCCTCGTCGGCACCGACGCCGTCATCCACCTCGCGGCGAAGGTCGGCCTCGGCGTGGACGTGGACGACACGCCCGACTACGTCTCGTCGAACGACTACGGGACGGCGGAGCTGCTCGCCGCGATGGCGCGCGCCAGGGTCGGTCGGCTCACGCTTGCCAGCTCGATGGTCGTGTACGGCGAAGGACTGGGTCGCTGCGTCGAGCACGGCGCCGTCCGCCCCGGACCCCGGCTCGACAGCGCGATGGCGCAGAAACGTTTCGAGCCGCCCTGCCCGGTCTGCGGCGCCGAGCTGGCGCCGACCATGGTCTCCGAGGACGCCGCCACCGATCCGCGCAACGTCTACGCCACCACCAAGCTGGCGCAGGAGCTGCTGTCCAGCAACTGGGCGCGCGTGACCGGCGGCTCGGTCGCGGCGATGCGCTATCACAACGTCTACGGACCGGGCATGCCGCGCGACACGCCGTACGCCGGCGTCGCCGCCATCTTCCTGTCGTCGCTGCGACGGGGCGCCGCCCCGCAGGTCTTCGAGGACGGCGGCCAGCGCCGCGACTTCGTCCACGTCCGCGACATCGCCGCCGCGACCGTGCTGGCCACCGAGAAGCACACCGGCGGCGTACGTGCCTACAACGTCGGCTCGGGAACGCCGCGCACGGTGGGCGACATGGCCGTCGCACTCGCCGACGCACTGGACGGTCCCCCGCCGGTCATCACTTTCAAGTACCGTCTGGCTGATGTCCGGCATATCGTTGCCGACTCGTCGCGGCTGCGCGACGAGCTCGGCTGGACGGTCCACAACGATTTTTCGGACGGGATGAAAGAACTCGCCCGCTCGTTCGACCATTGATCGTCGCGTCGCGTCGGGTCCTCCCGACCGGACGCGATCGGCGGGACCCGATTGCCGAGATGTCCCACATTCCTTTGAACCTCGACAGGTATGCCATGACCGCACTCGCACCACGGAAGCTTCATCCGCTTCCGCTTCGGATCATGCATTGGGTCAATGCGCTTACGATCTTCATCATGATCGGCAGCGGCTGGAAGATCTACAATGACGAGGTCATCTTCGGCTGGCTGCATTTCCCCGACTGGCTCACACTCGGCCAATGGGCGCAGCACGGACTGCTGTGGCACTTCTTCGGGATGTGGGTCTTCCTCCTCAACGGCTTCGCCTATCTGGTCTACGGGTTCTCGACCGGGCGCTTCCGGAAGATGCTGCTGCCGATCCGCTGGGATGAGCTGAAGGCGACAATCGCGGACTCGCTGCGTTTCCGCCTCGCGCACGAGGACGCGACCCGCTACAACGCGATCCAGAAGCTGTTGTACATCGGCGTCATGCTGGCCGGCATCCTGAGCCTGGTGTCGGGGCTGTCGATCTGGAAACCGATCCAG
>JBBRRW010000161.1:0-7956 GCA_038245975.1 Burkholderiales bacterium
CGTGCCGTGCGATGTCGCGGTCGAGCGCCTTGCCGTCGGGATCGGCCAGTGCCGCGTCGCGTGTCGAGTCCAGCGCCGCGGTCAGCAGCGCTCCGCCGGCGGCCTGCGCCGCGAAGCGCGCCACCGCCGCATCGCTCGTCAGCGTGTCGACGATGCGGGCCATGTTCTCGTGGCCACGGGCATGCGTGTCGCCATAGCCCTTGATCAGCCGGCCGCACAGCGCCAGTGCGTGGGCCGGCGCCCAACCCAGCGTCGCGACCCGTTCGATCGCCGCGAGCCAGCGCGCGATCGCCGCCTGCTCGTCGGCGTAGCGCTGGCTGGCCGGCCGCCAGCGACGCAGCGACGCGACCATGCGCAGCGCCAGGTGACCGAGGCGCGAATCGCTGCGCAGCTTCAGCGGAAAGGCCAGCGCCGCCTTGCCACGGCGCCGCCGTGCAGCCTCCCACGCGGCCAGGCGTTTCGACAGCGCCGCCGGGAGCGCACCGGCGACCTCGGCCACCCGCGGCTTGAAGAAATCGTGCACGGTCATCAGCTCGTCGTCGCGCGCGTCCACCTCGTCGCGGATGCGGGCATAGCGCTCGACCCGCGTCTTGAAGTCGGCCACCCGGACCACGTCGTCGAACGCCATCCACAGCGCCAGGAAGCGCGCGGTCTCGTGGGTCAGCGCGTGGCCGTGCCGCGCGGCCGGGTCGAGGCGATCCTCGAGCGCCAGCACGGATCGCAGCCGCTCGACGTACAGGTCCGCGTAGCGCCGGTCCTGGTAGTCGACGAGCCGGTCGATGCCGTGACCGACGATGTCGCGGACGTCGTGCGGCCAAGCGGCGGCGGCACCGCCGTCGGCCGTCGACACGATCGAGACCGAGACCGGCACCGCGTCGAGGTCGGGACGCGCGAGGGCATGCGCATGGCCGCGCTCGAAGCCTTCGAGGCTCGCGTCGACGCCCTTGCCCGATGCCGTGATCGCGGCTTCGCAATGCGAGCGGCCGAAAGGCAGCAGCCCGGACCCGGCGACGGCGCCGAACATCACCGCGCTGATCACCGTGCGCGCCGCGCGGGCCTCGTCGTTCATGTCGAAGCCGACATGGCGGCGACTGTTGGCGACCAGCACGTCGAGCAGGCGCCCGTCGTCTTCGCGGCCGTCGCCCATCGCGCCCTTCTCGCGATTGGTCAGCGCGCGCGACGTCGACGCGATCACCGTGGTGCGCACCCGGTCCACGTAGCCCGACTGCGCGGCGCGAACCGCTTCGAGCAGCTCGGACGCGATCAGCAGGTCGATGCGGCCCGCGACCGGCGCCAGATTCATGATCGGGCGCCGGCCATCGAGGCGCGCGAGCGGGACCGGAAAGATCTCGACGTAATAGGTGGTGGCGCCGGTGCGCTGCGCGACGCCGGGGATCGACGTGCTCTGCACCGGATAGCCGGCGTGCAGCGCGGCCTCGACGATCCATTGCGTCAGGACGCCGCCGCCCTCACCGCCGAGCGCCGCGATCAGGATCGTGATCGGCAGATCGTCGCGGCTTGCACGCTCGGCCGACATCGCCGTCGCTGTGCCGAGCATCGTCCGCGCGTTCATGACCGCACCCTCGCGGGCCGGCGGGCCCGTGCGCGACGCGCGACCGGACTGGTAGTGATCCACGACCGCACGCGGTCCCAGCGCGTCGGATTGCGCACGATCTCGATGCGATAGAACGACGGACACAGCGTCGCTGCATGCGCGTTCGAACCGCACAGGCCGCAGCCGACGCAGCCCTCGGTGATCGTCACGACCGGGTCGACCTTCAGCGGGTCGTTCGCGTCCTTCAGCGTCAGCGTCGGGCAGCCCGACAGCCGGATGCACGAGTGATCGCCCGAGCACGTGTCCTCGTCGACGCCGTACTTGACGCGCGTGGTGCGCTGGCCGTCGCGGATGCGCGCGGCCTGGATCGGCTTGATGCGCCGCTGGCGTTCGAGCTGGCATTCGCCTTCGCCGACGATCACCTTGAGACCCGGTGTCTCGGTCGTGAAGGCCTCGGTCAGCGCGGCCATCATCGCGTCGACGTCGTAGGTGTAGACGGTTTTCAGCCACGGCACGCCCATGCCGGTCAGCGTGTCCTCGATCGCCCGGTTGTTCTCGGTCAGGCTCTGGCTGCCTGGTCTGAACAGTCGCGCCTTTTCGGTGACCTGCAGGTCGTCGTCGGGCGACGAGATGATCTCCTGCGTGCCGGTGGCCGACGTGTAGCCGTTCTTCAGGATCAGCAGCACCACGTCGTCCTGGTTGAACAGCGCCGACTGCACGCCGGACAAGAGGCCGTTGTGCCAGAAGCCGCCGTCGCCCATGATCGCCAGCGAGCGGCGCGTCATCATCGGCCCGACGCCACCGGCCGACGCGAGGCTCATGCCGTAGCCGAGGATCGTGTGGCCCGACGAGAACGGCTCGAAGGTGGCGAACGAATGGCAGCCGATGTCGGCCGCCACGTGGACCTTGCCGATCCGTTGCTGGACCTGCTTCAGCGCGGAGAAGACGGGGCGCTCGGGACAGCCGATGCAGAAGCCGGGCGGTCGCGTCGGCAGCCCGTCGTCGAACGCGGCAGCGACGGCCGTACGACGCTCGTCGTTGGCCGCGAGCCATGCCCGCACCGTCGCGAGATCGAAGGTCGGCACGTGCCGCGCGACCACCTTGGTCAGGCCGGTAGCGACGATCTCGACGTTGTGCTCGCCGGCCATCGGCAGCACGTCCTTGCCGTGCAGCGCCGTGTCGATGCCGGCACGCCGCAGCAGCGTCGCGATCTCCTGCTCGAGGAACTCGGGCTGCCCCTCCTCGACGACCAGCACCGCGTCGTGCGCGCGACAGAAGGCCTCGATCTGCAGCGGCGCCAGAGGACACGTGACGTTGAGCACGAGGATCGAGACGTCGCTCGCGCCGAACGCGTCGGCCAGGCCGCACTGCACCAGCGCGCCCATCAGCGTGTTGAACAGTCCGCCCTGCACGATCACGCCGATGCCCGCAGCCGTCGACCCCGTGCGCGGTGCGACGATCTCGTTCAGGCTGTGCTCGACGATGAACGCGCGCGCGGCGACGATGCGCTGCTCACCCTTCAGCTTCTCCTGGCGGAACGTGGCCGGCGGATGCGGCAGCTTCGCGTAGTCGAAGGTCGCGGGCTCGTCGAACGGATGCTTCATCGACAGCGCCGGTGCGCGATTGTCCTTGCACACGAAACTGCCGCGCACGTGGCAGGCGCGGATGCGCAGCTGCATCATCGTCGGCATGTTCGACGCCTCCGACAGTTCGAAAGCCTTCTCGACCATGTCGACCATCGTCGCGTGGTCGGGCTTGGGATCGAACAGGCACAGGGTGGACTTCAACGCGAACGCGAGCGAGCGCTCCTGGATCACGCTCGCGCCTTCGCCGTAGTCCTCGCCGACGATGATCAGCGCGCCGCCAGTGACGCCCGGCGAAGAAAGATTGGAAAGAGCATCGGACGCGACGTTGGTGCCGACGATGGACTTCCACGTGACCGCGCCGCGTACCGGGTAGTGGATCGACGCGCCGAGCAGTGCTGCCGCCGACGCTTCGTTCGAACACGCCTCGACCTTGACGCCGAGCGTGTCGAGGAACGGTCGCGCCTGCACCATTACGTCGAGCAGATGCGACACCGGCGCGCCCTGATAGCCGCCGATGTACGACACGCCGGCCTGCAGCAACCCCTTCGTGATGGCGAGGATGCCTTCGCCATGGAAGACATCGCCGTCGCCGAGTCGCAACGACTCGACCTCACGCGCGAACGAGCGTTCCATGCAGTCTCCTGATCGGGGGTGGACGGGTTACGCCGGGGCGGCGTCGCGTCTTCGAGGACCAACCCGACATTCTAGGAATGTCCGGTTATGCTGTCGATAGCGTCGTTTCTATTTTCGACATCGACGGCATCGATACGCAAACCCTCCATCCGCGCCGTCATGAACGTCAACGACATCGACCTGAACCTGCTCAAGATCTTCGACGCGGTCTACGCGGAAGGCAGCGTCAGCCGCGCGGCCCGGCGCATCGGCCTGACGCAGCCGTCGGTCAGTCACGGCCTGGCGCGCCTGCGCACGCTGTTCCACGACGTGCTGTTCGTGCGGGTCAAGGGCGGCGTCGAGCCGACGCCGGTGGCGCGCCGCATCGCGCCGGCGCTCGGCAACGCGCTGCATGCGGTGCAGACGGCGCTCGACGAGGCGCTGAACTTCGAGCCCGCCACCGCGAAGCGGGTCTTCCGCGTGCACATGAGCGACCTCGGCGAGATGGTCTTCCTGCCGCCGCTGATGCGGGCCATCCGCGCGCAGGCGCCCGGCCTGTCGCTCGAGACCCGTCAGATCGAGTGGGAAGAACTGCCGGCCGCGCTCGAGAGCGGCACGATCGACATGGCCATCGGCCACCTGCCGTCGCTGCTCGACGGCTTCGCGCATCAGCACCTGTTCCGCGAGGAGTACGTGACGCTGCGCCGCTCACCCGCCGCGGGGCCGACGCAGCGCTCGGGAGCACGCGCGCCGGCCGACTACATCGCCATCACGTCGCATCCACCGACGCTGGCGATCCTGCGCGAGAGCGGGCTGATCGATCGCGTCAAGCTGTCGATCCCGCACTTCATGGTCGTGCCCGCGATCCTGGCCGAGGTCGACTACGCGGTGATCGTGCCGCGCACGGTCGCGCGCGCGTTCCGGCGCTACGGCATCAACCGCATCTCGCCGCTGCCGGTACCGCACCGCCACTTCGACGTCGGCCTGTTCTGGACGCGCCGGCTGGGATCGGAACCGGGCCACGCGTGGCTGCGGTCACTGGTCATCGACCTGTTCCGCAAGGTCCGGCAGAACACCGTCCCGTGAACCGCGCCACCGATTGACTTCCGCCGCGTGCGCAGCGCACATTGTTCGGACAACAACCAAGGAGACAGACATGACCATGGATACCCCTGCTGCATGGCGTCGCGGCGCGACGACCGGCGTCGCCCTGCTGGCCGCGCTGGGAGTGGCGGCCTGCAACAGCGACAACGGTGAGTCGACGCCCGTCACGCCCGCACCGGTGCAGCTCAGCTGCGCGCAGGTCGGCACGCTCACCATCCCGGCCTCCGCGATCGGACTGCCGGCCACCGGCGCGACCGTGACGTCGGCCACCACGGTCGCCGCAGCCGGGACCGGCGCCGCGGCGATCGGCGAGTACTGCCGCGTCACGGCCGACATCGCGCCGCTCGATGCGACCGCGCCGAAGATCAAGATGCAGGTCAGCCTGCCGACCACCTGGAACAACAAGCTGATGATGTTCGGCGGCGGCGGCTACGACGGCTCGATCCCGAACGGCGCCGGCAACGTCCCGGCCGGTCCGGCCGACCAGCTCGTGCCGCTCGGCCGCGGCTACGCGACGACGTCGAGCGACTCGGGCCACCAGGCCGGCGCACGCGGCAGCCAGGACGGATCGTTCGGCGTCAACGACGAGGCGCTGAACAACTTCTCCGGCGATGCGCTGAAGAAGACGCGCGACGTCGCGCTCGCCATCATCAAGGCGCGTTACGGCGTCAACGGCACGACGAAGGCGTACTTCGCCGGCGGCTCGTCCGGCGGTCGCGAGGCGCTCGAGGTGGTGCAGAAGTGGCCGCAGGACTGGGACGGCGCGATCGTGCTGTATCCGGCCGGCGCCGCGGCCAGCCTCGACCTGCAGTTCGGCCGCATCACGCGCGCGCTGGCCGAGCCCGGCGCCTATCCCAACCAGGCCAAGCGCAAGCGCCTCTACGACGCGTCGCTGCAGGCCTGCGACGGACTCGACGGGGTCGTCGACGGTCTGGTCAGCAACGTCAAGGCCTGCAACGCGACCTTCAATCCGTCGACGGCGGCGGTCAGCGGCGTCGCGCTGCGTTGCCCGGGAGGCACCGAAGGCGGCGACACCTGCCTGTCGGACGCGCAGATCACCGCGCTGAACGTGTTCAACACGCCGATCACGTTCAGCTACGCGCTGGCCAGCGGCGAGACCCAGTACCCGGGCTTCAACACCTGGGGCACCGACCTCGGCATCCCGGGCGCGAGCGCATTGCAACCTACCGTCACCTTCCTCGCGTTCGGCACGTCGCAACCGGCGAACCCGATGCCGACCACGGCGCCATACGGCAGCACGTTCTGGGATCAGTGGGTGAAGTACTTCGTCACGCGCGATCCGACCTTCAATTCGCTGACGCTCGATCCGCAGAACCCGGGCGCCTACCAGGCACGGATCAGCACGCTGACCGGCATCCAGGACGTCAACAAGACCGACCTGTCGGCGTTTCTCGCGAAGGGCGGCAAGATCCTGATGGCCCACGGGATGAGCGACGCGCTGGTCAGCACGCGGGCGACCGAGCAGTACTACGACCGCCTGAAGACCACGATGGGCAACGCGCGCGTCGACAGCTTCGTGCGCTACTACGAGATCCCGGGCTACGGCCACGCCATCAGCACCGTGTTCAACGCCGCCTGGGACTCGCTGACGACGCTCGAGAACTGGGTCGAGAAGGGCACGTTGCCACCGAACCAGACGGTTGCCGATACGGCCGGCGTGCCGGGCCGCACGCGACCGCTGTGCGATTACCCGGCGTACCCGCGCTACAACGGTAGCGGCGACGTCAACGCGGCCGCGAGTTTTACCTGCGTGACGCCGTAGTCGACGACCACCGTCACTGGAAACGCCGGGGGCTCGCGGCCCTCGGCGTTTTTTCGCCCATCGACACGCGCGACGCCGCGACGCTCGACCGCAGTAGACTGGCGCGCTGGCTCCGATCGATCCAGCGATCGCCGGCATCAGCACACTCCACCGAAATTCCGCATGACCGCCGCCGCTCCCACGTCCGCAGCGCCCGATCGCCTCGCCCTCGGGTCGCTGGCGTTCGGCAACGGCTGGCGCATCGGTTCACCACGCCGGCGTCGCTCGCCCTGCCCTGGGTCGGCCTGCCGGTCTTCTTCATCGCCATCGGCGCATCGATCGCTGCGCAGCGCCGCATCGAGCGTGTCGACGGTTCCGTTCAACCCGCGCGCGCGATCTGACGCGCGCTGTCGACGACATCCTCATGCGCATCCTCGCTGTCAGCACCGGTCCCGCTGCCCCGCTCTTCGTGCCCGCACCGGGCGGCCATCGCACACAGGTCATGAGCGGCATCCGCAAGACGCCGGCCTCCACGCTCGACGACCCGCAGCGCGTCGCGCTCGGCCCGCTCGGCTTCGACGGCGACGAGCAGGTCGATCTCACCGTGCACGGCGGCCGCGACAAGGCGGTCTATGCCTATCCGGTCGAGCACTACGCGACCTGGCAGACCATGCGTGAACAGGCGACCCCGATGGACGTGCCGCTGCCGCCGGGCTTCCTGGGCGAGAACCTGACCATCGAAGGCCTCGTCGAGAAGCGCGTGTGGGTCGGCGACGTGCTGGTGATCGACGCCGCGGGCTCCACCGACGCGCAGCCGGTGCGCCTGCGCGTCGACGCGCCGCGTGAGCCGTGCTTCAAGTTCAACGCGCGCATGAGCTTCAGCCACGCGTCGAAGATGATGGTGCAGTCGGGCTTCACCGGTTTCTATCTGGAGGTGCTGCAGACCGGCACGGTGGCCGCCGGCGACACGATCCGCGTCGTGCCGGGCGCGCGGGAAGTCACGATCGAGGAACTGCATCGATTGATGACGCGCGGGAAGCAGCGGAACCTGTTCTAGCGGCGAACCATCGAGACGATGTCGTCCCGTTCAGGCCCATGCGGACGACACGCCGGCCTTCGTCATTGCGACGGACAACGCGTTGTCGCGCGTGACCAGCGGCAAGCACCGTCGCAACGCGACTTCGAGATAGGCCGCGTCATGGGTGCTGAGCGCGTATTGCGCCGCGAGCTCGTCCAGCCTCATGATCGACACCGCTTCGCGATCCACCCTGATGCGCAAAGAGGCCGCAGCCGCGACGAGGCGCTGCCGGTCTTCCGCCGAGATGCGCTTGCGACGC
>JBBRRW010000162.1:0-7932 GCA_038245975.1 Burkholderiales bacterium
CGGCACCGGTGCGTTGCGCGTCAACGCGGACTTCGCGGCGCTGCCGTTCGCCGCGCAGACCGTCGACGTGCTGTGGTCGAACCTCGCGTTGCACTGGAGCGCCGCGCCGCATCGCATCCTGCCGGAGTGGAGCCGCGTTGCACGCGTCGGCGGCCTCGTCGCTTTCTCTGCCTTCGGTCCCGACACGCTGCGCGAAGTGGTCGACGCGTTCGCGCGGGTCGATCGGCGGCCGCACGTGATGCCGTTCACCGACATGCACGACTACGGCGACATGCTGGTGGCGTCGGGTTTCACGACGCCGGTCGTCGACATGGAGCGGCTGACGCTGACCTACTCGAGCCTGGACAGCCTGTGGCGCGACGTCCGCGCGCTCGGCGGCAACGCGCTGCTCGATCGATCGGCCGGACTGCACGGGCGCGATTACGGTCGACGGCTGGCCGAGGGGTTCGCGCCTGCCCGTGACGCGGAAGGTCGCTATCGGCTGACCTTCGAGCTGATCTTCGCGCACGCCTGGAAAGGCGCGCCGCGAACGACGAGTCGTGGCGAGACGATCGTCAGGCTGGAGCGGAATCGATAGCGCCGACCGTCGTTCGGACGCGCGCGCAGCGGCGAGCCACGCATGCGCGGCCGATCGCGGCCCTTCGTCGGGGCGCTGCCGGCCCCGGTCGGCTTGCCGTGAATCTGCGAATTCCCTATAATCCGTCGGCGCAAAAAGGCGGGTCTGCCGCTTGCGAATCTGCAGTTCGTAATGAGTTGCCGGATGCCGGCCACGCGAGACCGCGACTATGCGAAGGTTGACGGTCCCGGCAGTTCCGGCAAGCCCGGCGGTCTGATCGGCGATCGAGGCAATGTTTCGGGTACACGAGTCGGATACGGCGTCCGGTAAGCAGCAGGTCTGGATGCTCAGCCGCAATTGCGCCCTGACGCCACGCCAGGTCGGCGCCTTCTATCTGTCTCTGGTGGCAGCGTCGACGGTCATCGCGACCTTCTTCCTGCTTCGGGGGGCGTGGATGATCCTTCCGTTTTCGTTCATCGAGATGACCGCACTCGGCGTTGCGTTGCTGGTCTACGCACGTCATGCGGTCGACTGCGACCGGGTGTCGTTGCGCAGCGATGCGCTGGAGATCGAATCGATCGATGGCAACCGGCGCCGCCTGATCCGAATCGATCCACGGAGCGCCCGCGTCGAGATGCAGGCACGGCCGCGTGGCGGCCTTGCGGTGGTGGCCCGCGGCGAGCGCATCGAAGTGGGACGTTTTGTTTGCGAGCGGGAACGCAGGCGCTTTGCGCGCGAGCTGCGACACGCTCTTTCACTGGCTGGATGAGTCGCAGCGTCGGTCGCGGCTGATCGGAGAACCGAGTACATGATCCATTTCGTCAGAGCTTTCCTGCGCAAGCGGGCTTCCGCTTCGTCCCTGGTGCTGATGGGTCTGATGGCTGCCTTCCTCGGCAATCCTGCGTGGGCGGTCGGCGACGCGCCCGGCGGCCCGCGCGTCAACCAGCTCAATCTGCCGGTGGGCGTCACCAAGATCGCGTCGGACATCTACGATCTGCACACGCTGATGCTGATCATCTGCCTGGTGATCTTCATCATCGTCTTCGGCGTCATGTTCTACGCGATCGTCAAGCACCGGAAGTCGCTGGGCCACAAGGCGGAAACGTGGCACGAGAACACCACGGTCGAGATCATCTGGACCATCGTGCCGTTCATCATCGTGATTGCGATGGCGCTGCCTGCGACGCGCCTGATCGTGGACATGAAGGACACGACGAACGCCGACCTCACCATCAAGGCGACCGGCTTCCAGTGGCGCTGGGGCTACGACTACCTGAACGGCGAAGGCGAAGGCATCGGTTTCATCTCCACGCTGGCCACGCCGCGCGCGATGTCGGGCTTCCCGTCCGAAGGCATCCAGGGCCACCCGGTCGGCGATACCTACCTGCTCGACGTCGACAATCCGCTGGTCGTGCCGGTCAACAAGAAGGTCCGCGTCATCACGACCGCCAACGACGTGATCCACGCGTTCGCGGTGCCGCAGTTCGGCATCAAGCAGGACGCCATCCCCGGCTTCGTGCGCGACACGTGGTTCAAGGCCGAGAAGATCGGCACCTACCGCGGCCAGTGCCAGGAGCTGTGCGGCGCCGAACACGCGTACATGCCGATCGTCGTCAACGTCGTCTCCGCCGAGGACTATACGAAGTGGGTCGACGGCAAGAAGAAGGAGATGTCGGCACTGCAGGAAGACCCGACCAAGACCTTCACCGTGGCCGAACTGACGTCGCGGGGCGAGAAGGTGTTCAGTGCCAACTGCGCGGTCTGCCATCAGGCCGCCGGCACCGGCAATGCCGCGGTCGGCGCACCTGCGCTCGTCGGCGATGCCAAGGTACTCGGACCGAAGGACGTGCAGATCGCCGTGCTGCTGCACGGCCAGAACAACCAGAAGATGCCGGCGTGGACCCAGTTGTCCGATGTCGAGATCGCCTCGGTGATCAGCTACACGCGCAATGGCTGGAGCAACGCCGGCAAGGGAACCGACCCGGTGGTCCAACCTTCCGAAATCACCGTCGCGCGCAAGAACTAGTCGTACCGATCCAACCTGCGCTCGACGCGAGCGCCTGGAGAGCACCATGAGCAGCACTGCCATTGATCCGCTTCACGATTCCGCGCACGACCACGGCCACGACCACGCGCACGAGCGGCCCACCGGCTGGCGCCGCTGGTTGCTTGCGACCAACCACAAGGACATCGGGACCCTGTACCTGATCTTCTCGTTCACGATGCTGATGGAAGGCGGCGTACTGGCGCTCGCGCTGCGCAGCGAGCTGTGGCAGCCGGGCCTCCAGATCGTCAACCCCGAACTGTTCAACCAGTTCACCACGATGCACGGCCTGATCATGGTGTTCGGCGCGATCATGCCGGCGTTCGTGGGCTTCGCGAACTGGCAGATTCCGCTGATGATCGGCGCGCCCGACATGGCGTTCGCGCGGATGAACAACTTCAGCTTCTGGCTGCTGCCGCCCGCGGCGCTGATGCTGACACTGTCGTTCTTCGTTCCGGGTGGCGCCACCGCCGCGGGCTGGACGCTCTACGCGCCGCTGTCGGTCCAGATGGGCCCGGGCATGGACCTCGCGATCTTCGCGATCCACATCATGGGCGCGTCGTCGATCATGGGCTCGATCAACATCATCGTGACCATCCTCAACATGCGGGCGCCCGGCCTCACGCTGATGAAGATGCCGATGTTCGTGTGGACCTGGCTGATCACGGCTTACCTGCTGATCGCCGTCATGCCGGTGCTCGCCGGCGCGATCACGATGGTGCTGACCGACCGTCACTTCGGCACGTCGTTCTTCAATGCGGCCGGCGGCGGCGACCCGGTCATGTACCAGCACATCTTCTGGTTCTTCGGGCATCCCGAGGTCTACATCATGATCCTGCCGGCCTTCGGGATCGTGTCGCAGGTCATTCCAGCCTTCGCCCGCAAGCCGCTGTTCGGTTACGCGTCGATGGTCTACGCGACGTCGTCGATCGCCATCCTGTCGTTCATCGTGTGGGCGCACCACATGTTCACGACCGGCATGCCGGTGACGGGCCAGCTGTTCTTCATGTACGCGACGATGCTGATCGCGGTGCCCACCGGCGTGAAGGTGTTCAACTGGATCGCCACGATGTGGAAGGGCTCGATGACCTTCGAGACCCCGATGCTGTTCGCGATCGGCTTCCTGTTCGTGTTCACGTTCGGCGGCTTCACGGGTCTGATCCTCGCGATCTCGCCGATCGACATCCAGCTCCAGGACACCTACTACGTGGTCGCGCACTTCCACTACGTGTTGGTGGCGGGCTCGCTGTTCGCCATCTTCGCGGGCTTCTATTACTGGGCGCCGAAGTGGACCGGCCACATGTACAACGAGACGCGCGGCAAGATCCACTTCTGGAGCTCTCTGATCTCGTTCAACGTTACCTTCTTCCCGATGCACTTCCTCGGTCTCGCCGGCATGCCGCGTCGCTATGCCGACTACCCGATGCAGTTCACCGACTTCCATCAGATCGCCACCGTCGGTGCGTTCTGGTTCGGGCTGTCGCAGGTCTACTTCCTGTTCGCCGTGGTGCTCCCCTGCATCAAGGGCGGACCGAAGGCCGCGGACAACCCGTGGGAAGGCGCCGAAGGCCTCGAGTGGACGGTGCCGAGCCCGGCGCCGTTCCACACCTTCGAAACGCCGCCGCTCGTGCGTTGAAGAATCGATCCCCACGATGAGCGGCTATCAACCCGGCAGCAACACGGCGCGCGACGTCGCGATGCGCGCCCGCAATCGACGCACCGGCCTGATCCTCGCGAGCATCGCGCTCGTGTTCTTCGTCGGCATCCTCGTCAAGTACACGCTGCTGCGCTGAAGATGACACTGCGATGAGCGATACGCGCGTCGAATCGAGGATGGAAGTGCTGCGACGTCGCCTCAACGCGGCGATGCTGGGCAAGCTCGTGGTCATCACGGCGCTGATGTTCGGCTTCGGCTATGCGCTCGTGCCGCTCTACAAGAAGATCTGCGAGATCACTGGCGTCAACGACCTGACGCAGACCGATAGCGGCGCCGCGGCATTCGCGAAGAGCACGCAGGTCGACGAATCGCGGCTCATCACGGTCGAGTTCGACAGCAACGCGCGCGGGCCGTGGCGCTTCAAGCCGGTGACGAACGCGATGAAGGTGCATCCGGGCGAGCTGACGACGGTGATCTACGAAATCGCGAATCAGCAGAATCGGGCGATGCAGGCGCAAGCGATCCCGAGCTACGTGCCTGCGGTCGCGATGCAGTACTTCCGCAAGGTCGAATGCTTCTGCTTCAAGCAGCAGGCGCTCGCGCCCAACGAAGCGAAGCAGTTTCCAGTGGTGTTCGTGATCGACCCGAAAATTCCGAAGAACGTCGACACGATCACGCTTTCGTACACGTTCTTCGAGGTCGGTGGTCCGCCGGCCGCGGCGGCGCCTGCCGCGCCGCGCGGTTGATCCGGGTCATGGACGAAGAGTCGGGCGCGCCGGCACCCACCCGCAAGGCGACGTTCGGGCAGACAGCCAAGGCGGTGATGTGGTCTTTCTTCGGTGTCCGCAAGAAGAGCGACCACGAGCGCGACGCGGCGCAGTTGAACCCGGTCCACGTCATCGTGGCCGCGTTGATCGGCGCGTTGATTTTCGTGGTGGTCCTGATATTGATCGTGAAGAGCGTCGTAAAATGACGCGCCATTTTGCAATGTGCCGTCCGAAGCGCCTGACCAGGCGCTTGTTCGAGTCCCCCGGTTGGAGAGTTCGATGAGCAGTTCCGCAGTGACCAACGCCTCCGCCGGCGTTTCCCATGAATTGCAGGCCGGTGGGCCGACCAACTACTTCGTCCCCGGACCGTCGTTCTGGCCGTTGCTCGGCGGCGCATCGATGCTGCTCACGATGCTGGGTGCCGCCGGTTGGGTCAACGGTCAACCGTGGGCGCCGTACGCGAACGGACTCGGCATCCTGTGCATGCTGACCGTGTTGTATCGCTGGTTCGGCGAGGCTATCGGCGAATCCGAAAGCGGGCAGTACAACCGGCGCATCGACGGCTCCTTCCGCTGGAGCATGAGCTGGTTCATCTTCTCCGAGGTCATGTTCTTCGCGGCGTTCTTCGGTTCGCTGTTCTACGCGCGCGTGATCTCGATGCCTGAGCTGTCGGCGCTCGACGCACGGGTGCTGTGGCCCGACTTCGCGGGCAAGTGGCCCAGCGTAGGGCCGGCCGGGTCGGTCGAGTCGTTCACGCCGATGACGCCGTTCCCGATCCCCACGATCAACACGCTTCTGCTGCTCACGTCGGGCGTCACGCTGACGATCTCGCATCACGCGCTGCGTCACGGCCAGCGCACGAAGACCGCGTTCTGGCTGCTCCTGACGGTGCTGCTCGGCGCGACCTTCCTCGGGTTCCAGATCTTCGAATACGGTCATGCCTATTCGGAGCTCAACCTCAAGCTGACGTCGGGCATCTACGGCTCGACGTTCTTCATGCTCACCGGTTTCCACGGATTCCACGTGACGATGGGTGCGTTGATGCTGTCGGTCGTGCTGTTCCGCGTGTTGCGCGGCGACTTCAAGGCCGACAGTCACTTCGGCTTCGAAGGGGCCGCGTGGTATTGGCACTTCGTCGACGTGGTGTGGCTTGGGCTGTACGTCGTCGTCTACTGGCTCTGACCGGTTCGAGCGCTGGAAAAAACGCCGCGATCGCGGCGTTTTTTGTTGGAGAACGATCGACCGCGGCAGCGGTCTGTTCAATGCCGCGCGGTCGTGTTGTTCACCGGACGCCCGTCGGCTCTATCCAGCCCAGCTTGTAGGCCACCAGGATGGACAAGAACAGGGCGATCGAGAAGCCGACCCGCAATGCGAGCGCCTTCACCGTCCGGTCGCTCTTGCTCCGGTCCTTCATCATGAAGACCAGGGCCGAGCCGAGGCTGGCGAAGATGAGAACGAACGCGACGATCACGACATAGCGCATGCCGGAATTATTCCACACGCGGGCGTCATTTCCCACGAGCGCCTCGATCGCGAGCTGCCGTTGACTGCCATCCAGAAGATCTGCATCGCGTCGATGGCCGGTGCCCTGGGCATCTGGGCGACGAGTGCGCTCGGCTTCTGGCAACTGCGTCGGGCCGCCGCGAAGGAAGTGCTGCAGCAGGAGATCGACGTCGCGGCGCGTGCGATACCGGTCGCGCCCGACGCACAGGCGCTGCGGGATCCCGCCGGCCTCGTGCACCGTCATCTTCGATTGCAGGGCCGATGGTTGCCGGATCGCGCTGTCTATCTCGACAATCGCCCGCGCGCGGGGCAGGCCGGCTTTTACGTGCTGATGCCGTTGCGGGTCGACGAGCCGATCGTCGGGGACGTGATCGTCAACCGTGGGTGGACGCCGCGCAACATGAACGACCGCACGCGCATCAGCCCGTTTCGCACCCCCGTGGATACCGTCACCGTGACCGGCGTTGCCCTGGCCGAGGAACCGCGACTGCTCGAGCTCGCGCAGCCGGTCGACCGGCGACTCGGCGGAGTCTGGCAAAATTTCGACTTCGACGCGTATGCGAAAGCCAGCGGTGAGGCACCGCTGAACTTCGTGCTCCGGCAGGACGAGGATGCGGGTGTGGACGCGGCGCCGTCGTCATCCACTGACGGACTGCTGCGCGACTGGCCCGATCGCGGCGGCGTGCTGCAGTCGCAGATCGACCGGCATCACGGTTATGCCTTCCAGTGGTTCGCCCTCGCTGCCACGTTGGCTGCGCTTCTTCTCTATCAAGTCTTTCGCGTGTTCAGAAATGCCCGACCCGTCCTCCAGTAAATCCACGCAGAGTCGCAGTCGGCTCAAGCTGTATCTCGTGATCGCCATCTGCGCGGCGCCGGTATTCGCGTCGTACTACGCGTACTACTTCGTCCGGCCTGATGCGCGCAGCAACTACGGCGAGCTCATCGAACCGCAGCGTCCGATCCCGGCGCTGCATCTGAAGACGCTCGACGGCCGACCGTTCGACAACGCCGGGCTGCACGGCAAGTGGCTGATGCTGATGGTGGCCGGCGGCGACTGCGCCGCAGCGTGCACCGACCGGCTGTATCACCTTCGCCAGGTGCGCCTGACGACCGGCAAGGACCGCGACCGCGTCCTGCGCGTCTGGCTGATCCCCGATGCGACGCCGCTCCCGACGACGCTGATCCGCGAGTACGACGGCACGGAGATGCTGCGCGCCGACGCGGGCGAGATCGCCGCTTGGTTGTCCATCGATGCAGTGAAGGGCGCGTATACCGATCGTATCTACATGGTCGACCCGCTCGGCAACCTGATGATGCAGTTCCCGGAGAACGCCGACCCGAACAAGACCAAGCGCGACCTGGCCAAGCTGTTGCGGGCCTCGCGGATCGGCTGATGCGATGAACG
>JBBRRW010000163.1:0-7772 GCA_038245975.1 Burkholderiales bacterium
CTACGTGAAGGCCATCCCCGGCGCCGAGCTCGCGGCCCTGCCGGGGGTCGGGCACCTGCCGCAGGAAGAGGCGCCGGCGCGATCGCTCGAAGCGGTCACGCGCTTCCTCGATCGCTAGGACACTAGAGCCGGGCGGCTGCGCCTCTGCCGGCGAAGGTCCGGCAAGCTGGTCTGCATCTTGCGCACGCTCCGCGTGACGTCGCCGGCGACGCGTTCCCGATGGCGCGCGTGCTGACGGCCGACGGCGTGATCAGCCCGATCGGCTGCCCGCTCGGCAACCCCTTCATCAACGCCGTCTCCATCGGCCACACGCATTCCGGCGTATCTTCCGACCGACGCCGAGTCCGCGACCGCGATCCCGGCGTTGCAAACGCCGGACCGCACAGCGTGACGACATCGGCCTTGCGCTTCGCGCGCGCACCATCAACTATCGCGAACGCCGGCTCGTCCGCACTGCCGGCCACCCCAGTCGGAGACCCCCATGAAGAAAACGATCGTCGGTTTGCTGTTCGTCCTGCTGTCGTCCGCGGCGTTCGCGCTGCCGACGCTGCAGCAGGTCGAGGCCGAAGTGAAGCAGGGCAACTACACGCAGGCCGAGACGATGATGAGCGAGGTCGTCGCCGCGAAGCCCGGCAGCGCGAAGGCGCACTACATCTACGCGGAGATCCTGGCGCACAACGCCAGCTTCGCGAAGGCCTCCGAAGAGGCGGCGAAGGCGCAGCAGATCGATCCGAAAGTGACGTTCGCCGATCCGGACCGCTTCCGTGCGTTCCAGCAGACGCTGCAGCGCGAACTGAACCCGCCGGCGCGGACCCGCGCGGCGCCGGTCGCACCCGCCGCGTCGACGCCGGCCTTCGCGCCCGCGGCCACCGGCATCAGCGCGCCCGAGCGGACCGGCATCCCGGGCTGGGTCTGGCTGGCCGGCCTGATCGTGCTCGGCCTCGTCATGTGGCGGATGTTCGCGCGCGGACGTGACGCCGTGCCGGGCAGCAACTTCGCGCCGGCAGGAATGGCTCCGTCCGGCGGCTTCCAGCCGGGCGGCGGGATGAACGCCGGCACGCCTTACGGCAACAACGGCGTCCAGCAGCCCGGCGCCGGCAGCGGCCTGCTGAAGACGGGTCTGGCCGTCGGTGCCGGTGTCGCCGGCGGGATGCTGATCGACGAGATGCTCCATCGCCGGTCGGATGGGAGCAACAACACGGCCGGCACGCTCGGCGGCTTCGACCCGAACGGCTACAACCCGGCGGCCGACAGTGCGGCGCGCGAACTCGAGAATCGCCCGATCGACTTCGGGCAGGGCGACGACTGGGATTCGGGCGGCGGCTCGGTCGATTCGGGCGGGGGTTCCGACGGCGGCGGGGGATGGGACTAGGTTCGTCGCCCGAAAGGCGCCTTCACGACGCCTTGAAACCCGCGGTGTTCCGGAAGACGTTGGGCTTGCGATAGATCGCCAGCAGCACGCAGCCCTCGTCCGAGCGCGTCTCATGCTGCGATCCCGGCTTGCGCCACACGAATTCGCCGGCACGGCAGATGCCGTCGTGGTCATAGAAAGAGCCTTCGAGCACATAGCTCTGTTCGATCTCCGGATGCCGGTGGAAGGGCAGCGTCGCGCCGGGCTCCCACTTCAGGAGCACGGTCATCTCGCCCTTCGCCTCGTCGCGATACAGCACCTTCATCGCGATCCTGTCGAACTGGCTCGGCTGCCACTCCATCTGTTCGGGATCCACGTAGGTCGAGCCGCCCGGGGTGGGCACGAGCTTGCCGGTCAGGCGGTTTTCGAACGCTGCGGCCATGCGGGTCTCCGGAAGATTGAGGACGCCATCGTGCGACGACGGGGGTGCCGCCGGCAAGGGTTTTCGCCGACGGCGGTGGCCGCAAGGCGGTAAGCTTCCGCTTCGCCTCCGATCCTCATCGCCATGCCGGACGACCCCTCGAAGCTGATCCCCATCCGTGTCGCGAACGCGCCGAAGGCCTTCGACCTGCGTCGCGTCGGCGCGCACCCCGACCACTGGTACGCGGTGGCGTGGTCCGACGAACTGAAGACCGGCAAGGCCCTCGGCCGGCATTTCGCGGGGCGACCGATCGTGATCTATCGCGGCGACAGCGGCCGGGTCTTCGCGCTCGAGGACCGCTGCGCGCATCGCCAGGTGCCGCTGCACCTGGGCGTCGTCGCCGGCGACCAGCTCAAGTGCCACTATCACGGCTGGACCTACGACTGCAGCGGCAAGTGCGTCGACATCCCCTACCTCGGCAAAGAGCGGCTGCCCAACGGCGTCGCGAGCTATCCGGCGCGTGAGGTCGACGGCCTGGTCTTCGTGTTCCCGGGCGACCCGGCGCTCGCCGCGGCGCGTCTGCCGAAGACCCTCGGCCTGTCGCAACGCAGGGACTACAAGACCCGCCGGCTGAATCGCACGGTGGCCTGCCACTACACGTTCATGCACGAGAACCTGTTCGACATGAACCACCAGTTCATGCATCGCAAGAACATGGGATCGATCAAGGCCCGTTGCATCGGCCGCGAGCACGGCGACGATTGGGCGCAGGTCGAATACACGTTCAGCCGCACCGACGGCAGGCCGTCGATGGGCGAGAAGGTCATCGTCGACCTGGTGCGCAAGCGCGGCGAAGCGAAGAAGGACTTCGCCGACCACATGCGCATCCGCACCGACTATCCGACGCAGAGCCTGCGCGTGTGGGTGGGGCGCGACATCGACCGCAGTGTCGACGGCGGGCAGGATCCGGTGCTCGAGGTCTGGCTCAACTACACGCCGCTCGATGCGCAGCAGCGCACCAACCGCACCTACGGCTACCTGTCGGTCAAGAAGCCGCCGGTGCCGGGGCTGATCCACGTCGTGTGGCCCTTCGTGACCTGGTTCACCGAGCGCATCTTCGCCGAGGACAAGGACATCGTCGAACACGAGCAGCGGGCCTACGACGCGCAGGGCGCCGACTGGAACAACGAAGTGTTCCCGGCCATCCGCGACCTGCGCGACGTGCTGTCCCGCAACGGCCGAGACATCGACGCCTGACGCCGCTTCCGATGCACGAAAGTTTGCTGGAGACACGATGCCAGTCTCGCCGGCCGAGCCGTCCACGATCCTGCTCGTCGATGTGGTCTTTCCCGGCGGACAGCGCGTCGCCTACGAGACGTCGGCGCGCGAGATCGAGAGCTATCCGCAGGGGTGGATGATCGACGGGGTCATAGAGATCACCGCGGGCGACGCCCACTGGCGCCTCGAGGCCGGCGATTGCCTCGCGATGCGCCTCGACCGGCCCACCGCCTACCGCAATCCCGCGCGGAAGGCGGCACGCTACCTCGTCGCGCTGGCCACCGTGGGCGGCATGCGGGACGCGAGGCGGCGATGAACGATGCCGTCACGATCCGCCGCGTGTGCAGCGCCGCAGCGGCCGCCTGCGTCGACGGGCTCGCGGACCTGCTGATCGACTGCGTCGAGGGCGGCGCATCGGTGAGCTTCATGCTGCCGCTGTCGCGCGACCGGGCGCTGGGCTTCTGGCGCGGCGTGGCCGACGACGTGGTCCGCGGCGACCGCGTGCTGCTGGTCGCGGAGGACGCCGTCGGACGGATCGTCGGCACGGTGCAGCTGGCGTTGGCGCTGCCCGACAACCAGCCGCATCGCGCCGACGTCGCGAAGATGCTGGTGCATCGTCAGGCCCGGCGACGCGGCATCGCCGGACGGCTGATGGCGGCTCTCGACGCGGCGGCGCGGGACGAAGGCCGGACGGTCCTGGTCCTCGACACCGTCACCGGCGGCGACGCCGAGCGCCTGTACGCACGCACCGGATGGCAGCGCGTCGGCAGCGTACCCCGCTACGCGCTGATGCCCGACGGCGCCTACTGCGCGACGACGTTCTTCTACAAGCACCTCGACGTCGACGCTATTTCAGCGGCGACTTCACCATCTCGCTGACGAATGCCTTCAGGCGCTTGCGACCGTCGGCATGGGTGCCGCGCCACGCCTTGAGCGCCAGTGACAGGAACTGCTGCTCACCGGCGGTCAAGCCCTGACTGGCGCGCTCCTCGTCGAGCCAGCCGACCGGCTGCCTGCAGGCCGCCTCGATCTGCCGCGCGAGCTTGTCGCCGATCGGCCGGCTGCTCTTGATCTGGCTCCACATGCTGGGGCTGATCTGCAGCGACCGGGCGAACGCCTGCTCGAGTCCCTTCGGCGCGATGCCGACGCGCATCTGCGCTTCGGCGTAGGTCTGGAACAGCGTCAGGACGTTCTGGCGGCGGATGAGGGTCAGGTGGGTCACGGTGCGTTGCGTTGTGGAGACGGTGATGCCGAAAAAGATTGTCGCACCCTCTTGACGCAAAAGTGAAGAGTCTTTACTCTCGTGGCTTGGGCGCAATTTGATCTGCGTCTCCGCACCACCAACCCGTTCTTCGCAGCACATTCATCCGACTCATTCATCGTGAAACGTCTCTGCAACCTCACTCATCGCTCTCTGCCCGTCCAGGGCTGGGCTGCGTTCGCGGGCATTGCATCCGCGGTGACGGGTGGACGTGCTTTCGCAACTCTGATCTCGCGACCGACCGCGATGAACACGACGCGGGTTCCGGGAGAAGGAAGCGCCTAGCCGCTCCTTCGCACTCGATGTTCGAGGCCCGGATCCCTGCGAAGGAATCCGGGCTTTTTCGCTTTTGGCAGTTTGGTTTTTCGAGATCGACTCGTCTCTTCGAGAGTGTGTTTGAACACCACGGTCGGGAGGTCCCCATCAGCGAGGGACGACCGGGAATGTGCGCATCGGGCAACCGGAACGTGCAGTGAGGGCGCTGGGCAATGCGTTGCACTCGCGTTCGAACACAACCTCGAGGAGATGAAAGGAAAATCACGGACCGCACGCCGCGGTCCGGCACATCAGGAAAGGAGGGCGCGATGGACGACGACCATTTATCCGATGCGGATACGCAGGCCCGGCCTTCGAACAGTCGGCAACGGGCCACCAGCCCGGCGCGGCTGCGGCTGGTCCGTACTTCCCGTGAGACCACGACGCTGGTCGCCCGGAGTGCGGCAGCGGCGATCGCGCTGCGGCCCGGGGTCTACGACGTCCGCTTCACTGCGTCGCGATGGCCGAACGCATCTCACGGCAATCCGCTACCCGGCACCCATGACAAGAGGCGACTCCACGTTCGCCACAAGGAAGGAATCACCATGAAAACCATCGAAAGAATCATCCGCACCGTCGGCCGCTTCGCGGTCGGCTTCGGCACGGGGCTGGCGCTGGTCTGCGCGGTCGTCATCGTGCGGACGGACATCGGGCTCGGTCCGCCCCGCGTCGCGAAGCCGGCCGAAGCCATTCGCCTCGACCCGGTCGTCGTGACGATCACGGCCGAGCGCTTCGACGCGCTGCAGGCCGAGTCGCGCGGGGCGACGAAGCTGGCCGGCCTGGTGCGGCGGCACGCCGGCGAGGTTTAGTGTCACGACACTTGGCCCCTGTGCCGATGGGAGCATCGACGGGCGGTACAGCGGTCACATGCGCAAGCCGGCAACCAATCGCTTGACAAAAAAGTAAAGAGTCTTTACATTCTGATCACTTTCATATCTCCTACGCCAGCGCGGCAGCGATGCGCTGTTCACCGATCCGATTGTGAGAACTCTTTGAGCACAGCCAACGTCACCGTCGACACCACGCAGCACCCGCAGGGACGGCGCGGCTGCGCGTCGGCGGCGTTCGTGGGCAACGGGGATCCGGGAGGACGTTGCGTGTAGACGCGCGTCCCGCTCGAAGTTTCGAGGCCCGGATCCCTGCACAGGAATCCGGGCCTTTTGCTTTGTCGTTGTCGCATCGAACGTCATCGCGGTCCGGGGCAGCAGCAGCGGCAATCCGCACGAAACCCGGGTCCGGAGCGGACCCTTCACGACCGAGGAGCACGCAATGAAGACCATCGAGAAGACGCTTCGGGCGATCGGCTGCTTCGTCGTCGGCATGGGCATCGGGTTCGCCGCCACGTCGGCCTACGTGATCGCGTCCACCCCGGCGCCGGAGGTGGCGCGGATCGTGCCGCCCGCGGACCAGGCGCGCTACGAGCCTTCGTCCGGACGCGCACCGAGCGGGGCTGGAGTGGCCGAAGAAGCCGGTCCACCCGGTCAGGTCCATTTCTTCGGACGAGGCGCGCAGCGGGTCTAACAGGGTTCACTCGAGCGAGCCGGCACCGGGGCGCGAGTCCAGGATCGCGCCCCTTTCTTGTTCCGCGTCGCAGTGGTGGTCGGGGAATCGGTCGGTTATCTTGCGTTCAGGCGTTCAACGCACAAGTTCGAGCGATCTCGTCCATCCACCTCGAACACGACAGGAGCCCATGCAACCCACGCTCAGCGCACCCGGCGACCGGAAGATCGCAACCGTCGCCGGCGCCATCGGTCTCCTCGCCCTCGGAATCCTGAACATCGTCTACGGCGACCTCCTGCTGCAATGGCAGCCCGCACCGAAGGCGGCCGCGTGGCGCATGCCGGTCGCGTGGCTCTCCGGCGCGATCCTGGTGCTCGCCGGAGCCGGCCTCCTCGTTCCCCGACTCCGCCGTTTCGCCGCCACGCTGGGCGCGGCGTGGATCGCGCTCTGGGTCCTCGCGCTTAACCTGCCGCTGGCGGTCGCCGCGAAAGGCAACGTCGCGGCACTGCTCGGCATGGCCGAGTGTTCGGCGATGGCACTCGGCTTCGCGGTCCTCGCGTTGCCGAACGAGGCCAGGCGCTACAAGCGCGTGCTGGTCGCGACTTTCGGCCTGTGCGTGCTGATCTTCGGGCTCTCGCATTTCGTCTATGCCGACTTCACGGCCGCGATGATCCCCGACTGGCTGCCGGCGCATCTCGCGGTGGCCTACCTGACCGGCGCGGTCCACGCGCTGACGGGGCTGTGCATGCTGTTCGGCATCGCGATGCCGGCCGCCGCGTGGATCGAGGTCGCGATGATGAGCGCGTTCGTCGTGCTGCTGCACGTTCCGCGCGTGATGGCGGCCCCGACCAATCGCCTCGAACTGACGATGCTCGCCATCGCGGTGACCCTGACGAGCGCGGCCTGGATCGTCGCCGCGTCGACGCGCGGCGGCGTCCGCATGCAGGGCCCGCTGCCCGTCGCGTGAGCATCACATCGCGGCCATCCTCGACCGGCTCGACGCGGGCTCGCGCAACGAGGCCGTCGCGGCCGCGCGCCACCGCCGCATCCTCGCGCAAGACGGGTAGCCGGGTCGGCTGATCCGGGCAGCGCGGCCGTTGCCGGTCGCGCTCGCGTGGCCTATCGTGGGCCCACGGTCCAACACCGGACTGCACGACACCCGAGAAGCACACCATGCCGCGTTACCTGGTCGAACGTACCTTTCCCGATGGCCTCTCGATCCCGATGACGAGCGAAGGGGCGGCCCTGTGCCGGACCGTCGTCGCCACCAACGCCGACGACGGCGTGACCTGGATCCATTCGTACGTGAATCCGGACCGGACCAAGACCTTCTGCATCTACGACGCCGCGACGCCCGAGGCGATCCGCAAGACGGCGCAGAACAACGGGCTGCCGGTGGACACGATCACCGAAGTCTCGATGCTCGACCCGTACTTCTATCGCGCCTGAACCATCGCGCTCGCCGTGGTCGTGCAGGTCGTGCTGGCTGCCGCCAGCCGGTTGCGCTCAGACGATCGCGACGCTGATGCGATCGCGGCCGTGCGCCTTCGCGTGGTACAGCGCGCCGTCGGCCAGTGACAGCAGCGCCGACCCGTCGTCGGTGCCGCCGTTGAACAGCGCGACACCGACGCTGGTCGTCACGTCGA
>JBBRRW010000164.1:0-7772 GCA_038245975.1 Burkholderiales bacterium
GTATTCGGGATGCGACAGATACCAGGCCTGCTGCTCCGCGACCAGCGGCGTATCGATGTTCGGGATCGCGAAGCCGGTCCGCACGCGGTCCCAGATGTCGTCGGGCCTCTGCGTCAGGTCGAGTGTGCGCGGCGCCAGCGGGTTGGTCACGATGATGCTGCCGAGGGCACTGCCACCCCCGGGGGTGCCCGGCAACGCATAGCGCGCAGCCGAGGGACTACTCGGCTGCGATGGCGAAGTGGCGAGGGGCCTGGTGCCTTCCGAGGGCGGCGCCGGCTCGACGACCGGTGGTGTCTCTGCATTCGCGGCGGCCGTGGGTGCGTCCGTCATGCGTGTGGTCGCGCACCCGCTCAATGCGAGCAGGACGCCGAGCGCGGCGACCGGGAGGATGATTCGACGTTCGCTGCGGAACGATCGCATTCAAGTCCTTTCTGGCAGGGATGCCGGAGCATCCCGCGTATCTGGTGAGGCGCTGAATGGCGCGCGTTCCGATGGTGCGATCAAAACGCGTCTTTCCATCGGCGCAGGGCCGCGAAGGTCGCGAGGGGCGTGGCGCCCGAACCCGGCGCGTGCCGCTCGGCGGCATCGCGAACCCGGTCGTGATCGACGCGAAGAAATGGATTGGTCGCGCGCTCGAGTGCGATCGTGGAGGGCAGCGTGGGTTCGCCGCGCGCCCGTGTCGCGTCGGCCTCGAGCGCGCGACGCGCAAGGGCGGCGCTGTCGGGCTCCACGGCCCGCGCGAAGCGAAGATTGGCGACCGTGTATTCGTGGGCGCAATAGACCCGTGTCTGCGGTGCCAGCGCCGCCAGCTTGCCCAGCGATGCATGCATCTGCGCCGCGGTCCCTTCGAACAGCCGGCCGCAGCCGGCGGCGAACAGCGTGTCGCCGCAGAACAGCAGCGGCGCCGCGTCCGGCGATCGCGGATCGGCGACCGAGACGTACGCGATGTGGCCACGCGTGTGTCCGGGGATGTCGAGCACGTCGAAGGACAGTCCGATCGCGTCGAGCACGATGCGATCGCCTTCGTTCAGCCGGTCGCTGACGCCGTCGATCGTCTCGCCCGCGGGGCCGTAGACCGGCACTGCCTGTCCCGGTCGGGCGCGCAGCAGCGCCTGGACCCCGCCGGTGTGATCGGCATGATGGTGGGTGAGTAGAATGGCGCGCAGCGTGAGACCGCGGTCGATGAGCGCCTGTTCGACCGGCGCCGCGTCACCCGGGTCGACGATGACGGCATCGCTGCCGCGACCCAGAAGCCAAACGTAGTTGTCCCTGAATGCGCTGACCGGGATCACCGTCAGCGGGACGACCGCCGGCGGTTGCTTCGAAGAATCCATCGAGTCCGATCAACGTATGAAATTGAATGCCAATGCCTTCTGCTGCCCGGCGGTCTCATGAACACGACGCGGAGCGCGAAAGGCGCCTGGAGCGAGCCGGGCGACGACTCGGCAATGACCGATTGCCACCGACCTTTCGGGTCGGATCCGAGAGCGATCGGCGTGGAGCGATGGACGGGGTTCGTGAATGACTGACAGGGGCGGCTCGGCTACGGCGACGCGGTCGACTTCCAGTCACAGCGACGCGATTATAGCCCTGTCGGAATGGCTCGAGACCGCGCCGGGGCGTTACGTCCTCGCATGGGAACAGGCGCAGTTCGACGCGCTCGTCGCCGACATCTTCGGCTTCAATGCCGTGCAGATCGGACTGCTCGAACTGCCGGCGCTGCGCAACAACCGTATGCCCTTCGTGTTCGCCGCGGGCGAGCCGACGTCCGGGCCCGCGATCGACGATCCGTGCGACGCCGCGTCGGCGCGCGTGTCGGCCCAGGTCCAGGTCCGGCTCGAGGAGTTGCCGTTCGCGTCGCAGAGCATCGACCTCCTGGTGCTGCCGCACGCGCTCGAATTCGCCGACGACCCGCATCACGTGCTGCGCGAGGTCGAGCGCGTCCTGATCCCCGAAGGACAGGTCGTCATCAGCGGCTTCAACCCGGTGAGCCTGTGGGGACTGCGGCAGGTGATCGGCCGCACGTTCAACTCGCCGTTCCTGCCGCGAGAAGGGCAGTTCCTCTCGCTGCCGCGGCTCAAGGACTGGCTGAAGCTGCTCGGCTTCGAAGTGAATCGCGGCCACTTCGGCTGCTACCGGCCGCCGTTCAACGCGGAGCGCTGGCAGGCACGCTTCGGCTTCATGGAAGGCGCGGGCGATCGCTGGTGGTCCTACGGCGGCGCGATCTACATGGTGCATGCGATCAAGCGCGTGCAGGGGATGCGGCTGATCGGACCGGCGTGGAAGGAAAGGAAGCGCGTGCCCGCGGTGTTGCAGCCGACCGTGAACCGCACGCGCGACCCATCGACCTCGCGCGTCGTGGTCGTCGAGCGGGAACGCGCCGGCGGCGTCTTCATGATCGTCGAGCGCGATCTGCCGACCCGGGAACTGCATGCAGACGCCTGACGTGGTGATCTTTTCGGACGGCGCGTGCAAGGGCAATCCGGGACCGGGCGGATGGGGCGCCGTGCTGCGCTTCACGGCGCACGGTTCGGGCGCGGTCCACGAGAAGGAATTGTTCGGCGGCGAACGCGAGACCACCAACAACCGCATGGAACTGACTGCGGCGATCCGCGCGCTCGAAGCGTTGAAGCGCCCTTGCCGCGTGGTGCTCAACACGGACTCCAAGTACGTCCTTCAAGGCATGACCGAGTGGATCGCGGGCTGGAAGAAGCGGGGCTGGGTCAGCTCGTCGAAGGAGCCGGTGAAGAACAAGGATCTCTGGCTGGCACTCGAGGCTGCGTGCGCGACGCACCGGATCGAGTGGCGCTGGGTGCGCGGTCATTCGGGCGACGTCGACAACGAACGGGCCGATGCGCTCGCCAATCGCGGGGTGCCTTCGGTGCGGGCGTGAAGCGCGGGATCGACGAGGTCCTTCTTCCTGGCCGGCGCGCGCAACAGGTCGAACGGGCGTCCTCCGCGTGCTACATTCGCCGACGCCCCGGCGGCCGTGACATCGCGCGCCGCCGGCTCCCGCACGTCCACATCGCTCCCTGCCAACGCCCTTCATGTCGAAGAGATCCTTCGCGACCACCGGCATCGCCGTCGTCGGCATCGTCGCCCTGGCGGCCGGCGGCTGGTTTCTGAATCGGCCGGGCGGCATGACGACGAAGCCGACCACCGAAGCGCCTGCCGCGTCGGTGAAAGCGCCCGCCGACAACGCACGCCCCGGGTCCGTACCGGTGTCGGTCGAGGCGATCCGGCTCGAGCCGTCGACGCTGATCGACGACGTCGCCGCGGTGGGCTCGGTGCGCTCCAACGAGTCCGTGGTGCTGCGGCCCGAAGTCGCGGGCCGCATCCTTACCATCAACTTCCGCGAGGGGCAGTCGGTCAAGCGCGGGCAGACGCTGGTCGCGCTCGATGCCGGCGTCAACCAGGCCGAAGTCGACCAGATGAGGGCGCAACTGGACCTCGCGCGCAGCAACCTCAAGCGCACCGAGGAACTGGCGCGCGACAACTTCGTCTCGGCGAGCGCCAAGGACGAGTCGGCTTCGCGGATGCGGGTCGCCGAAGCGGCCCTCGCGCTCGCGCAGGCCAAGCTGTCGAAGATGACGCTGCTGGCGCCTTTCGACGGCGTGGTCGGCATCCGCAACGTCAGCGTCGGCGACTACGTCAAGGACGGCGCCGACCTGATCAACGTCGAGGACACGCGCAGCGTCAAGGTCGACTTCCGCGTGCCGGAGCGCTACCAGCCGCTGGTTTCGGTCGGCCAGCAGGTCGACGTCACGAGCGACGCGTTGCCCGGCCAGCACTTCAGGGCGACCATCGACGCGATCGATCCGCTGATCGACACCAACGGCCGGTCGGTGTCGATCCGCGCGCGCGCCAGCAACCCGACGCAGAGCCTGCGTCCCGGCATGTTCGCCCGGGTGCGGGTCATCTTTTCCGAGAAGAAGGACGCGCTGATGGTGCCCGAGGAAGCGATCGTGCCGTCGGGTCGCGACTTCTACATCTACCGCGTGGTCGACGGGACCGCACGACGCACGAAGGTCAGGGTCGGTGCGCGACGCGATGCCAGGGTCGAACTGCTCGAAGGCGCGACAGCCGGCGACATCGTCGTGGTCGCCGGCCAGTTGAAGCTGGTGCGCGACGCGATGCCGGTGCGGGTGGTCGAGAGTGGCCGCGCCGAGAAGGCGGCCGCGCTGCGCGTCACGCACCCGGTGGCATGACGGGCGGACCGCCGCGCAGCACACGATGAACGCGCTGTTCGAACTCTGCATCCGCCGGCCGGTGCTGGCGAGCGTGCTGTCGATCGTCGTGCTGCTGGTCGGCGCGATCTCGTACACGCGGCTGTCGGTGCGCGAATATCCGCGCATCGACGAACCGGTAGTCTCGGTGCAGACCACGTACAAGGGCGCGTCGGCCGAGGTGGTCGAGTCGCAGGTCAGCAAGATCCTCGAGGACTCGCTGTCGGGCATCGAAGGCGTCGAGGTCATGACGTCGCAGAGCCGCTCGGAGCGCAGCAACATCAACGTGCGCTTCCGGCTCACGCGCGACCCCGACTCGGCGGCCGCCGACGTCCGCGACAAGGTCGCCCGCGTGCGCGGCAAGCTGCCCGACGCGGTCGACGAGCCGGTGATCGCGAAGGTCGAGGCCGACTCGTTCCCGATCCTCTTCATCGGCGTGCAGGCCGGCCGGCTCACCGCGCTGGCCGCGTCCGACTACCTGAACCGCTACGTCAAGCCGCGCTTGTCGGTGCTACCCGGCGCGGCCGACGTCCGCCTGTACGGCGAGCGCCAGATCTCGATGCGCATCGACGTCGACCGCGACAAGCTCGCGGCCTATCGCCTCACGGTGCAGGACGTCGAGGACGCGCTGCGCCGACAGAACGTCGAGATCCCGTCGGGGCGCATCGAGTCCGCGTCGCGCGAGTTCTCGGTGGTCGCGCAGACCGACCTCGCGACGCGCGCCGGTTTCGAGAACGTGATCGTCGCCAACGTCGCCGGCTATCCGGTGCGCATCTCGGACCTGGCTCAGGTCAACGTGGCGCCGCTCGACGAGCGCATCTTCGCGCGCTTCAACGGCGAGACCGCGGTCAACATCGGCGTCATCAAGCAGGCCGTTGCCAATCCGCTTGCGCTGTCGCGCAGCGTGCGCGCCGAGATCGCGCGCATCAACGAGAACCTGCCGGGCGGCATGCAGCTCGTGATGTCGTACGACTCTTCGGTATTCATCGAACGGTCGATCGGCTCGGTGTTCAACACCATCGGCGAGGCCATCGCGCTGGTCGTTCTGGTGATCTTCATCTTCCTGCGCAACCTGCGCGCGACGCTGGTGCCGCTGATCACGATCCCGGTGTCGCTGGTCGGCGCGTTCGGCCTGATGTACGTGTTCGGCTTCACGATCAACACGCTGACGCTGCTGGCGATGGTGCTGGCTATCGGCCTCGTCGTCGACGACGCGATCGTCGTGCTCGAGAACATCTTCCGCAATCTCGAGAACGGCATGGAGCGCAAGCAGGCGGCCTTGGTCGGCATCCGGGAGATCGGCTTCGCGGTGATCGCGATGACGCTGACCCTCGCCGCTGTGTACGCGCCGCTGGCCTTCGCGACGGGTCGCACGGGCCGGCTGTTCATCGAGTTCGCGCTGACGCTGGCCGGCGCGGTGCTGGTGTCGGGCTTCGTGGCGCTGACGCTGTCGCCGATGATGTGCTCGCTGCTGTTGCGCCACGAAACCAGGCATGGCTGGCTGTATAACCGCATCGAGCGCGGCTTCGAGGCGATGACGAACGGCTACGACCGGCTGCTGATGCGGCTGCTGGACCGTCGCTGGATCGTCGTCGTGGTCGCGATCGCGACGGCCGTCGCGGCCGGCGTCCTGTTCCGCATCATCAAGTCCGAGCTCGCGCCCACCGAGGACCGCGGCGTGATCTTCGGCATCATCAGCGCGCCGCAGGGCGCGAGCCCGTCGTACACGTCGGAGCGCGTGCGCGACATCGAGCGCATGTATGCCGCGATCCCCGAAGGCGTCGCGACGAACGCCTTCGCCGGCGATCCGACGGCCATCGACGCACGTGCGGTGCTGCGCCTGAAGCCCTGGGAGGAACGCACCCGCAAGCAGCAGGACATCACGCGCGAGCTGCAGGCGAAGTTCGCCGCGTTGCCCGGTATCAACGCGTTCGCGCTGAACCCGCCGTCGCTCGGCCAGTCGCCGCGCTCGACGCCGCTCGAGTTCGTCGTGATGTCGCAGGTGCCGTACGCGGACCTGCAGGCGATGGTCGAGAAGTTCATCGCCGACCTGTCGAAGTTCCCGGGGGTGCAGAACATCCAGACCGACCTCAAGCTCAACACGCCCGAGCTGCGCGTCGACGTCAACCGCGACAAGATGTCCGACCTCGGCGTGCCGGTCGAAACGGTAGGCCGCACGCTCGAGAGCATGCTCGGCGGCCGTCAGGTCACGCGCTTCAAGCGCGACGGCGAGCAGTACGACGTGATCGTGCAGGTGGCCCCGCGGGACCGCACGCGGCCCAACGACATCAGCGACATCTACGTGCGCACGCGCAGCCAGCAGATGGTGCCGCTGTCCAACATCCTCGACGTGAAGGAGGGGGTGTCGCCGCAATCGCTCAACCACTTCAACCGGCAGCGCGCGGTCACCGTCACCGCGACGCTCGCGCCGGGTTACGCGCTCGGCGACGCGCTGGCGGCGGCCAACGCGTCGGCGAAGCGAACGCTGCCGCCCACGGCGCAGACCGACCTCAACGGCGTGTCGCGCGAGTTCCGCGACTCCGCGGGCAGCATCTACGTGACCTTCGTCCTCGCGCTGGCCTTCATCTATCTGGTGCTCGCGGCGCAGTTCGAGAGCTTCGTCGACCCGTTCGTCATCATGCTGTCGGTGCCGCTGTCGATCACCGGCGCGCTGCTCGCACTGTGGCTGTCGGGCGGCACGCTGAACATCTACAGCCAGATCGGCCTGATCACGCTGGTCGGCCTGATCACCAAGCACGGCATCCTGATCGTCGAGTTCGCGAACCAGTTGCGCGCGAAAGGAATGGCCGCGAGGCAGGCCGTGCGCGAAGCCGCGGTGCTGCGGCTGCGGCCGATCCTGATGACCACCGGCGCGATGGTGCTGGGGGCGGTGCCGCTCGCGATGGCGACCGGCGCCGGCGCCGAGTCGCGCCAGCAGATCGGCTGGGTCATCGTCGGCGGCATGACCCTCGGCACGCTGCTCACGCTGTTCGTCGTGCCCACCGTGTACACGCTCGTGGCCCGTGGCCGCCGTCTCGACCCGCGGGTCGAGATGCCGCCCGACGGGTCCGAGCCGGCGCTGGTCGGACCCACCGTCGACGCGTCGCCGCTCAGCCTCCATCCCGGCAGCGGACGCTAGCGCGACCACTGCCCCCCTTCCCGGAAGACCATGCGTCAGATCATTCTCGACACCGAAACCACCGGCCTCAACCCGAGGACCGGCGACCGCATCATCGAGGTCGGCTGCATCGAGCTGATGAATCGCCGACCCACCGGCAACAGCTACCACCAATACGTCAATCCGGGCCGCGACAGCGACCCGGGCGCGCTGGCGGTGCACGGCCTGACGACGGACTTCCTGAAGGACAAGCCGAAGTTCGAGGCCATCGCCGACGCGCTGTGCGACTTCGTCGACGGCGCGGAGATCCTGATCCACAACGCGGCCTTCGACGTGGCCTTCCTCGACGAGGAGCTGGCGCGCCTCGACCGGCCCGCGTTCTCGCAGCACTGCGCGAACGTGATCGACACGCTGGCGATGGCGCGCGA
>JBBRRW010000165.1:0-7759 GCA_038245975.1 Burkholderiales bacterium
ATCGTTGCCGCGTTCGCGGACGAAGCATCGGCCATGAATTATTGCGAGGGCGGTGTGTTGGCCGTGACGACCGGCGTGGCATAGACCGCTGGCCGCGCAGCGGCCCCGCGATAACCGAAAGGCGTGACGTCGCGGTGCGCGGCGAAGTAGTCGGACAGGCGCTCGGGATCGACTTCCTTCAGCTCGGGCTCGGCGTTCGCGATGGCCGCCGGCACGATCAATACCGTGGGCTGGGCCTTCGCGAGGTTCGCGCTGCCGTCGTCACGGCCGAACGGCATGGCCACCCACGCGACGACCACCAGCGCGGCCGCGACCGATGCGCCCGGCAACCCGGTCCTGATCCAGAAGCGCTTCGAGCGCGAGCGTCCGGAGGCACGGGGCGCGAGGATCGTCGGCTCGCTCGCGAGCTGGACCGAGAACTTGCGGAGGAACAGCTCGCCGTTGCCGACGCCGATCACTTCTTCGGAGCGCATCCAGTCGCCTGCGCGATGGGCATCGGCCCAGAAGGCGGCCAGCTCGTCGGACGCGAGCAGCGCGTCGATCGTGCGTTCGATGGTCGCGTCGTCGAGTTCGCCGTCGACCAGCGCCGACACCTGGAGACGCGGATCGCTGTCGCTAGCCTCTGCCGGAACGGCACGCTCGGGAATGTTTTCAGCCTTCATGACTACCACCTCTTGTCTTTGGATGTCCCCAAAAGCGGCCGCAACTCGGAAGCAATCGATTCGCGGGCTCGGAAGATGCGCGAACGCACCGTACCGATCGGGCAGTTCATGGCTGCCGCGATGTCCTCGTAACTCATTCCCTCAATCTCTCTCATCTGGATGGCCGTGCGCAGCTCTTCGGGGAGCTGGTCCATCGCCCGACCGACCGTTTCACCGACCTGCTTGCTCATCATCAGCGACTCGGGCGTGTTGATGTCCCTTAGTTGGTCCGCATCATCGAAAGTTTCAGCTTCCTCCACATCGCTGCCCGTGGTGGTCGGCGCACGACGTCCCTGGGACGCAAGGTAGTTCTTCGCCGTGTTGATGGCGATCCGGTACAACCAGGTATAGAAGGCGCTGTCGCCACGGAACTGCGGCAGCGCCCGGTAGGCCTTGATGAACGCTTCCTGCGTCACGTCCTCGATCTCGGCGGCATCGCGAACCAGCCGCGAGACGAGCCGGTTGATCTTTCGCTGATACTTGACGACGAGCAGCTCGAACGCCTTCTTGTCGCCGCGCTGAACGCGCTCGACAAGGCGTTGGTCGACTTCCCGTTCGGTCGTTGGTTCCATCACGAACGGTCCGGACCCTGCGAATGGCGAGACGCTCCGCCGTCGCCGCCGCGCAGCGACCACATCATGAAGCGGCTCAAGGCGCGGCGTTCGTCTCGCGCCAGATCGACGTCGAGGACGGCCATCCGCACGATCCCGGTGGCGATCGTGGGATCGGTCTTCCGCAGCGCCAGCACCGCGAAACCCGACCAGGCCATGGTCGTATCGGCGAGTCGCCAGGGCCCTTCGGTCGCCCGGGGATCGGGAAAGACGTCGATCTCGGCGCGGTTGGAAACGGTGAGCGAGTAGGCGATCGTCAGGCGCCGTCGCACGGCGGCGCGCGCCACGACGAACGCCGCAGCACCCAGGGCTCCCAGTGCAACGACCGGGGCGGCCGCCGGCCAACGCGCTGCGACGGTCGCCGCGACCACCGCGATGCCGCCAATCGCGATCGCCAGGGCGGCGAGATCGAGACGGCGCGACGGTGCCACCGTGATACGCGCCGATAGACTCATGGAGGCAGCGGGGACCGCTGGAAGTGCCGGGTGAGGATTGCGACGGAAGCGGTTACCGCGCGGATCACAGGCGGCGCAGCACCATGGTGCCGTTGGTGCCGCCGAAGCCGAAGGAGTTGGAGAGCGCCACGTCGATCTTCATCGGCCGCGCCTCGTTGGCGCAGTAGTCGAGATCGCACTCGGGGTCCTGATTGAAGATGTTCATCGTCGGCGGCGAGACCTGGTCGCGGATCGCCAGCGCGGTGAAGACCCCTTCGATGCCGCCGGCCGCGCCGAGCAGGTGCCCGGTCATCGACTTGGTCGAGTTCACGACCAGCCGCTTCGCGTGATCGCCGAACGCATTCTTGATCGCCACGGTCTCGTTCTTGTCGCCGAGCGGCGTCGACGTGCCGTGGGCGTTGATGTACTGCACCGCATCGCCGGACAGTCCCGCGTTGCGCAGCGCGTTGATCATGCCGCGGCGCGGGCCGTCGGCGTTGGGCGCGGTGATGTGATACGCGTCCGAGCTCATGCCGTAGCCGATCAACTCGGCAACGATGTTGGCGCCGCGCTTCTTCGCGTGCTCGTACTCCTCGAGCACCATCACGCCGGCGCCCTCGCCGAGGACGAAGCCGTCGCGATCGATATCCCAGGGCCGGCTGGCGGTCTTGGGATCGTCGTTGCGCAGGGTCATCGCGCGGGCCGCGGTGAAGCCGCCGACGCCGAGCGGAGAGATGGTGGACTCGGCGCCGCCCGCCAGCATGACGTCGGCGTCGCCGTATTCGATCAGGCGTCCCGCATCGCCGATGCAATGCAGCCCGGTCGTGCAGGCGCTGACGATGCCGTAGCTCGGGCCCTTCATGCCGAAGTGGATCGACAGTTGGCCGGAGACCATGTTGATGATCGACGCCGGCACGAAGAACGGCGAGATGCGCCGCGGTCCGCGCGCCGCCAGTTCGATGCAGGTCTCCTCGATCATCGGCAGGCCGCCGATGCCGGACCCCACGATGACGCCGATGCGTTCGGCGTTTTCCTCGGTGACGGTCAGCCCGCTGTCGTTCCAGGCCTGGATGCCCGCGGCGATGCCGTAATGGATGAACGTATCCATGTGGCGCGCTTCCTTGGCCGAGATGTAGTCGTCGATCTTGAAGTCCCGGACTTCACCGGCGATACGGCAGGGCAGCGCGGAGGCATCGAAGCGCGTGATGTGATCGATGCCCGACTTGCCGGCAAGGATGTTCGACCAGGCTTCGGGGATGGTGTTGCCGACCGGCGCGATGATCCCGAGGCCGGTGATGACGACGCGGCGACGGCTCATGCGGCTAGCGTGACGTGGTCCAAAGGACGCTTACTTCTTGTGCGAGCTGACGTAGTCGATCGCCTGCTGCACGGTGGTGATCTTCTCGGCTTCTTCGTCGGGGATCTCGGTCTCGAATTCGTCTTCGAGCGCCATCACCAGTTCGACGGTATCGAGCGAGTCGGCACCCAGGTCGTCGACGAACGACGATTCGGTCTTGATGTCGGCCTCGTTGACGCCGAGCTGTTCTGCGACGATTTTCTTGACGCGTTGTTCGATGCTGTCCATGAATTTTTATCCTCCGTGAAAGGGGGTGTTGCGTCGATCGTCGAAGCGCTCGCTTCGCTCGATCATGCCGATTCGAAAATGGGTTCGACCCACTGCGAAAATCGCGCGGATTGTAGCAGACCGCCCCCTCTCGCCGCAGGAGCCCGGAGCCCTCCGTCGAGGGGTCGACGAGCCGCTGCGACGCTGGAGGCGCGCTGCGATCAGCTCATGTACATGCCGCCGTTCACATGCAGGGTCGCGCCGGTGACGTAGCTGGCCGCGGGCGAAACGAGAAACGCGACGGCGGCCGCGATGTCCTCCGGCCGGCCCAGTCGTCCGAGGGGAATCTGCCCGGTCACCTCATCGACCTGGGCGGCCGAAAGACTTTTCGTCATGTCGGTGTCGATGAATCCCGGCGCGACGCAGTTGACGGTGATGCCCCGACTGCCAACCTCCTTCGCCAGCGAACGCGTCATCCCTGCAACGCCCGCCTTCGCCGCCGAGTAGTTGATCTGGCCCGCGTTGCCGGCCGAACCGACGACCGAGGTGATGTTGACGATGCGCCCACCCCGGGCTTTGAGCATGCCGCGCAGCACCCCGCGCGCCATTCGGAAGACCGCTGAAAGATTGGTATCGATGACCGCATCCCAGTCGTCGTCCTTCATGCGCATCGCCAGCGTGTCCTGCGTGATGCCGGCGTTGTTGACCAGAATGTGCAGTCCGCCGAAGTCCTTCTGCACCGCCTCGATGGCCGCTTCGCAGCCGGCAGCGTCGCGCACATCGAGCACGATCCCCTTGCCGCCATGGGCCGTCAGGTAGTCACCGATCGACGTGGCACCGGCCTCGGTCGTCGCCGTGCCGACCACCGTGGCGCCGAGCGTCGCGAGTTCCAGCGCGATGGCACGGCCGATGCCGCGAGAAGCGCCGGTCACGAGTGCGACCTGTCCGGTCAGGGTCTGTTCGCGCATCGTCGTCGCGTCCTTCGAAGGGTTCATTGCAGAGCCTCGAGCGTGGCCGCCAGCGAGGCCGGGTCGAACAGGGACAGCCCGTTGACGCGCGGGTCGATGCGTCGAACCATCGGCGCCAGAACCTTGCCGGGTCCGCACTCCACGAGTTGCTTCACGCCGTTGTCCGCCATCCTGCGGATGGTCTCGGCCCATCGCACCGGACCGGCGGCCTGCCGGACCAGCGACGACCGGATCGCATCGGGGTCGCGCTCGATCGCGACGTCGACATTGTTGATCACGTCGATGGTCGACGGCACGATGTCGACGTCGGCGAGACGGGCCGCGAGGCGCTTCGCAGCCGGCCGCATCAGCGACGAATGGAAAGGCGCCGAGACCGCGAGGATCACCGCCCTCTTCGCGCCGCGCGCCTTCGCCGCTTCGCAGGCGCGTTCGACGGCGGCCTTGTGGCCGGCGATCACGACCTGCGACGGTGCGTTGAAGTTGACGGCTTCGACGACCTCGCCCTGGGCCGCTTCGGCACAGGCGGCGCGCACCGCGTCGTCGTCGAGTCCGAGGATCGCGGCCATGCCGCCGGTGCCGACCGGGACCGCCGCCTGCATCGCCTCCGCGCGGAAGCGGACGAGCGGCAACGCATCGGTGAAACGCAGCGCGCCGGACGCGACGAGGGCGGCGTATTCGCCGAGGCTGTGCCCCGCCATCACCGACGGCACGGCGCCCCCCGCGTCACGCCAGGCGCGCCACATCGCGACGCCTGCGGCCAGCATCACCGGTTGCGTGTTGGTCGTCAGGCCGAGCTCTTCGACCGGACCCTGCGCGATCAACGCGACGAGATCCTGGTGGAGGACGTCCGATGCCTCCTCGAGGGTCTCGGCAACCGCCGGGTAGGTGTCCCGTGCCGCGATCATCGCGTCGAACATGCCGACCGACTGGGACCCCTGACCGGGAAAGACGAATGCGAAACTCATCGTGGAATCGTTCGAAAAAAGTGGAAGGATGCACCGGCCGCGCCGTGGATGCGCGCGACGACGGAACGCCGGAGCGGCGCCGGTCGCTTCACATCTCGACGAGAACGGCACCCCAGGTGAAACCGCCGCCCACGCCTTCCATCATCACCTTGTGACCGCTGCGGATGCGGCCGTCGCGCACGGCGACGTCGAGCGCGAGCGGAATAGACGCGGCCGAGGTGTTGCCGTGTTCGGCGACGGTGGCGACCATCTTGTCGAGCGGCAGGCCGAGTTTCCTGCAGGTGCCCTGCATGATGCGGATGTTGGCCTGGTGCGGGATCAGCCAGTCGAGCTGGTCGGCGGTGATCCCGGCGGCCGCCAGGGTCTCGAGAGCGACCTTCTCCAGGACGTTGACCGCGAGCCTGAACACCGCCGGCCCGTCCATCGTGAGGAACGCGTTGCCCGAGACGACGCCGTTGTCGACGTTGCCCGCCACGCACAGGATGCCGACGTGACGGCCGTCCGAATGCAGGCGGCTGGCCAGCACGCCCGGCCGCTCCGAGGCGGTCATGACGACCGCCCCGGCGCCGTCGCCGAACAGCACGCAGGTGGTCCGGTCCGCGAAGTTCAGGATGCGCGAGAAAACCTCCGCGCCGATCACCAGCGCGTTGGTGGCCTGCCCCGAGCGGATGAAGGCGTCGGCCGTGGTCACCGCATACGCGAAGCCGCTGCAGACGGCTTGCAGGTCGAACGCCGCGCACTGATTGGTGATGCCCAGCTTGTTCTGCACGATGCAGGCCGTGCTGGGGAAGACCATGTCCGGCGTCGAGGTCGCCACGATGATGAGGTCGATGGCGGATGCCTCGAGGCCCGCTGCTTCGAGCGCCCGTTGCGCCGCTGCGGTGGCGAGGTCGCTGCACGGGACGTCGGGTGCGGCGAAATGGCGCGCCTTGATGCCGCTGCGCGAGAAGATCCACTCGTCGCTGGTCTCGATACCGCGGGCACCGAGCTCCGCAGCCAGCATGTCGTTGGAGACACGGCGCGGCGGCAGGTAGCTGCCGGTGCCGATGATCGTCGAATAAGCATTCATGTCGGGACGCACGGGATTGCGATCAGAACAGGGAGGCGATCGGCTGCAGGGTTTCGTCGTCGCGACGGGGCGCCGGAGGTTCCGCTGCCTCGACCGCACCCTCGGCCATCGCATCGGTCGCAGCGGCCTCGCGTCGCATGTTCTTCATCGAAGCCGCAATGCGCGAGCCGACGTCGTGGTTCGCCGAATCGCACGCCCGTGCGATCGCGTGGCCGAACGCGAACGTGTCGGCCGAGCCGTGGCTCTTGACGACGAGGCCGCGCAGGCCGAGCAGGCTGGCCCCGTTGTAGCGCCGATGGTCCACACGATCCTTGAAGCGCTTGAGCACCGGCATCGCGATCAGCGCGGCCAGCATCGTGAATACGTTGCGCTTGAACTCCTCGCGGATGAAGCCGCCGAGCATCACCGCCAGTCCCTCGGTCGTCTTCAACGCGACGTTGCCGACGAAACCGTCGCAGACGACGACGTCGACGCAGCCGCGGAAGATGTCGTTGCCTTCGACGTTGCCGAAGAAGTTGAGCTGACCGCGCTCGGCGGCCGCGCGCATCAGCTCGCCGGCTTCCTTGACCGTATCGTTGCCCTTGATGATCTCTTCGCCGATGTTCAGCAGCCCAACGCTCGGACGCTCCTTGCCGTCCACCGCCGCGACCAGCGCGCTGCCCATGATGGCGAACTGCAGCAGGTGTTCGGCGCTGCAGTCGACATTCGCGCCCAGGTCGAGGACCGTGGTCGCACCGCCGGTCTGGTTCGGCAGCAACGTCGCGATGGCGGGGCGATCGATGCCTTCGACCGTCTTCAGCACGTAGCGCGAGATCGCCATCAGCGCGCCGGTATTGCCGGCGCTCACGCAGGCGTCCGCCCGACCTTCCTTGACGAGGTTGATCGCGACCCGCATCGACGAATCGCGCTTCTTGCGCAAGGCGATCTCGATCGAGTCGTCCATCGCGACGACTTCGGAAGCGTGGACGACTTCGATGCGCGACCGGTCGGCGCGGCTCCTGGCGGCGCGCAGGCCGGCCTCGAGGACGGCGGCATCGCCGACCAGCAGGATGCGGACGTCGGGATGGCTTTCGATGAATTGCAGCGTGGCCGGGATCGTGACCGCGAGGCCATGGTCCCCACCCATGCTGTCGATCGCGATACGGGCCGGCATGACTGCGGCTTCAGCGTCGATCAAGTCGGGGTGGTGGCAGCGTCGGCACGACGGGCCGCGCGCGCAGGAGCGATGGCCCCCCGGTCGCAGGCGCGACGGGCGGAGCCAGGCGGGAACGATCAGGCAAACCAGCGGAGTTCGACATGCGCGCGATCGACGACCTTCTGTGGATCCGTATGCCGGCCAGGTGTAGACCCGGGACGGACGACGCGAGCGAGCTGTGGCGACGAGACGACGACGACGAGACAGTGGACCGGGTCGGGACGGCGGGGTACACGCCGTCAGGACCGGTCG
>JBBRRW010000166.1:0-7743 GCA_038245975.1 Burkholderiales bacterium
CCGTCAAATCTCCGGTGGGCCCGGTACGTATAGCCCCAGTTTCCTACGCTCGAGAACATGAGGAACACGACTCCGATCCAAAGGAACCAGATCCAACCAAACCCACTGTTTGCGTCCATCTTGAACTCCTTGACGATTCGAAAGCCATCGCAATGGCTGCGTCAGCATCGTCGGGTGGTCCGCGAAGTGCGTCTGTACGTTGCCGTACACGCCCTGCCGCGGCTTGTGCAACTTGGCCGATCGTCGAATCGTGAAGTGATGATGTGAGTCACAGGCAAGGCGGCGGAAAGCCGAGTGCCAATGCCGATCGATGACGCGCGACGGCCGCCTGTCCGCCTTGCTGAAGCCCCACAGACGCTCGATGACCCGCGCGGAGGCGCGACTTGCTGCGGCTCTTCGAGCGCGTCGCTCGGGTGACTTCGCCCAAGGGGTTGCACACGCGCGCGCTGGTGAAGTCCTTCGCGTGAGGCGCCTTGCTGGCGATCAATTCCGTCTGACTGGCATAGGCGCTGTCGCCGTAGACCCGCTGCTCGATCCTTTCAATGCGGCGTACCCGCAATCGCCCGGCGCCTAACTTTCAGGGCGGTCGGCGAACGGTGCCGCTGCGGAAGCCGACGCCGCGAGATCGCGCAAGCGACCAGTTGATTGCGGTCGCGATGCCGCACCGGTCGGAGCGAGCCGCGGAGCGTTCGATGTGATGGTGTTGAGCAGGTCGATCGATCGGTGCGCGAGCATGAGAGCGTTAGCCCGAACCTCGTCGATCAGTAAGGTCGACGTGTCCTGGCTGCAGTAGTGCTTGTCGATGAAATAGGTCCACTGAAACCGTCCGTGTGCGACCTCTTTCACGTCAAGATCGATCGAATGCCATTGATAAAGATATGCCTCTCTCACTTCAGTCTCCTGTTTGGTTCGGACGTGACCTCTCCGTCGACACCGAACCATCGCGCAACCCTGTCGCGCCGTCTGTGCGTTAGCCAACGGAAGCGAGACGCGTCCTTCGGGTTCGACACCAACGCGATGGTTAGGGCGCACGCCCGCGTATGGCGAAAAATGTGCGAGCGCGGCGCCAAGCGGCAAGCGGCAAGCCATCACCCAGGAACGAAGTGCATCAACTCGCAGGAGAGGCGAAGGCGATGATCGCGTCCAACCCGATCGATCTCGCGCAAGCCTACGGCGTCGCGAGACCGCGGGTCGTCTTGCTGGCGGAGTCCGACCGCCACCGGCGGGCATCGAACTGCGCGCCGGGGCCGCGCGGATCGTGCTTGCCGCCGCTTCGGCGACGCCCTTCCCCCCCGCCCGGTGCCGCGCTGGTGGACACGGCGTATGCGAGGCTGTGTCGCGACGATCGCCGGCGGGCCATTTCACGCGAAGGCCCGGAGCACCTACCGGTTAACCCGGAAGTGTTCGCGCGTTCAATTTCCGCGACCCGGAAGGCCATCCGCTGAAGTTCGCTCCACCTCGACGAGGTCGCCAACGTCACCCATCACCCCCGATCTCTCGGCTCTGTCGCTCATCGACTTCGATTGCAGCATCGCGTTCTACGCCGCCTCGGGCTGATCGTCCGCTCTTGTGCTCTCTCAACACGGGCATCGAGCAGGCGCGGCTCGACAACGCGATCGACCGGCGAGTCGACCTGATCGCGACGGGCGTCCTCGGAAGCGAGCCGCATCTCGAACTACTGCACTGCCGCGATTTCGCCTGCATCGATGGACCGGCAACGCACGTCTGCCAGACGCCGCTTCTGCCAAGAATCGCGAGGCCGGATCGACGAAGGCGCCGCCGGCTCGCCTGGGCCACGAGGTCATCGAAGGTCACGAAAGCTGTCGACCCGCTTAACAGCGGGCGACCGATACCGCCGTAAGGATGGACGCTTCGCAGCTCGACCCCGACGAATAGCAGTTTCGCAACAAGGACCTGTCCTTGGCGGCCGAACAGCGGGTGCAGAACTTGCAACGGAAATAGATGAATTTTCATCGATCGCCCGAACCGCGAGGATCGGCGTTCGCCGGGTCGACACCTATGCGCAGGATCTGTCTCAATGGATTTGGAAACAATCTGGTATGAAACCTTCCCCTTCCTGTACGGCCTGGGAGGGGCGGTCGCTCTGCTGCTTCGACCGGGATCGATGCTGTTGAAGGTGTCAGGCGTCCTGCTGATCGGGGCGGCGCTGATCACTTTGCGGTTGCGCTGGATACACCGGCGCGCCCGCGTCGTGTACCTGCCGGCGGCGGCCAGCATCGAGAACCACGGGCTGTCGAGCCATGCATCGGGCGCCGAGGAGCTTTCCTGAAGCATCGCGTGCGGTAGTAGCGAAGCGCGCCGGCATGGCTGGATCCGCCGCGCCGGCGATCGGACCATGGCGATGATTCGGGCGCTTCAACAACATCGCGGTCGGAAGGATGGCAAAGTGCCGACCTTCCGGCCCAGTGCCCGCCTGTCTCGTCCCCATGAACCCTCGCCCGATCGAAACCACCACCACTCCCGCCGTCGCCCGCGACGTCATCCGCAGCCTGCGCGGTTCACGCATCCGCGAAGTGTCCAATGCCGGGCTGCACCTCCCCGACGTGCTGCCGTTCTGGTTCGGCGAGTCGGACCAGGTCACGCCGGCGTTCGTGCGGAAGGCGGCCGCCAGTGCGCTCGACCGCGGCGCCACCTTCTACACGCACAACCTCGGCATCCCGCGACTGCGGGCGGCGCTGTCGGACTATGTCGGCGCGTTGCACGGACCCACGCCGGTCGACAACATCGTCGTCACCAGCGCGGGCGTCAATGCGCTGATGCTGGCCGCGCAACTGGTCGTCGGCCCCGGCGATCGCGCGGTCGCGGTGACGCCGCTATGGCCGAACGTCGTCGAGATCCCGAAGATCCTCGGCGCGGACGTCGAGACGGTGTCGCTCGATTTCGGGGTCGACGGTTGGACCCTCGACGTGGAACACCTGCTCGCGGCGTTGACGCCCGGCACGCGCGTGCTGATCGTCAACTCGCCGAACAATCCCACCGGCTGGGTCATGCCACGCGACGCGCAACAGGTCGTGCTCGATCATTGCCGTCGCCACGGCATCTGGGTGATCGCAGACGAGGTCTACGAGCGCCTGCATTTCGGCGAAGGGCAGACCGCACCGTCCTTCCTCGACATCGCGACGCGCGACGAGCGCGTGATCTGCGTCAACTCGTTCTCGAAGAGCTGGCTGATGACCGGCTGGCGCCTCGGCTGGATGATCCTGCCGACCAGCCTGACCGACGACCTCGGCAAGCTGATCGAATACAACACGTCGTGTGCACCGTCGTTCGTCCAGGAGGCCGGCATCGTCGCGGTCACCGACGGAGAGAGTTTTGTGCGGTCGCTGATCGTCGAATTGCGCGGCGCCCGCGATCACCTCGTGGCGGCGCTGTCGACCCTGCCCGACGTGGAGGTCCACGCACCGGCCGGCGCGATGTACGTGTTCTTCAAGCTCGAACAGGCGAAGGACAGCCTCGCGTTCTGCAAGCGCATGGTCCGCGAAGCGCGCGTCGGCCTTGCGCCGGGCAGCGCGTTCGGCGAGGACGGCGAAGGCTTCGTGCGCTGGTGCTATGCCTGCAAACCGGAGCGCCTGGACGAAGGCGTGAGGCGCATTCGGCAGGCGCTGCAAGGCTGAGCGGTCAGTCTGGGTCGCGGTACTGCAGGGGCTCGTGACGCAGTGATGGCCCATGTGGATTCAGTGACGGCCCGGCACGACGCGGTCGATGCGTCGCCCTGCTCGGGGCCCGTTGTAATGGATGGTGGGCGAGCGCGACTGTCCGTCTGCAGCGCGGCCTCGTGCCGCATCGACAGGGTTCCGTCACCGACGCGCGGCGTCGCCACTTCCAGGAGTTCCCATGAAACTTTTTCGCGCCGCCACCGCGGCCCTCCTCTTCGCGATTTCCGCTTTCGCAGCCGCCGGTGAGATCCGGCCCTACGACCAGGGCGCAGTCGACAAGCTCGCGGCCGAAGGCAAGCCGGTCGTCATCGCCGTCCACGCCAGCTGGTGTCCGACCTGCAAGGCGCAGGCGCCGATCCAGTCCGAGCTGATGAAGGAACCGGCCAACAAGGACGTGACGATGTTCGTCGTCGACTTCGACCGCGACAAGGCGCTGCTCAAGAAATACAACGTCGGCATGCAGAGCACGATGATCGGCTTCAAGGGTCGGCAGGAGGTCGCCCGGTCGGTCGGCGACACCACGCACGACGGGATCGAGGGGCTGATCCGGAAGACGCATGTCTGAGCGCCTGCAGCCGGTCGACGCAGCGCTCCGCGGCGGCTGAACGCGTCGTGGAATTCGGCCTCGGGTCGTATGCGACGGGACTGTTCGCCGGCGTCCTGTCGATCCTCTCGCCGTGCGTCCTGCCGGTCGTGCCGATCCTGCTCGGGACGGCGGTCAGCGTGGATCGACGCGGCCCGCTGGCGCTCGCGGCGGGCCTCGCGCTGTCGTTCGCACTCATCGGCACGTTCATCGCCTCGCTCGGCGCGCGACTCGGCTTCGACACGGCGGTGCTGCGCACGATCGGCGCCGTGCTGCTCGCGGTGGTCGGCATCGCGCTGGTCTCGCCGCGCGTCCAGCAGGCGTTCTCGGTCGCGACGGCAGGGCTCGGCAGCGCCGGCAACGGCCTGCTGAGCCGCTGGCGGCTCGACGGACTGACGGGCCAGTTCGCGATCGGCTTGCTGCTCGGCGTCGTGTGGAGTCCCTGCGTGGGCCCGACGCTCGGCGCGGCCATCCTGCTGGCCAGCCAGGGTTCGCACCTGCCGCAGATCGCGCTGCTGATGAGCGTCTTCGGTCTCGGCGCCGCGCTTCCGGTCGTGCTCCTCGGGCTGCTCTCGCGCAGTGCGATGGCGCGGTCGCGGGGCCGGCTGCTGCAGGTGGGACGCATCGGCAAGGCCGCGATGGGCATCGCGATGCTGGTGCTGGCGGCCCTGATCCTCACCGACGGCGACAAGCAGGTCGAGAGCTGGCTGGTCGATCACTCGCCCGACTGGCTGACGACGCTGACGACGCGCTACTGAAGCGCCTGCGGCGGGCGCCGCGAGCACCGCTATCGCGACGATCGACGCGATGCGACAATCCCGCCTCACGACACCACGAGGTTCCCATGACTGTCTCATCACGCTTCAGGATCGCTTCGCAGGTCCTCGTGCTGGCCTTCGGTAGCGTTTCTGCCGCCGCCGCGTTCGCGCAGGACAAGGCCGTGTTCCAGGTCACCGACAACGATCTGGCCAAGTGGAACCTGGTTCTCAACAACATCCGCAACCTGCAGCCGACATGCTGAAGGACATCGGCTACGTGCCGTCCGGCGTGGTCGAAGTGATGCGCAAGCAGCAACAGGGCTATGCGTACATCCGGCCGTGACGACGGCCGCAGCGTCCCCGGTCGCTCCTTTCCCCTCCCGCTGATCGCCCGCCCGACATGACCCAGTTCCCGATCTCGCTGCCCGCCCTGATGCCCGCGCTGGTCGCCGCCCTGATCGGCTGGCGCATGTACCGGCGCGTCCGTCGTCTCGTGGGCCGGCAACCCGTCCGCGTGCGCCGGCTGGTCCTGACCGCCGTGTTCTTTCCCATCCTGCTCGTGCTCGTCAGTCTCTCGGGGCTGCGCGACATCGTGCTGCTCGAAGGACTGGTCGCCGGTGCGGCGGTCGGTGTCGCGTTGGCGTGGCTCGGCCTCAAGCTGACCCGCTTCGAAGCCACCGAGGCCGGCTTCTTCTTCGTGCCGAACACGACGATCGGCGTCGCGATCTCCGTGCTGTTCATCGGCCGCCTGATCTATCGCTTCGGCGTGCTGTACCTGTCGACCGGCCGCCTCGACCCTTCGTCGATGCAGGGATTCGGATCGAGTCCGCTGACGCTCGCGATCTTCGGCGTGGTCGCGGCCTACTACACGGCGTTCGCGGTCGGCATCCTGGTGTGGTACCGCAACGCGGACCAGCGGCTGCCGGCAGCCGCGACCGTCGACACGCCGGCCTTCTGAACCCCGACGCCCGACGCCTCGCCCGCTCGTGCGCATCGCCCTGTTCGACACGGACCCTTCCGAGCAGACGCTGATCGCGCAGTGGCTCGAACGTTCGGGTTTCGAATGCAGCATCCATACCGATGCGCGCGCGCTGGTCGCCGATGCCCGCGTCCGTCGTTTCGACGCGCTGGTGGTCGACTGGAAGGGGCACCCGGGCGACGGCGGTGCCGTGCTCGGCCACGCCCGCGCGGCCGCGACGCGGACCCCCACGCTGATGATGGTGGCCAACGGTCGCGAAGACGACATCATCGCCGGCCTGTCCTGCGGTGCCGACGACTACCTGATCAAGCCCATCCGGCCCTCCGAGTTGATCGCACGTCTCCAGGCGCTGCTGCGCCGCACCTATCCGAACGAGACGCTGGAGCGCTACGAGTTCGAGCCCTATCGGTTCGACCCGGCGCCCTGCGAAGTCGCCATCGCCGGTGCTGCCGGCGCCGAACCGGCGCGCGTGCTGCTGACCCAGAAGGAGTTCGATCTCGGGTTGCTGCTGTTCCGCAACGCCGGCCGGCCGATGTCGCGCAATCACATCCGCGAGGTGGTGTGGGGCGGCGACGCGGACATCTCGTCGCGCACGATGGACACGCACGTCTCGCGACTGCGGTCCAAGCTGGGGTTGAACACGCAATCGGTGTATCGCGTGATGCCGGTCTACGGCTACGGCTACCGGCTCGACCGCCTCGACCCGTGAAGCGCCGGCGCGACGCCGCGAACGCGGCCGGACGGTATAATCCATGGTTGTCTTTTCGTGCCGAACGCCGTCCACCGATCCTGCGGATTACCGGCTCGTCCGGAGGCAGCGACAGGCCGGGAACGGTGCGGCCTCCCGTTGATCCTTCATGCCGGCCGCACACGGCCGGCGGCATGCGACCCCTGCGCGACTGAAGCGCGACTTATCCGCGATTGATGCGAATCCTGACTCTCGGACTCAACCACGCCACCGCGCCGCTGTCGGTACGCGAACGCGTGGCGATTCCGGCCGAGCAGCTGGCGTCGACGCTGGGCGCGCTGACCGGTGCCTTCGCGGACGCGGTGCCGCACGCCGTGGTCCTGTCGACCTGCAACCGCACCGAGATATACGCAGCCACCGACCGGCCTTCCGACGCGCTTCCGGCGCTGCGGCGCGACCTCGGCCGATGGCTCGCGGAACGGCACCAGACGCCGCCCGAAGCACTCGACCCGCACTGGTACTGGCATGTCGACAGCAACGCCGTCCGCCACGCGTGCCGCGTCGCGAGCGGACTCGATTCGATGGTGCTCGGCGAGCCGCAGATCCTCGGCCAGATGAAGGACGCCGCGCGCGAGGCCGAGGCGGTCGGCACGCTGGGCACGCCGTTGCGCCAGGCCTTCGACCGCTCCTTCGCCGTCGCGAAGGCGGTCCGCTCCGGCACCGCCATCGGTTCGGCCAGCGTGTCGATGGCGGCGGCCGCGGTCCGGCTCTCGGAGCGCATCTTCGAACGCCTCGACCAACAGCGCATCGTCTTCATCGGCGCGGGCGAGATGATCGAACTCGTCGCCACGCATTTCGCGGCGCAGAAACCGACTGCCATCGCCGTGGCCAATCGCTCGCTCGACCGCGGGCAGCAACTCGCGGCGCGCCTGGCGGCGACCGGCGTGCCGTCGCACGCGATGCTGCTGTCCGAGCTGCCGGCCGAACTCGGTCGCTTCGACATCGTGATCTCGTCGACGGCCTCGACCTTGCCGCTGGTCGGCCTCGGCATGGTCGAG
>JBBRRW010000167.1:0-7631 GCA_038245975.1 Burkholderiales bacterium
AGAAGACCAAGATCGGCCGGGCTTTGCGCGCTGTGGCCGACGACCACCAGGCCGCGCTGTCGATCGGCATCCCGCTGCAGGTGATCTGGATGATCGTGTGGGGCGTCGCCGGCTTCGTCGCACTGGTCGCGGGGCTGCTCTGGGGTGCGCGCAACGGCGTGCAGCTCGCGCTCGTCGCGGTCGTGCTGAAGGCGTTGCCGGTGCTCATTCTCGGCGGCTTCACGTCGGTACCCGGCGCGATCGTCGGTGGCCTGATCATCGGCAGCACCGAGAAGCTGGCCGAGGTCTACATCGGGCCATACCTGGGGGGCGGACTCGAGAGCTGGTTCCCATACGTGCTCGCGCTCGCCTTCCTGCTGATCCGGCCCGAAGGCCTGTTCGGCGAACGTCACATCGACCGCGTCTAGCCGAGAGCCCAACGCCGCCCATGCTCTATCGCGAAGCCGGTCAGTTCAAGACCACCTATGCCGCCGATCAGCAGCTGCTGCCGATCCGCCAGGATCGCATCGCGTTCTTCACGCTGCTGGCCGTGGTGTTCGTGCTCGTGCCGCTGTTCGTCAGCGACTACTGGTTCACCGCGCTGCTGATCCCGATCCTGATCTTCTCGCTCGCCGCGCTCGGCCTCAACATCCTGATTGGTTACGCAGGCCAGCTGTCGCTGGGGTCCGCGGCCTTCATGGCGGTCGGCGCGTTCGCCGCCTACAACTTCGTTCTGCGCCTCCCGTGGCTGCCGCAGATCGTGTCGTTCCTGCTGGCCGGCGTCTGCGCGGCGCTGGTCGGCATCGCGTTCGGCCTGCCGTCGGTGCGCATCAAGGGCTTCTATCTCGCTGTGGCGACGCTGGCCGCGCAGTTCTTCGTGGTGTGGGCATTGCAGAAGTTTCCGTGGTTCACCAACAACAGCGCATCGGGCATCATCAGTGCGCAACCGGTCACCTTCTTCGGCATCGCGATCAATACGCCCGTGCGCAATTACGTCTTCGTGCTGGGCGTGGTCGTGGTCCTCGCGCTGTGCGCGAAGAACATGGCGCGTTCGAACACCGGCCGCAAGTGGATGGCCGTGCGCGACATGGACGTGGCGGCGGAGGTCATCGGCATTCCGCTGGTGCGTACCAAGCTGATGGCCTTCGCGATCAGCTCGTTCTACTGTGGCGTGGCCGGCGCGCTGTATGCGTACTGCTACATCGGCACGGTGGAGCCCGAGGCCTTCGGGCTCGACATGTCGTTCCGCGTGCTGTTCATGATCATCGTCGGCGGCATGGGCACGATCATGGGCGCGTTCATCGGCGCGACCTTCTTCACGGTGCTGCCGATCTTCCTTTCGATCCTGATTCCCTGGACCGCCGAGCTGCTGAACCTGTCGTTTCGCCGCTCGTCGCTGACCTACATCGAGTTCATGATCTTCGGCGCGCTGATCATTTTCTTCCTGATCGTCGAGCCGCACGGACTGGCCCGCTTGTGGCAGATCGGCAAGGAGAAGCTGCGGATCTGGCCGTTCCCGCATTGATGGAGGCCACCGGAGGGAAGCGCGATACGTAGAAGCACAGGCGGGGCGGTCGTCGAGGAGGGCGTCCCGGATTTTTCAATCAGGAGACCAATCATGTTCACCAGCAAGCGTTTCAAGGCCGCGAAGGCACTCTGCGCCGCGGCGATCGGCGTCACGGCACTCGTGACCGCTGCCCCGGTGTTCTCGCAGGCCAACGACCAGTTCATCAGCATCCTGTCGTTCCGCGTCGGGCCGTACGGCCCCGCGGGCGTCGGCATCTTCGGCGGCTTCATCGACTACCTCAACTATGTCAACGTCAAGGAAGGCGGTGTGGGCGGCGTCAAGCTGTCGTGGGAAGAGTGCGAGACCGAGTACCAGGCCGCCCGCGGCGTCGAGTGCTACGAACGCCTGAAGACCAAGAGCCCCACCAAGGGCACGATGATCCACCCGGTCTCGACGCCGATCACCTACGCGCTGCTCGACAAGACGGCGGCCGACCACGTGCCGTTGGTGCAGACCGGCTACGGTCGCACTGACACCATCGACGGCCGCTATTTCCCGTGGGCCTTCCCGCTGATCACCACCTATCCGATGCAGGCGACCGCGATCGTCAAGTACATCAGCCAGAAGGAGAAGGGCAATCTCAAGGGCAAGAAGATCGCGTACCTCTACCTCGATAGCGCGTACGGCAAGGAACCCATCACGTATCTGCAGGCCGAGGCCAAGGTCAACGGCTTCGAGCTGACGACGATTCCGATCACGCCGCCGGGCACCGAGCAGGGCGCGCAGTGGCAGCAGATCCGCCAGTCGCAGGCCGACTACGTGATCTTCTGGGGCTTCGGCGTGATGAACGCGTCGGCGATGCGGGCTGCGCAGAAGATCGGCTTTCCGCGCGACAAGATGATCGGCAGCTGGTGGGCGGGCTCGGAAGAGGACACGGTGCCGGCCGGTGACGCGGCCAAGGGTTACATGTCGGCTGCGATGAACGTGGCGGGCAAGACGCCGCTGATCCAGGACATCGAGAAAACCCTGTACGGTGCCAATCCCACCGGCAACATGCAGGATCGTTCGAAGATCGGAGGCATCAACTACAACCGCGGCGTCGTGATCGGGATGATCACGGTCGAGGCGATCCGCGTCGCGCAGGCCAAGTACGGCAAGAAGGTCATGGACGGCGACCAGATCCGCTGGGCGCTCGAGCATCTCAAGATGGACGACGCACGCCTGAAGGCGTTGAACGCATCGGGCCTGATGCCGGCGATGACCACCAGCTGCCTGGACCACGAGGGCTCGGGCAAGATCAAGATCCAGCAGTGGGACGGCGCGAAGTGGGTGCTCGTGTCCGACTGGATCGAAGGCAATCGCGCGCTGGTGCGGCCGCTGCTCGAGCAGTCGGCCATCGACTACGGCAAAAGCAAGGGCATCACGCCGCGGGATTGCTCGAAGGAAGGTTGATCGCACGCGATCGGAGCGATCGTCATCCCGGCGAAGTGCCTGCCCCGGCAGTGGGGACGGGCCGGGGCCGGGACCCAATTGCCCTTTCCATCAATGAGGCCCCGGCCTTCGCCGGGGTGACGGTCCCGAGACACGACGATGGCTGCACTCCCCATACCACCCGCCGCATCCGCCGCGCCTCTCCTCGTGGTGAACAACATCGAGGTCATCTACGACCACGTGATCCTCGTGCTGAAGGGCGTGTCGCTGACGGTGCCGAAGGGTCGCATCGTCGCGCTGCTGGGCGCGAACGGTGCCGGCAAGACCACGACGCTGAAGGCGATCTCCAACCTGCTGCGTGCCGAACGCGGCGACGTCACGAAGGGCTCGATCGAGTTCGCGGGCCAGCGCGTCGACCGCCTCACGCCCAACGACCTCGTCAAGCGCGGCGTGATCCAGGTCATGGAAGGGCGCCACTGCTTCGCCCACCTGACGATCGAGGAGAACCTGCTGACCGGCGCCTATACCCAACGGATCGGCCGGGCGGCGCTCGCCGCGCAGCTCGAGCGCGTCTACGCCTATTTCCCGCGGCTCAAGGTGCGGCGCACGAGCCAGGCCGGCTACACGTCGGGCGGCGAACAGCAGATGACCGCGATCGGCCGCGCGTTGATGGCGCGGCCGTCGATGATCCTGCTCGACGAACCGTCGATGGGCCTCGCGCCGCAGATCGTCGAGGAGATCTTCACGATCGTGCGCGACCTCAACCAGAAGGAGAACGTGTCCTTCCTGCTGGCCGAACAGAACACCACGGTTGCGCTGTCGAACGCCGACTACGGCTACATCCTCGAGAACGGCCGCGTCGTGATGGACGGCGATGCCGCCGCGCTGTCGGCCAACGAGGACGTCAGGGAGTTCTACCTCGGCGTCGCCGGTGAAGATCGCAAGAGCTTTCGCGACACGAAGTTCTATCGGCGCCGCAAGCGCTGGCTTTCTTAGGGGGGCGCATGGCCCACGCCGGACCCGAAGCGCTCGCGCGGTTGCAGGAACTGATTCGCCAGTTGCGCGCCATCCCGCAGCTGCGCGAGAAGCAGCCGGGCACCTTCTACCTCGTCGGTCAGGCGTTCGTTCATTTCCACGACGACGGCGGGACGCTGACGGCCGACCTGAAGAAGGCAACCGGCACCGGCTTCGACCGCTACCCGGTCGACACGTCTCCCGATCGACGCAAGTTCATCGACGAGGCGAAGCGCCGCGCCGCCAAACTGACCGACGAGTGATCATCGAACGGAGCCCATCGCCATGAACATCGCCAAGGCCCATGCCTACTGCGCGAAGCTGCCCGCTGCCACGCGCGGCCTCAAGTGGGCCCTCGGCGACAGCGTGCATCCGGTGTTCTCGGTCGGCGGCAAGATGTTCGCGATGTTCACGATGAAGGCGGACAAGCTGACCGACCAGCTGATGTTCAAGGCCGACGATGCGCGCTTCCTCGAGCTGACCGACCGCGACGGCTTCATGCCGGCGCCGTATCTCGCGAAGGCCAAGTGGGTCCAGGTCGACGAGAGCGCGGTCGAAGGGTCGCGACGCCTGTCGGACACCGAGGCCAAGCAGCTGCTGACCGAGGCCTACCAGGTCGTGCTGGCCAGGCTGTCGAAGAAGATGCAGCGCGAGATCGCGGCAGCCTCGCGCAAGTGAACCCCGAGCTTCAACACCAAGGATCGCGATGACCACGCACGCGCTGGGCGCAGGCCCCGATGGCGCCCACTTCGACGACCGCGAAGGCCGCGACCCGCAGCAGCGCGAGGCCGACCTGCTGTCGCGGCTTCCCGCACAGATCGCGCGGGCGAAGGAGGCAGCAGGTTTCGCGACCCTCCTCGCCGACGTCGACCCGCGCGCGATCGCGTCGCGCGCCGCGCTCGCCCAACTCCCGGTCACCCGCAAGTCCGATCTGAAGGCGATGCAGGACGCGCGGCCGCCGTGGGGCGGCCTCGCGGCGACCGATACCGCGCACCTGTCGCGCCTCTTCATGTCGCCCGGCCCGACGTTCGACCCCGAAGGACGCGGCGACGACTGGTGGCGTTTCGCGCGGCCGATGTGGTCGGCCGGCGTGCGGCCGGGCGACATCGTGCACAACGCATTCTCGTATCACTTCACGCCCGCCGCGTTCATGGTCGAAGGCGGTGCGCGCAGGATCGGCTGCCCGGTGATCCCGGCCGGCGTCGGCAACACCGACCTGCAGCTGCAGGCCATCGCCGCGCTGCAGCCGTCGATGTACGCGGGCACGCCGTCCTTCCTCAAGCTGATCCTCGAGAAGGCGCTCGAGGCCGGCGCCGACACGTCGAGCTTCCGGCGCGCGCTGGTCAGCGCCGAGCCGCTGCCGCCGTCGCTGCGCGCGTGGCTGGTCGAGCGCGGCGTGTCGGTGGTGCTGCAGCTGTACGGCACCGCGGACCTCGGCTGCGTCGCGTACGAAACGCGCAGCGACGGCGTCGTGCATCCGGGCTTCGTCGTCGACGAGGAGGTGCTCGTCGAGATCGTGCGCCCGGGCACCGGCACGCCGGTCGCCGACGGCGAGGTCGGCGAGATCGTGGTGACCAGCTTCAACCACGACTACCCGCTGGTGCGCTTCGGCACCGGCGACCTGTCGGCGGTGCTCGCGGGCGCGTCGCCGTGCGGTCGAACCAACCTGCGCATCAAGGGCTGGATGGGGCGGGCCGACCAGACGACGAAGGTGCGCGGGATGTTCGTGCACCCGGCGCAGATCGCCGAGATCCTGAAGCGGCACCCCGAGATCGCGAAGGCGCGCATGGTCGTCTCGGGGATGACGGGTGACGATCGCATGACGCTGCTGTGCGAGGCCCACGACGATGCCGGCGGGCCGACCGATGCCCGCGACGCGGCCATCGTCGAGACGATCCGCGACGTGACGCGGTTGCGGGGCGCAGTAAGCTTCGGGACCGCCGGCACGCTCGCCAACGACGGCAAGGTCATCGAGGACATCCGCAAACATGAATGAACCCGACAGCAAGTCACCCCTGAAGTGGCCCGCGCTGGGCGCCAGTCCGCTGGGCATGTTCCGCCCTGACCTGCTGGTCGGCAAGCGCATCCTGATCACCGGTGGCGGCACCGGCCTCGGCCGTGCGATGACCGAGCGTTTCCTGCAGCTGGGGGCGAGCTGCTTCATCTGCGGCCGACGACAGAGCGTCGTCGAGGAGACCGCGCTCGCGCTGATGCGCGAGCACGGCGGCAGCGTCAAGGCCTACGGCCTCGACATTCGCGACGCGGCCGCGGTCGAGGCGATGGTCGAAGCGATCTTCGACGAAGCCCCGCTGACCAACCTCGTCAACAACGCGGCGGGCAACTTCATCTCCCCCACCGCGATGCTGTCGCCGCGCGGCTTCGACGCCGTCGCCAACATCGTCATGCACGGCACCTTCTACGTGACGCATGCGGTCGGCAAGCGTTGGGTCGACATGGCGCGCAAGGGCCAGTGGACGCGCGACGAGCCGTATCGCAGCGTGATGTCGATCATCGTCACGTGGGTCAGGAACGGCGGACCGTACGTCGTGCCGAGCGCGATGAGCAAGGCCGCCATCGATGCGATGACGAAGTCGCTCGCGACCGAGTGGGCGCAATACGGCGTGCGACTCAACGCAGTCGGACCCGGCGAGATTCCCACCGAAGGCATGTCGAAGCGCCTCAACCCCGGTGAGGAACCCGGCGCCCGCAGCGCGCGGACCAACCCGATGGCCCGCACCGGCACGATGGACGAACTGCAGAACCTCGCCACCTTCCTGATGAGCGACGGCTGCCAGTGGCTCAACGGCGAGACCATCATGATGGACGGCGGCAACGCGCTGGCCACGGGCGGCAACTTCTACAGCCTGCGCGACTGGTCTTCAGAGCAGTGGAAGGACGCGCGGGACCGCATCGAGGCGCAGAACCAGAAGGATCGGGCGCAGCGGGGTTGACTATGGCGGGTCGGAGCGCGGCGCCGGGCGGGTGCCGCCTATACGGCAACCGCGCCATGCGGAGTTTTGCACGTCCAGGAGCCAGGTCGGCCCGGGTTCAAGACCGGCATCGACATGGGCAGCGCCAAGAATGGCAAGGTTACGAGCATCACTCCGAAGATCGATGAGCGGTCAAAGATGGAAGGCATTGGCGGCCCTTCCGAGGGCAGCATTTTTTACGGTGCGGAAGAGGGGCTTAGCACAGTAGTGAAATTTGTACGGAAATGACGATGGCTTGTTCGACACGAGACGGATCTCACGATGCGGCTAGACAAGACACAACGGAGCGTTGTGGGTGGGATGGCTTCAGCAGTCCTGGTGGTAGTTTTGGTTTTCCTGGCCGCCAGCCAAGTCACATTCTTCAACAGCGAAACGCGTGACCTGTGGTATCGATTGAACACAGCTGCGCTGTCGTCGCTTCTGCCGACATTGACGCTGTTCATCTGTATTGCGAGACTGGCAAATCATCGATTCTTGACGCCGGAAGACATTCAGGGAAGTGCCCAAACTTCCGGCACGATAAAAGCCCAGGTTTTGCAGTCGTTGCTGCAGAACACTCTCGAGCAGGAGAGCCTCGCGTTGCCCGTCTATGCAGCGGTCTCGCTCTTTGCTCCCGGCCGATTACTCGCTCTCGTTCCCGCCGCTGCAGCGATGTTCGTAATTGGACGCGTACTGTTTTTCATCGGCTATCCGAAGGGAGCGCCTTCCAG
>JBBRRW010000168.1:0-7540 GCA_038245975.1 Burkholderiales bacterium
GAAGATGTCGAGCGAGTAGTGGAGCAGGTACATCGCGCCGAAGGTGCCGATCAGCGAGACCGGCACGGCGACGCTCGGGATCAGCGCGGCCCGCACGCTGCCGAGGAACAGGAAGACCACCAGGATCACCAGCGCGACCGAGAGCAGCAGCGTGATCTCGGTGTCGCGCAGCGACGCGCGGATGGTGGTGGTGCGATCGAGCATCACCTCGAGATTGACGGCCGTCGGGATCGACGCGCGGAACACCGGCAGCAGCGACTTCACGCGGTCGACGGTCTCGATGATGTTGGCGCCAGGCTGCCGAAAGACGATCAGCACCACCGCCGGCTTGCCGTTCGCGAGCCCGGCGTTGCGCAGATCCTGGTTCGAGTCGACAACCTGTGCCACGTCGCCGAGGCGCACCGGCGAACCGTTCTGGTACGCGACGATCAGCGGCCGGTATTCGTTCGCGGTCTTCGACTGGTCGTTGGCGTAGATCTGCCACGAGTGCTGGCCGTCGTCGAGCACGCCTTTCGGCCGGTTGGCGTTGGTGGACGCGATCGCGTTGCGTACCGACTCGATCGGGATGCCGGCCTTGTTGAGCTGCGCGGGATTGAGTTCGACACGCACCGCGGGTCGCGCGCCGCCACCGACGATGACGTTGCCCACGCCGCCGACCTGCGCGATCTTCTGCGCGAGGATGGTGTCGCCCGCGTCGAACATCTGGCTCTGCGTCAGCGTGGCCGAGGTCATCGCGATGATCATGATCGGCGCATCGGCCGGGTTGACCTTGCGGTAGTTCGGATTGCTCGGCAGCCCGCTCGGCAGCAGTGTGCGCGCTGCGTTGATAGCGGCCTGCACGTCGCGTGCGGCGCCGTCGATGTCGCGGTTGAGGTCGAACTGCAGCGTGATGTTGGCGGACCCGAGAGCGCTCGACGACGTCATCTCGCTGACGCCCGCAATGCGGCCGAGAGCACGCTCCAGCGGCGTCGCCACGGTCGCCGCCATCGTCTCGGGACTGGCCCCCGGCAGGTTCGCGCTGACGTTGATGGTCGGGAAATCGACTTGCGGCAGCGGCGCCACCGGCAACAGCGCGAAGGCCATCGCGCCGGCGAGCGCGATGGCGATAGTCAGCAGCGTGGTCGCGACCGGCCGCGTGATGAAGAGGTGCGACGGGTTCATCGGCTCGACCCGGTCACGGGATCAGGCTTCCCGCCGGCGGCTCGTCGACGACCGGGCCGCGGACGTTCTCGTCGCCCGACAGGTAGTGTCGCTGACGCCAGCGCTTCAGCCGCCGCGCCAGCCCGTCGAACGCCAGATAGATCACCGGCGTCGTGAACAGCGTCAGCACCTGCGACACCAGCAGGCCGCCGACCATCGCGATGCCCAGCGGCCGGCGCAGTTCGGAGCCGACGCCGCCGCCCAGCATCAGCGGCAGCGCGCCCAGCAGCGCGGCCATCGTCGTCATCAGGATCGGACGGAAGCGCAACAGTGCGGCCTGGTAGATCGCGTCGCGCGGTGTCATGCCCTGCTCGCGCTCGGCGTCGAGCGCGAAGTCGATCATCATGATCGCGTTCTTCTTGACGATGCCGATCAGCAGGATGATGCCGATGATCGCGATGATGCCGAGGTCCTCGCCGCCGATCATCAGCGACAGCAGCGCGCCGACGCCGGCCGATGGCAGCGTCGACAGGATCGTGATCGGGTGGATATAGCTCTCGTACAGCACGCCGAGCACGATGTACATCGTGACGACCGCCGCCAGGATCAGCAGCAGCGTGTTGTCGAGCGAGGCCTGGAACGCAAGTGCCGCGCCCTGGAAGTTGATCGCGAGGCTGACCGGCGTGCCGAGCTCGGTCATCGCCGCCCGCACGGCCTTCACCGCGTCACCGAGCGATGCGCCGGACGCGAGGTTGAACGACACGGTGGCCGACGGGAACTGGCCGATGTGGTTGATCACCAGCGACGTCGGCCGCTCGCTCACGGTGGCGATCGACGACAGCGGCACCTGGTTGGTCGTGCTGCCGACGGCGGCGGTGGTCGAAGTCGTCGCGGTCAATGCCTTCTGCGCCGACTGACCCTGAGCGCCCTGGCCCGTGGTCGACGACACGCCGGTCGCCGACACGTAGATGCCGTCGAGCGCCAGCGGCCCGCGGCCGAACTCGGGCTTGACCTCGAGCACGACGCGGTACTGGTTGGCCTGCGTGAAGATCGTGGAGATCAGCCGCTGGCCGAACGCGTTGTACAGGGCGTTGTCGATCGCGGCCGGAGTGATGCCGAGCCGCGCCGCCGCGTCGCGATCGATCTGCACGAAGGCCTGCAGGCCCTTGTTCTGCAGGTCGCTCGCGACGTCCGAGAACTCCGCGAGCTGCGACAGCTTCTCGGTGATGCGCGGGACCCACCGCGCGAGCTCGTCGGGGTTCGCGTCCTCGACGCTGAACTGGTACTGCGCGCGCGACACGCGGGTCTCGATCGTCAGGTCCTGGACCGGCTGCATGTACATGCCGACGCCCACCACCTTGTCGACCTTGCCCTGCAGGCGGCGGATCACGTCGGACGCGTGGATGTCGCGCCTGCCGTCACCGCTGCCGAAGGGCTTGAGGTTGATCAGCAGGCGGCCGCTGTTGAGCGTCGTGTTGGTGCCGTCGACGCCGATGAACGACGACAGGCTCTCGACCGCGGGGTCCTGCAGCACGATCTTCGCGATCTCCTGCTGGCGCTCGGCCATCGCCGAGAACGAGATCGACTGCTGCGCCTCGGTGATGCCCTGGATCGAGCCCGTGTCCTGGACCGGGAAGAAGCCCTTCGGGATCAGGATGTACAGCAACACGGTCAGCGCCAGCGTCACAACCGCGACGATCAGCGTGAGCGGCTGGTGTTCGAGCACCCATTCGAGCGCTCGGCCGTAGCGGTCGATCACGCCGTCGAACAGCGCGTTGGTCTTGCGCGCCCACCTCGGCTCGCGCTCCGGCGGCGTGTGCTTGAGCAGCCGCGCGCACATCATCGGCGTCAGCGTCAGCGACACCACGGCCGAGATCAGGATGGACACCGCGAGCGTGATCGCGAACTCGCGGAACAGGCGCCCGACCACGTCGCCCATGAACAGCAGCGGGATCAGCACCGCGATCAGCGAGAAGGTCAGCGAGATGATCGTGAAGCCGATCTGCTCGGCACCCTTCAGCGCGGCCTCGAACGGCTTCATGCCCATCTCGATGTAGCGCGAGATGTTTTCGATCATCACGATCGCGTCGTCGACGACGAAGCCGGTCGCGATGGTCAGCGCCATCAGCGTCAGGTTGTTGATCGAGAAGCCGGCCAGGTACATGACGCCGAAGGTGCCGACCAGCGACAGCGGCACCGCGACGCTCGGGATGATGGTCGCGGGGATATTGCGCAGGAACACGAAGATCACCATCACGACCAGCACGATCGCCAGCAGCAGCTCGAAGCGCACGTCGTCGACCGACGCGCGGATGGTGGTGGTGCGGTCGGTCAGCAGCGTCACGTCGACCGCACCCGGCAGCGACGCCTGCAGCTGCGGCAGCAGCTTCTTGATGCGGTCGACGACGTCGATCACGTTCGCGCCCGGCTGGCGCTGCACGTTGACGATGATCGCGGGGTTCTGGTTGGCCCATGCGGCCAGGCGCGCGTTCTCCGCGCCGTCGACGACGTCCGCGACGTCGAGCAGGCGGATCGGCGCGCCGTTCTTGTACGCGATGATCAGGCTGCGGTATTCGTCGGCCGAACGAAGCTGGTCGTTGGCGTCGATGGTCGACGCGCGGTTCGGTCCGTCGAAGCTGCCCTTGGCCTGGTTGGTGTTGGCGTTGGCGATCGCGGTGCGCACGTCGTCGAGCCCGAGCCCGAGCGCGGCGATGGCCCTCGGATTGACCTGGATGCGCACCGCGGGTCGCTGGCCGCCCGACAGCGTGACCAGGCCCACGCCCGGCAACTGCGAGATCTTCTGCGCGACGCGCGTGTCGACCAGGTCCTGCACCTTGAACAGCGACAGCGTCTTCGACGTGACGGCCAGCGCCATGATCGGCGTGTCGGCCGGGTTGACCTTGCTGTAGATCGGCGGGTTCGGCAGGTCACCCGGCAACAGGTTGCCGCCGGCGTTGATCGCGGCCTGCACTTCCTGTTCGGCGACGTCGAGCGACAGCGCGAGATCGAACTGCAGCGTGATGACCGAGGCACCGCCGGAACTGGTCGACGACATCTGCTTCAAGCCCGGCATCTGCCCGAACTGGCGTTCGAGAGGCGCGGTCACCGACGACGTCATCACCTCGGGACTCGCACCCGGATACAGCGTCACGACCTGGATCGTCGGGTAGTCGACCTCGGGCAGCGCGGACAGCGGCAGCTGCCGGTAGGCCACGATGCCCACCAGCATGATCGCCAGCATCAGCAGCGACGTGGCGACCGGCCGGAGGATGAAGGGACGGGAGGGATTCAATCAAAACCCCTCTGGTTTTCGCGCGCGGATGCGCGGGAAAACCAGACGCTTCTCACCCTCCCCGTCAAGGGGGCAGAACCAGTAACGAGGCAACCGCTCATCGCGGCGGCCCACCACCACCGCCTCCCCCACCACCCTGCCTCGCCCGCCGCATCTCCTCTATCTTCGCCTTCTGCGCTTCCTCCGGCAGCTTCTTGATCTCCTCGCCGAACTCGCCGGCGTCGATGCGTTTCTTGACGGCTTCCCAGCGCTTCTGCCGTTCTTCCGGCGTGCCGCCGAATCCGCCACCTCCGGCACCGGGCCGGGCACCGCCCGCAGGCGCCGCGACGACCGCCCCGTCGCGCGCGACCGGCTCGACCTTGGCGCCTTCGCGCAGCTTGTCGGTGCCATCGACGACGACCACCTCGCCGACCTTGATGCCGTCGTCGATCACCATCATCTCGCCCTGCGAGATGCCGGTCGTGACGGTGCGCGCCGTGACCGTGTTGTCCGCGTTGACCACATAGACGTAGAAGCCCTGAGCGCCCCGCTGCACCGACGCGGGCGGAATCACCGTGGCGCCCTTCTGCACGTCGAGCAGCATCCGCGCGTTGACGAACTGGTTCGGGAACAGGTCGTAGGCGGTGTTCGCGAAGCGGCCCTTCAGCTTGATGGTGCCGGTCGACACGTCGATCTGGTTGTCGACGGTGAGCAGCGACCCTTCGGCGAGTTTGGTCTTGCTGTCGCGGTCCCATGCATCGACGGGCAGCGTGTTGCCGGCGACCAGCCGCTTCATCACCCGCTGCACGTTGGCCTCGGGGACCGAGAACACGACGTCGATCGGCTGCAGTTGCGTGATGACGACGATGCCGCTGGTGTCGGACGCATGGATCATGTTGCCGACGTCGACCTGCTTCAGGCCGATCCGTCCGCCCACCGGTGCGGTCACCTTGGTGTACGACAGCTGCAGCTTCGCGCTGTCGAGGTTGCCCTGGTCGCCCTTGACGGTGCCGACGTACTGGTTGACCAGCGCCTTCTGCGTGTCGAGCTGCTGGGTCGCGATCGAGTCCTGCTCGACCAGCTTGCGATAGCGCTCGAGGTCGACGCGTGCGTTGGCCAGCAGCGCCTGGTCGCGCGCGATGGCGCCCTCGGCCTGCGTGACGACGACCTGGAACGGCCGCGGATCGATCTCGGCGAGCACGTCGCCGGCCTTGACGACCTGGCCCTCGCGGAAGTTGAGCTTGGCGAGCTGGCCGTCGACGCGCGCCTTGACCGTCACCGTCGAGACCGGCGTCACCGACCCGAGGCCGGTCAGATAGACCGGCACGTCGGCCGTCTTGGCCGTGGCGGTGCCGACCGGCATCGTGGCGTTCGGTCCGAAGGGATTGGCGCCGCCCTTGCGACCACCGCCACCGCCCTTGCCGAAACTGCCCTGCTTCTGCGCACCGGCCGCGCCGCCCGACGCGCTGCCGTCGGCCACTGCCTGCGTCCGCGACCGCCAGAACCACAGGCCGCCCGCGACGAGGACGACGACCAGCAGCCACACCCAGATGCGCCGATACCAGCGACGACGCGGCGGCAGCAGCAAAGCGGGTTCCGCGGGGCTCTCGGCGCGGTAGGCCGGTTCGGCTGGCGGAACGCGAGGGGGTTCGCTCGGGGTCATCGATGAAGGATTCTTGTGGGGAACACGCAAACTCGGCGCCGGCGCAGCGCGCGGCCGCCTAAAACAAAGCCGCAATTGAAACACGCCCCAGAGAGTGGGGCGAACCGCACGGTCGCCTGTTTGTCACGATGCGTTACATCGCAGCCACGCTTGTGGCGATGGTGCGCGGTTCGCGACGGCCGCGTTAGGATGCCCCGATGCCGCGACGCGCCGACGATGGACCCGGATGCCGTATCGCCCACCGATCGATTTCCTGAAAGGCCCTCGATGAACCCCGATGCACCGGCGACCGCGCAGCCGTTCACGTATGTGGGGTTCTGGATCCGCGTCTGGGCGTCGGTGATCGATTCGTTCCTGCTGCTGCTCCTGCTCGTGCCGCTCGGCGCGTTCGTGTTCGACACCAACGTGCTCGACATGTCCGACGAGCCGTCGGGACCGACGCACTTCCTGATGTCGTTCGTGCTGCCGGCGATGATCGTCCTCGTCTTCTGGATCCGGCGGCAGTCGACGCCGGGCAAGCTGGTGTTCCATGCGCGCATCGTCGATGCGGCCACCGGTGCCGAGCCGCGCAACCGGCAGTGGGTGGTCCGCTACCTCGGCTACTACCTGTCGGCGTTCGTGCTGGGCCTGGGCTTCCTGTGGATCGCGTTCGATCGCCGCAAGCAGGGCTGGCACGACAAGCTCGCGAACACGGTGGTGATCCGCACGCCGCCCGGCTTCGACGCCGACGGCACGGCCGACGATCGCTGACCCGCGTCGGTCGCGCATCGTCGCGGCCTGGGGCAAACGGGATCCACACAGCATGGGAGCGATGCACATGCCGCCAGTCGGCGATCACGGAAGCGCGGCCACGCCGTCCACCGAACCTGAACGATGGATCGCGCGCGACGACACGACGCTCGCGATCCGGGTCATCGCCGCGTCCGACTTCGCCCTCGAGAAGGCCTTCATCGACGGCCTGTCTCAGCAGACCGCCTATCTCCGCCTGCTGTCGATCCGCAAGCCGCAGCCCGAAGAGATCGCGCGCTTCACCGACATCGACCCGAAGCGCGAGATGGCGTGGATCGCCGTCGCGACGGTCGACGGGCACGACACGATGTGCGGGGTCGCACGCTACGTGCGCGACGGCGACACCGCCGAATGGGCCATCGTGCTCACCGACGCGTGGCAGGGCCGCGGGCTCGGCGACAAGCTGCTGCGCAAGCTGATCGCCAGCGCGCGGCAGGCCGGCATCGCGGTGCTGTCGGATGTGACCTTCGCCACCAACACGGCCATGCTGGGGCTGGCTCGCAAGCTCGGCTTCGCACTGACGCGCGAGGCCGGCGACGCGACGTTGACGCGGATGACCCTGCGGCTCTGACCCAGACGGCATCGCGGCGCGTCCGACAATTCGAGGCGCCGTTGGACTACGCGTCGGCCGCTCGGGCCGGCCGACACTGTCGCCCCCACGCTGCCACCCGACCTGC
>JBBRRW010000169.1:0-7495 GCA_038245975.1 Burkholderiales bacterium
GTCGGTGAACGGCAGGTCGAGATAGCCGCGCAGCGACGGGTACAGGTCGGCCACCGGCGTGCCGGCTTCCTTGCGCGACGTGATCATCGTGATTTCGGCGCCCGGATGCTGCGACAGGATGCGCAACAGTTCGACACCGGTATAACCGGTTCCTCCGACGATACCGACCTTGATCATTGTCTGTTCCTTCGACGTCCCGACGGCGGCCGCAGATTGTACTTGCGGGATTGCAGCGGCCCGGAGAGGGACTTCGCCGCGATCGGAAAGTGCCAAAAACAAAAGGGCCGCTGAAGCGGCCCCTCGGTCGATGCCCGGATGAACAGGCACGCAGCGGTCAAGCCATCAGCGCTTCGAGAACTGCTTCCGACGTCGTGCCTTGTGGAGGCCGACCTTCTTGCGCTCGACTTCGCGCGCGTCGCGCGTGACCAGGCCCGCCTTCGACAGCGTGGGCTTGAGCGTCTCGTCGTAGTCCATCAGTGCGCGCGTGATGCCGTGACGCACCGCGCCGGCCTGACCCGACTCGCCGCCGCCGATCACGTTGACCATGATGTCGAAGGTCGCGGAGTGGTTGGTCAGTTCGAGGGGCTGGCGGACGATCATGCGTCCGGTCTCGCGGGCGAAGTATTCGTCGACCGGCTTGCCGTTGACGACGATGGCGCCGCTGCCGGTCTTCAGGAAGACGCGGGCGACCGAACTCTTGCGACGACCCGTGCCGTAGTTGTAGTTGCCAATCATGCTTTGATCTCCAGGGGCTTCGGTTGCTGCGCCGCGTGCGGATGGGTTGCTTCGGCGTAGACCTTCATCTTCTTGATCATCGCGTAGCCCAACGGTCCCTTGGGCAACATGCCCTTGACGGCCTTCTCGAGCGCACGACCCGGGAAGCGCGACTGCATCTTCTCGAAGTTGGTCTCGTAGATGCCGCCCGGATAGCCGGAGTGGCGGTAGTACTTCTTGTCGCTGGCCTTGGCGCCCGTGACACGGAGCTTGGCGGCGTTGACGATGACGATGAAATCACCGACGTCGACGTGCGGGGTGAATTCTGGTTTGTGCTTACCACGCAGACGGTGTGCGACTTCACTGGCCACACGCCCGAGCACCTTGTCGGTTGCGTCGATCACAAACCAGTCATGCACCACCTCGGCGGGCTTGGCAGAAAAGGTTTTCATGAGTAGTTCCGAAGAGTTGCCGATCGTCGATCGGCGTTGGAAACGCATCCCCTGACCGCTCGATCGGCGGCCTCGTCCTTGTGGATGCGGTGAAAAGCCCGCGACTATGCAGGCTTTCGGCTGCGTCGTCAATTGCCGAAGTGCAGGTCAAAAAAAAGCCCGAGCGGTGAGGCTCGGGCTAATCCACCTATGGAGGAGGGTGGAGGAGACGCGGCGGAAGCCATCTGCTGCTTCCATAGCCATGATTGTAGCCGAACGATGATGCAATGCAAAAGATATTTGCTGCGTTCCAGCAAATTGCGCCGCTCGCCCGTTGAAGTCGCTAATACTGTTTCGGAACAATGGCCTGCAGCAGAGAACGAGGCGAACAAAAAACAACGCATTCTTGCTATCCGTCCTTCGCAACGGCTTGGCGTGCCGCTCCTCCGACTCGAGAACGGCGAAAAGCTATAGTTCCCGGCCCAATAAGGAGTCGAGATGGAAGCGACAGTCAGCTGGAACGGCCCGGCCCTGGACGACGCGGGCAGCGGCATGCAGTTCATCGGCAGGACCGGCAGCGGCCATGTACTCGCGATGGACGGCGTTCCCGCCGAAGCCGGCGGGCCGCTGGGCGGCCGCAACCTCGCGCCGCGTCCGATGGAGGTGGTGCTCGTCGGCACCGGTGGGTGCGCCGCCTATGACGTCGTGCTGATCCTGCGGCGCGGACGCCACGCGGTGACGCGTTGCGACGTCACGCTGAAGGCGGAACGCGCGCCGGCGGACCCGAAGGTGTTCACCGCCATCCACTTCCACTTCGTCGTGGTCGGCCGGGACCTCAAGGACGACGTGGTCGACCGCGCGATCAGGCTGTCGCACGAGAAGCTGTGCTCGGCGTCGGTGATGCTCGAGAAGACGGCGGTGCTGACCCACTCCTTCGAGATCCGCGCAGGGTGAGCGTGCGTCAGACCCAGTAGGCGGTGGTCGTCATGACCTTGGCCGCGCCGCGCATCGCGGCGCCGACCACGGGCGGCAGTTGCGCCGCACCGGCCTCTTTCGCCTTCTCGCCATGGACGATCTCGTCGCGGCGCATCGCGTCGACGAGGACGCGCGACGCGCGGTCGCCGGCCGGCAGCGCGTCGAGATGCGACGCGAGGTGCTCTTCCACCTGACGCTCCGTCTCCACGACGAAGCCGAGGCTGACCGCATCCCCTGCCTTGCCGGCGAGCCAGCCCATCGCGAACGAGCCCGCGTACCAGACCGGGTTGAGCAGGCTCGGACGCGAGCGCAGTTCCCGCAGCCGCTCGGCCGTCCAGGCGAGGTGGTCGCCCTCCTGCTGACCCGCCTTCAGCAACTCCGCGCGCAACGCGTCGCTGCGCGTCGCGGCCGCCTGTCCCGCGTACAGCGCCTGCGCGCACACCTCGCCGACATGATTGACCCGCATCAGGCCGGCCGAATGGCGCCGGTCGTTCTCGGTGAGCGATTCCTGGGGCCGGTCGGGCTTCGGCATGTCGCGCTGGGCGGCGGGCGGCGCGAACAGTGCGCGAAGCACCCGGTCGAACGTTCCGATGAAGCGATCCGCACCTGCGGTCATGGCAACTCCTGCTGCGATTGTGGAAAGATGTCAAGGGCCGACGTTGCACCGACAAAACCGCGCATCGGCCGGATCGCGTCGACGAATGTTGCACAAAGGCGACAAACACCGAGTAATCGTGGCCGATCACGTCCATAAGTTTGCGCCATCTATGGAAGTTTGATGAAATCCGTCAGGACTTCTTATCCGATGGTGTTAGTCCCAGGTAAGAGTTTTCGGCAAGACATAAGAGGCGGTGTGATGCCTCAGCACGATAAACTTTTGGAGAGAATGGAATGAAAAAACTCGTCATGGCAGCCGCCGTACTCGGCGCCTTCGCTGGCACCGCACAAGCGCAAACGAGCGTGACGCTCTACGGTATTGCTGACGGCGATCTGCGTTTCGACCACACGAACATCGGCACGCTGAAGTCGGTCGACAGCGGCGGCGAATCCGGTTCGCGTTGGGGTATCCGTGGCTCGGAAGACCTCGGCGGTGGCATGAAAGCCAACTTCATCTTCGAACAAGGCATCGACATCACCGACAACAGCGTGCCCCAGGGCAGCATAGGCGGTGGCGCTTCGGGCGGTTTCGGTGGTTCCAGCACGCAGCCGCACAGCTCGTCGGGCAGCCGCTTCTTCGGTCGTACGTCGACCGTCGGCCTCTCCGGCGCGTTCGGCGAAGTCCGCTTCGGTCGCGGCTACAACCCGATCTTCCTGGTGCAAGCCACGGCCGATCCGTTCGGTGCCGGTTTCGTCGCACAGACCAGCAACCTGTACGTCAACAACACGATCCGCAACGACAACGCCATCTATTACGACACCCCGAAGTTCGCGGGTTTCAAATTGTCCGGCGCCTACCAGTTCGGCGAGTCGACGACCAACACGACCGTTCCCTCGGCGACCGGTCAGGCCAAGCGCGGCAACGACCGGTACGAAGCCGGCATCACCTACGCCAACGGTCCGATCTACGCTGGCGCAGGCTACGAGCAGATCAAGTCGAACCTCGACACGTATCGCGTCCGCTCGTTCGACGTCGCCGGCACGTACGACTTCGGCTTCATGAAGCTGCACGCGATCTACTGGCGTACCAAGAACGACAACCCGAACAACCTGATCGCGTTCGGCAACACCGTCAGCCTCAAGAGCCACACCATCAGCGGCGGCGTCACCGTCCCATTCGGTGCATGGACCTTCCTGGGCCAGTACTCGTACCTGAAGGACACGTCGCAGTCGAACGTCTTCAACACGGATCTCGGCAGCCCCACGGCCAAGAACATCGGCCTCGGCGCACGCTACAGCCTGTCGAAGCGCACGATCCTGTACGTCGGCTACTCGCGCTACAACCTGAAGAACGGTTCGGCCGGTAACGCCTTCCAGGGCTTCGGTGGTATCGCCGACGCGTCGAACAGCGGCCTCTACGCTGCCGGCAACCTCTACGGCGCGCAGACCGCTGCGCTAAACAGCAACGCAGCACGCGTTGCAGCAAGCGGCGTGGCGATCAACCAGAACGTGAATCCGTACTCGTACCAGTTCGGTATTCGCCACTCGTTCTAAGCAGGTCGATCTCGGCAAAAAGGGCGCTTCGGCGCCCTTTTTGTTGGTGCGCGGACGCCGCGACCGCCCGGTTTGACAATTTGCTTGCAACCTCATAATTTGAGGTCTCAACCAATTCGAGCCGCCGCCGCCGTGACCGCACCGCTGCCCACTCCACGCATCGCCAAACCGGACGTCGACGGCAGCCCGCTCGATCCCCCGTCGCTCGATCACGAGTCCCGCGTGGACGACGGCGATCATCGTGCGCTGAAGCTGTGGCTGCGGCTGCTCACGTGCAGCAACCTGATCGAGACGCGGGTCCGCACGCGCCTGCGCAGCAGGTTCGACTGCACGTTGCCGCGCTTCGATCTCGTCGCGCAGCTCGACCGTCATCCCGACGGTCTCAAGATGGGCGAACTGTCGCGTCGCCTGATGGTCACGGGCGGCAACATCACCGGCATCACCGACCAGCTCGAATCCGATGGCTGGGTCGAACGCGCCGGCGTCGAGAACGACCGTCGTGCGTGGCGCGTCAAGCTGACGCCGCGCGGCAAGAAGGCATTCCGGCAGATGGCCACGGTCCACGAGCACTGGATCGCCGAACTGTTCGCCGAATGGGGCGAGCGCGACCAGGAACAGCTCTTCAAGCTGCTCGGCAAGCTGAAGGACGCGATCCACGAGTCCGCCCAGTTGCCGAAGGTCCCGCAATGACGGCGACGCGCCCCCACGCGAAGGCGATGGCCACGCGAACCACCGAACATTTCCGCTGGGACGTCGCCGGGGACGGGCGCATCGCCACCATCACGCTGGACCGTCCCGAGCGGAAGAACGCGCTGACCTTCGACTCGTACGCCGAGCTGCGCGACCTCTTCCGCGACCTGGTCTATGCGCCGGACATCAAGTGCGTGATCGTCCGCGGCGCCGGCGACAACTTCTGCTCCGGCGGCGACGTGCACGAGATCATCGGACCGCTGACCAGGATGTCGATGGTCGAACTGCTCGCGTTCACACGCATGACCGGCGACCTGGTCCTCGCGATGCGCCGCTGCCCGCAGCCGATCGTCGCCGCGGTCGACGGCATCTGCGCCGGCGCCGGCGCGATCATCGCGCTGGCGTCCGACTTCCGCATCGGCACGCCCCGCGCCCGCACGGCCTATCTGTTCACGCGGGTCGGGCTGGCCGGCTGCGACATGGGCGCCTGCACGCTGCTGCCGCGCCTGATCGGCCAGGGCCGCGCCGCCGAGCTGCTGTTCACCGGCCGCTCGATGTCGGCCGACGAAGGCCTGAGCTGGGGTTTCTTCAATCGCGTCGTCGACCCCGCGCGCCTGCACGACGAAGCGCTCGGCTTCGCGTCGGACCTGGCGGCGGGACCGACCTTCGCGCACGCCATCACGAAGACGATGCTGCACCAGGAATGGAACATGAGCATCGAGCAGGCGATCGAGGCCGAAGCACAGGCGCAGGCGCTGTGCATGCAGACCGAAGATTTCCGGCGGGCCTACGAAGCGTTCGCTGCGAAGCGGAAGCCGGTCTTCGAAGGCGACTGAAGGCACGCCGCAACGCCATCCCCCTCCACGACAGGCGCCCATGACCGAAGCCATGCAGTCTTCCCGCAACCGCTGGATCGAAGTGCCGTCGTTCGACGGCAAGTCCTTCGGTGCCTACCTGGCCCTGCCGCCCGAGACCCCGCGCGACGAACCCGCGCCCGGCATCGTCGTGCTGCAGGAGATCTGGGGCGTCAACGCGCATATCCGCGCCGTCGCCGACCAGTACGCGAGCGACGGCTACGTGGTCCTCGCGCCGGACCTGTTCTGGCGCATGCAGCCGCGCGTCGACCTGCACTACGACGCGGACGGCAACCAGCAGGCCTTCGCATTCCGCAAGGCGCTCGACCTCGCGCTGGCCGACCGGGACATCGCGTCGACGGCTGCCGTGCTCGCGGGCATGGCCGGGGTAGCCGGCGGCGTCGGCGTGGTCGGCTACTGCATGGGCGGCATGCTCGCCTATCGCGCCGCGGCCGCCGGCAGCATCGACTGCGCGGTCTGCTACTACGGCGGCGGCATCGCGCAGCAACTCGACCTCGCGCCGTCGATCGCGGTGCCGACGGCACTGCATTTCGGCGACCGGGATACCCACATCACGCCCGATCAGGTCGCGTCGATCAGGGCGGCGCTCGACGGTCGGCCCGAAGTGCGCATCGACACCTATGCCGCAGCCGACCACGGCTTCAATTGCTGGGGACGCCCGAGCTATCACCAGCAGTCGGCGGCGCTCGCGCACGGCCGCTCGCTGGCGTTCTTCGCGACCCATCTCGGTCTTTCTGCCGCGTGATCGATTGACATGAGCGCGGCGGCCCCGGTCATGAACATGCAGCGCACGCATCTCGACTGGCCCTTCTTCGACGGGGCACACCGCACGCTCGCCGACGGGCTCGGACGATGGGCGGCCACGACGCTGCATCACGTCGACGACGCATCGCGCGACGCCAACGACGCGCGCTGCCGCGGTCTCGTGTCGGCGTTGGGCGATGCCGGCTGGACGCGCTATGCGGTGCCGGCGGCGTACGGCGGCGCGCTCGACTCGCTCGATTCGCGCGCGCTGTGCATCGTGCGCGAGACGCTCGCGTACCACGACGGCCTCGCCGACTTCGCGTTCGCGATGCAGGGCCTGGGCTCCGGGTCGATCACCATCGCGGGCAGCGAGGCCCTCAAGCAGGCCTATCTCCCGCGCGTCGCATCGGGTGCGGCGATCGCTGCATTCGCGCTGTCGGAACCCGATGCCGGATCCGACGTCGCCGCGATGAAGACCCGCGCGATCGCCGACGGCGACGCCTTCGTGATCAACGGCACCAAGACGTGGATCTCCAACGGCGGCATCGCCGACTTCTACACCGTGTTCGCGCGCACCTCCGACGAGCCGGGCGCGCGCGGCATCAGCGCCTTCGTCGTCGACGCGTCGACCCCCGGCCTCGAGATCGCCGGTCGCATCGACGTCATCGCGCCGCATCCGCTGGCGACGCTGCGCTTCGACGGATGTCGCGTGCCGGCGACCCACCTGCTCGGCCCCGTCGGCCAGGGCTTCAAGGTCGCGATGCGCACGCTCGACATCTTTCGCGCGTCGGTGGCCGCGGCGGCGCTCGGCTTCGCGCGGCGCGCCTTCGACGAGGCGCTCGCGCATGCGCGGGCGCGCAAGATGTTCGGCCACACGCTCGCCGACTTCCAGCTCACGCAGGCCGCGCTCGCCGA
>JBBRRW010000170.1:0-7443 GCA_038245975.1 Burkholderiales bacterium
AGGGACAACTGGATGAACATCTATCAGGTGCTCGCCTGCAAGCTGGGCGGACCGGGACAGGATCCGTTTCCGATGACGCGCGAATGGATCTACGAGTAGTGCGAACCTTCATCCGATCGGGGGTCGCCCGATTCGCTGCGAATCGGCACGCTGTCGATCCTCGGGCCAGCTAGACGGTCTTGAAAAGCGGGTATTCTCGCGGCCGCATCCGTTCCCCCGGCCCCGGAATTGCCTGGTCCTCCGGTGCAACCCCTTTCGATCACCCGGAAGCGGTTTCCGACGGCCATCCCCACTTGAAGACATCGTCATGACCGAAACGCTCTCGTGGTCCCAGATTCTCATCCTCGCCATCGTGCAAGGCATCGCAGAGCTTCTGCCGGTGTCGAGTTCGGCTCACGTGATCGTGGCCGAGAAGCTGATGGGGATCGACCCGACAACGCCGCAGATGACGATGCTGCTCGTCATGCTGCACACCGGCACCATGTTCGCGGTGATCCTCTATTTCTGGGCGGCGTGGAAGCAGCAGTTCTTCGCATCGAAGGCGCAGTTCGTCCATGCGGCCAAGGTCATCGTCGTCGCGACGGCCGTGACCGGCGTGATCGGCTTCGCGCTGCTGCTGCTGATCGAGAAGGTGTTGATGCAAGGCAGCGGCAAGACGGAGATCGAACAGCTCTTTGGCAACCACTACCTGATCGCGAGCGGCCTCGCCGCGGTGGGCGTGCTGATCATCTTGTCCGGGTGTCGGTCCATGACGCGGCCCGGCAACGATGAGGTGCAGTTGCGCAGTGCGATCTGGATCGGCGCCATCCAGGGACTGTGCTTGCCGGTCCGCGGCTTCTCGCGCTCCGGCGCCACGGTCTCGATCGGCCTGCTCGCAGGTGTCGCGCGCGATCGCGCCGAGGAGTTCAGTTTCGCGCTGGCCGTCGTACTGACGCCGGCGGTGATCGTCAAGGAGGGCTGGCGGTTCTACAAGGTGAGCGTCGCGTCGGGCCACACGATGCAAGACGGGCTGCCGCTGCTCGCGCCGAGCGTCATCGGCATGGGCTTCTCATTCGTCGCGGGCCTGGTCGCGCTGAAGTGGCTGTCGCGCTGGCTCGAGGCGGGCCGCTGGCAGTACTTCGGTTTCTACTGTCTGCTTGTCTCGGCGCTGTTATTCGCGTTCGGTGGCCGTTTCGACTGACGAGGTCGGGACCGGAGTCACCGATGACCCACGACGGATTTCCGTGCTGACCAACGCGACCGCGGCGATCGGCCACGATATGTACGCGTCCGGGTCCACCGCGGCTGTCGCTCACGAGATCCTGCATCGGGTCTTCGGCTACACGTCGTTCCGCGGCCACCAGGGCGACGCGATCGTCCACGTCGCCGACGGCGGCGATGCGCTGATCCTGATGCCCACCGGCGCGGGCAAGTCGCTGTGCTACCAGATCCCGGCGCTGGTCCGCCGCCAGCGCGGACTGGGGTGCGGCGTCGTCGTGTCGCCGCTGATCGCGCTGATGCAGGACCAGGTGTCCGCGTTGCGCGAGAGCGGCGTGCGCGCCGCCTTCCTCAACTCCACGCTGTCCGCGCAGCGCGCGTCCGAGGTCGAGCGCGACTTCCGCAGCGGCGCGCTCGACCTGCTGTACGTCGCCCCCGAACGGCTGCTGACCGACCGCTGCCTGCAACTGCTGTCGTCGGTGCCGGTGTCGCTGTTCGCCATCGACGAAGCGCATTGCGTCTCGCAATGGGGCCACGACTTCCGGCCCGAATACATGCAGCTCGCGCTGCTCGGCAAGCGCTTCCCCGGCGTGCCGCGCATCGCGCTCACCGCGACGGCCGATCCGGCGACCCGCATCGAGATCGTCGAACGCCTCGGCCTCGACCATGCGCGGTCGTTCGTGTCGAGCTTCGACCGTCCCAACATCCGCTACGAGATCGTCGAGAAGCTCGAGGCGCGCCGCCAGCTCATCGACTTCATCCGCGCCGACCACTCCGACCAGGCCGGCATCGTCTATTGCCTGTCGCGCCGCAAGGTCGACGAGACCGCGGCGTTCCTGGTCGAGCAGGGCATCAAGGCCTTGCCGTACCACGCGGGCATGGACAGCGACGCGCGGCACAAGAACCAGTCGCGCTTCCTGCGCGACGACGGCATCGTGATGGTGGCCACGATCGCGTTCGGCATGGGCATCGACAAGCCCGACGTGCGCTTCGTCGCGCACCTCGACCTGCCGAAGAGCATCGAGGGCTATTACCAGGAGACCGGTCGTGCCGGTCGCGACGGCAGCGCGTCGGACGCGTGGATGGCCTACGGGCTGCAGGACGTGGTGCAGCTGCGCCGCATGATCGACGAGTCCGATGCCAGCGACCAGTACAAGCGCGTGTCGGGCGCGAAGCTCGACGCGATGCTCGGGCTGTGCGAGGCCGCCACCTGCCGCCGTGCGCTGCTGCTCGCGTACTTCGGCGAGGACGACGCGGTCGGCACCCGTTGCGGCAACTGCGACAACTGCCTCGTGCCGCCCGAGACCTTCGACGCCACCATCGCGGTCCAGCAACTGTTGTCGTGCATCTACCGCCTGAAGAAGGAACGCAGCCAGAGCTTCGGCGCGCTGCACGTCATCGCCATCCTGCGCGGCGACCAGACCGGCAAGAGCGCCGAGAAGATCGCGCAGTGGGGCCACGACACGCTGTCGACCTTCGGCATCGGCGCCGATCGCGGCGAGCAGGAATGGCGCGCCATCGTCCGGCAATGCATCGCGTTCGGCCTGGTCGACGTCGACCACGAGACCTACGGCACGCTGCATCTCACCGTGAAGAGCCGCGCCGTGCTGCGCGGCGAGGAAGCCGTGCACCTGCGGCGCTTCGTCAAGGAAAGCGGCCGCAAGAAGCCGCGCACGCGCAAGGACCTCGATCCCGCCGACGGTTTGGACGTGGGCGGCGCCACGCTGTTCGACGCGCTGCGCTCGTGGCGGCTTGCCACCTCGCGCGAGCACGGCGTCCCCGCGTACGTGATCTTCCACGACGGCACGCTCAAGGAGATCGCGCGGGCCCGTCCGACGACGATGACCGCGCTCGGCGAGCTGTCGGGGGTCGGCGAGAAGAAGCTCGAGGCCTACGGGCGCGACATCATCGAACTGGTCGGGCGTCTCGAGGCGCCGGCGGATTGATCGGCGCTGATGATCGCCGGGTGCAGCCTCTGCAAGCGGCATCGATGACCGCCACACCGTAGTCGGCCACAGTGCACACACGCACGACCCTTCGGGAAAGGGCGAATGAACCACAGGCCCGCGTGAACTTCGCTTCGATTCGTTGCCGCCGCCCCTAGAATCGCGGGCTTCACCAGGAGCCCGCATGCAGGACCCCATCAACCGTCCGTTCGTCTTCCCGGGCACCGGCCCGGACGAATTCCGGATCCGGATCGTCGTCGCCGGCCCCACTTCTTCCATCGCAAGGATTCCATGACGCTCCGTCCGCTCGGCCGCTCCGGCCTCCAGGTCGCCCCGCTCGCGTTCGGCGGCAACGTCTTCGGCTGGTCGGCCGACGAGGCGACGTCGTTCTCGCTGCTCGATGCGTTCGTCGATGCGGGCTGCAACCTCGTCGATACCGCGGACGTGTACTCGCGCTGCGTCGCCGGGCATGGCGGTGGCGAGTCCGAGACCGTCATCGGCAAGTGGCTCAAGAAGAGCGGCAAGCGGCATTCGGTCGTCATCGCGACCAAGGTCGGGATGGACATGGGCAACGGCAACAAGGGCCTGTCGCGCCAGCACATCGCGCGTTCGATCGATGCATCGCTGAAGCGGCTGCAGACCGATCACGTCGACCTCTATCAATCGCACGCGGACGATGCCGGGACGTCGTTCGAGGAGACGCTCGAGGCCTACGCGAAGCTGATCGAGGCCGGCAAGGTGAGGGCGATCGGCGCGTCCAACTTCAAGGCCGATCGCCTGGCCGCGGCTCTGGACACGAGCGAGCGCGATGGGCTGCCGCGCTACGAGAGCCTGCAGCCGCACTACAACCTGGTCGAGCGCGGCCTGTTCGAGACGGAGCTCGAGCCGCTGTGCATGCAGCGCGGCCTCGGCGTCATCAACTACTACGGACTGGCCAGCGGTTTCCTGTCCGGCAAGTACCGCAATGAGGCGGACCTCGGCAAGAGCCAGGCGCGCGGCGCCGGCGTCAGGAAGTATCTCGATGCGAAGGGACTCGGCGTCGTCGCGGCGCTCGCTGCCGTGGGCAAGCGCTACGGCGCGTCGCCGGCGACCGTCGCCATCGCCTGGCTGATCGCGCGACCGTCGATCACCGCGCCGATCGCGAGCGCCACGTCGGTCGCGCAGCTGAAGGACCTGCTCGCGGCCGCGACGCTGGACCTCGACGCCGACGCGATCGCGCAGCTCGATGCGGCGAGCGAGCCTGGCCGCTGAGCGCCCGAAGGCCGATACTGCGATTCCCGTTCGAGACGACCAGGAGACTCCCATGACCGACCATGTCTACAAGATGCTCGAGCTGACCGGCTCGTCCGAAGTCAGCATCGAGGATGCGTGCCAGCGCGCGATCGCCAAGGCGAGCGAGACCGTGCGGAACATCCGCTGGTTCAACATTGCCGAGACCCGCGGCCACGTGCAGGACGGCAAGGTCGCCCACTGGCAGGTCACGGTGAAGGTGGGCTTCACACTGGAGTGAGCCGTGCGCTCCCTCCGGTAACGCGGAGGGGGTTCGCGGTCGCGGTCACGCGTACTTCAACTCGCCCGTCTTGCCAGGGAACAGGCGATACGAAAAGATCGTGTAGCCGGCGATCGCGGGCACCGAGATGCAGACCCCGACGAGGGTGACCTTCAGGGCCTCGGGGCTGCTGGCCGCCTGCCACACGGTGAACGGGTCGATGACCCCGTAAGAATCGTCCTGGCGTCTCCGGCGGATTCGTCGTGCATGGCCGCGACCAAATTGGTCTCGTTGATTGACAGCTGGTTTGTGCGGGCGCAGATTGAACCCGGCGCTGGACGGTGCGGTCCGATGATGCGTGGAGTGTCGTCGACATCTCGTGCATGGTCCTGCGCAGCGGGCGAAGACCCGCTACCTAACAAGAGCGATCAGGAGACGACATGCACAGCACGCAACGAGAACGGGCGACATCCGGCATGTGGACAGCGTCATGGTCCGCGCCCACGGCAGCGGCACTGAATCGGCGGATCGCGCTGGCCATCACGGCACTCGTTGCGGCGACGTCGATCGGGGGGTGCGGCAACGACGATGGCGGCCCGCCCCCGCCTGCGGTACCGGTCGGTCCGCCGCCGATCACGCTGGGTCCGTTGACCGGCTCCACGAAGGATGTGACGGTCGATCTCAAGGAAGGCACCAACATGGCCGTGTCGCCTTCACCGGACGGCACGCGACTGGTGTTCTCCGCGCAGGGCGCGCTCTGGATGATGCCGGTGAGCGGAGGCAATGCGACCCGTATCTCGGCGTTCGACGTGGAGCCGACGGCGCCGGTGTGGGCGCCCGACGGGCGGACCATCGCGTTCCAGAACTACACCACCGACGGCAATTTCCATATCTGGTCGATCAATCCGGACGGCAGCAACCCGCAGGAACTGACCACCGGCTTCTTCGACGACCGCGAGCCTGCATGGACGCCGGACGGCAGCGCCCTCGTCTTCTCGTCGGATCGCGGCGGAGACGGTCAGTACAAGATCTGGAGCTATACCCTGGCGTCGCGCCAGTACACGCAGATCACGCGCGGCAACGGCGCCGAAAGCAACCCGGTCGTGTCGCCCGACGGCAGGCAGGTCGCTTATGTCGATACCAGCCGGATCTTCACGGTTCCGATCGGTGGTGGCACGCCCGTACTCGCAGCCGCAGGCAACGCGCCTGCATTCGCGCAGGACGGCACGCTGGTATTTCAGAGCACCGCGCGCACGCTCAATGTGGCGGGACGGGACGTGGTTACCGACGAGGACCTGTTTCCTTTTCCCGCCCGCTTCCTTCCGAATGGAAGCTTCGTCTACACGGCCGACGGGAGGATCCGCATTCGCGATGCGGCCGGCGGGAACCTCGCGCAGGTGTCGTTCGATGCGCAGCTCAAGCTGCGCCGGCCGGTGCTGGTTCGGGCCAAGGACCATCACTTCGACGACGTGTCGCCACGCGCCGCTCTCGGCATCAGCGCGCCGGCGTTGTCGCCCGACGGCAGGAGCGTCGCGTTCGTCGCGCTCAACGATGTGTGGGTGATGACGATCGGTCAGCCGCCGGTACGATTGACCAACGACACCGATCGTGATGGCAATCCGCAGTGGACCAGCGATGGCAGCGCCGTGTACTTCTCGACCGAGAAAGGCAATGCCGGTGCGCTGGCGGTCGACCAGATCAACGTCGCCACGCGGGCACGCACGCGACTCGCGGCGATCGTCGCGAAGTCGATGGTCACGCCGATGCTGTCACCGAACGGAGACCGGATCGCCTACACCACGCTGTCGGGCCAGCTCGAGATCTGGAACGTTGCCACGCGCACGCCGCAAGTGGTGATCGCGCAGGTGGGATCGCAGGTCAGCACGCCGTACTGGACTCCGGACGGCACGCGAATCATGTTGGTCGACAACGACCGCATCAACAATCGCTTCCGCGAGGGCTATAACAAGTTGCGGGTGATCGATGTGGCGGCCAGGACGGCGCGCTTCTATCCCGTTGCCGAAGCACCGCGCCAGATCTCGGAGCGCGAAGAGGGCGCGGCGGCGCTGTCTCCGGACGGCCGGACGGTCGCGTTCGTGATGGACTCCGTGCTGCACGTCATGGCCGTCAATCCGGATGGATCGCCTGCCGGTGCGGCGCAGCCGATCACGACCGAGGTGGCGGACCTGCCTTCGTGGGCCGGCGACTCGAAGACGCTGCTCTACAAGTCGGCGAACCGCCTGCGGTTGATCCAGTCCGATGGCAGCAACGCGCGTGATCTGCCGCTGACCCTCAACTGGACGCAGGCGATCCCGGCCGGTGTGACGATCGTGCGCGCAGGACAGTTGTGGGACGGGACCGGCTCGGCGCTGCGCAGCGATGTCGACATCGTCATCACGGGCAACCGCATCACCGCGATCCGTCCGCACGACGCCGCGTCGGTCACGAGCGCGACTCGCTATGTCGATGCTTCCGCGCTGACGGTCATGCCCGGCATCTGGGACCCGCACATCCATCCGCTCACGCTCTACCAGGGCGGGCAGTACGGACAGGTCGCGGCGCTGCTGCTGTCGTACGGCATCACGTCGACCCTGTCGGTGGCCGGAGGCCTGCACCAGAGCACCGAGATCCGCGAGGCCCTCGACGCAGGTAACCTGATCGGCCCGCGCCTGTTCACCAGTCCCGGCCTGTGGGAAGGCAACCGTCTCTTCTACAGTTTCGCGCGCACCTTGCGCACGCCGGCGATCGCCGACCTCGAGATCGCCAAGGCCAAGGCGATGGACGTCGACTTCCTGAAGTCGTACGTGCGCG
>JBBRRW010000171.1:0-7368 GCA_038245975.1 Burkholderiales bacterium
ATCGCATCGTCACTCTGCGACTGGGCGAGCCGCGACCAGAAGCGCGAGCGCCAGGCACGCAAGCGCCTGATCGAGCTTTATCACACCAGCAAGCAGACCGGCCTGTACCACGACGACGTGCTGCGCGCGCTGATCGATGTCCACAAGCGCACGCTGACCGGCGAGACCTCCGACCTCGACGACAAATATGCGCAGAACCCGGAAGACGTCGCTTCAGGGCTCAACGCGCTGTCGCGGGTGGTGACGCAGACCGCCAAGACCGGCATCCACTACGCGAAGGAACTGGTGCGCTACAACACCGGCTCCGGTCCCGAGATCCATCCGGCGAACGAGGCATCGGCGTACGTGGCGGGGGTCAAGAACGCCAAGTTCTATCGGCAGATGAACGACCGCGGTGCTTCGCTGAAGCCGTTGAGCGACGGCGCGACGGCCGTCGCCTACGATCCCTTTCAGGGCGTGCGCGCATGGCTCGGCGACGGCAGCGCGCCGGCGGTGATCGCCAACATCGGCAACCCCGGGGTCGTCGGTCCGGTGGCCGCCGACTCCGCGAACGTGATCCGGAAGCACGACGAACTGGCGGCCATCCACTGCGACATGGCGCAACTGCGCATCGCGTCGCTGAAGGCGGCGATGCGCACCGCGGCCTACGACGTCGCCGAGAACTGGGCGCTGGCCGCCGAGTTCTTCGACGACCAGACCGGCGAGCACTGCTTCCGCGTCGGACGCCTCGCGGGCCTGCTCGCGGCGGAACTTGGGATCGATCCCGAGAACTGCCTGCGGATCGAACACGCGGCGCGGCTGCACGACATCGGCAAGATCGCCGTCAACGAGCTGATCCTGCTGAAGCCGGGTCCGCTCGACTCCAACGAGATCGTCGCGATGCGGGCACACACCGAGGTCGGCGCGCAGCTGCTCGAGCATTCCGACGACCCGACGCTGCAGATGGCCGCCGCGATCGCGAAGTACCACCACGCGTGGTGGAACGGTGCCGGCTATCCCGACGCATCGGGCGAGAGCATCCCGCTCGCCGCACGTATCTGCGCGTTCGCGGATGTCTACGACGCGCTGACCAACGAGCGGCCGTACAAGCGCGCGTGGCCGCACAAGCTCGCGGTCGAGCAGATGCTGTGCGAGAACGGCGCCCACTTCGATCCGCGCCTGATGCAGCCGTTCCTCAAGGTCCTCGAGCGTCACATCGGATCGAACGCGCAGACGCCGTCGACCCGCCTGCACCTGCAGGACATGGAAGCCAACGGGCTCCTCACGTCGCGCCGCAAGCTGATGATGACGGTCCAGGCGGTCTGATCGGTCGCGCGATCGCGGCCAGGATGCGCGTCGCGTTATCGGGTTTGACCGCCGACGTTGTACCGTTCGGGGCATGAAGATCCCCACACGGCTGCAACCGCTGATCGACGACGGCCTCGTCGACCGCGTCCTTCGACAATTGATGAGCGGGAAAGAGGCGGCCGTCTACGTCGTCGAATGCGACACCGGGACCGGCACCGAGACCCGCTGCGCCAAGGTGTACAAGGACGCGCAGCAGCGCAGCTTTCGCCAAGCCGTCGACTACACCGAGAACCGCAAGACCAAGAACAGCCGCCAGGCGCGCGCGATGAACAAGGGCACCGCGTTCGGCCGCAAGGCGCGCGAAGCGGCGTGGCAGAGCGCCGAGGTCGACGCACTGTATCGCCTGGCCGCCGCCGGCGTGCGCGTGCCCAAGCCGTTCAACTTTCTCGAAGGCGTGCTACTGATGGAGCTGGTCGTCGACGCCGACGGCAACGCGGCGCCGCGCCTCAACGACGTCGACTTCACGCCCGACGACGCCCGGCGCAACCATCGCAAGCTGCTCGACGAAGTCATCCGCATGCTGCTCGCGGGCGTGATCCACGGCGACCTGTCCGAGTTCAACATCCTGGTCGCCGCCGACGGCCCAGTGATCATCGACCTGCCGCAGGCCGTCGATGCAGCGGGCAACAATCATGCGAAGGCCATGCTCGATCGCGACGTGACCAATCTGGCCAACTACTTCGGCCGCTATGCGCCCGAGCTGCTCGGCAGCGAGTACGGCAAGGAGCTGTGGAGCCTCTACGAACGCGGCGCACTGGAGGTCGGCATGAAGCTGACCGGGCGCGCCGCCGCGCCGCGCGGCAAGGTCGACCTCGGCGGCCTGATGAACGAGATCGAGGACGCCCGCTTCGAAGAGGAAGCGCGGCAGATGCGGATGGCCCAGCCCGACCACTGATCGCGATGCTCGCAGCGCCCACCTACGCAGACGTCGTCGCCGCGGCGGCCCGCATCGAAGGCCACGCGAACCGCACGCCTGTGTTCACGTCGCACACGGTCGACGAAACGCTCGGCGCCCGGGTCTTCTTCAAGTGCGAGAACTTCCAGCGGATGGGCGCGTTCAAGTTCCGCGGCGCGTTCAACGCGCTGTCGTGCTTCGATCCCGACCAGCGGCGCCGGGGCGTGGTGACCTTCTCGTCGGGCAATCATGCGCAGGCCATCGCACTGGCTGCGCGCCTGCTGGGCATACCGGCCACCATCGTGATGCCGTACGACGCGCCGGCGATGAAGGTCGCGGCGACGCAAGGCTACGGCGGCGATGTCGTGTTCTACGATCGCTACACCGAGGACCGCGAAGCGATCGGCCGGCGTCTCGCCGACGCGCACGGCCTCACGTTGATCCCGCCCTACGATCATCCGCACGTCATCGCGGGCCAGGGCACGGCCGCGAAGGAACTGATCGAGGAAGTCGGCGCGCTCGACGCGCTGTTCGTGTGCCTGGGCGGGGGCGGCCTGCTGTCGGGGTCGGCGCTGGCGAGCCGCGCGCTGGCGCCGATGACGAAGATCTACGGCGTCGAGCCCGAAGCGGGCAACGACGGGCAGCAATCGTTCCGTACCGGCGCCATCGTGCACATCGACACGCCGAAAACCATCGCCGACGGCGCGCAGACGCAGCACCTGGGCCGCTACACCTTCGACATCATCCGGCGCGACGTGGACGACATCCTGACGGTGACCGACCCGCAGCTGGTCGAGTGCATGCGCTTCTTCGCATCGCGGATGAAGATGATCGTCGAGCCGACCGGCTGCCTGGGCTTCGCGGCGGTCCGCGAACGCGGCGCGGCGCTGAAGGGTCAGCGCGTCGGCGTGATCGTCAGCGGCGGCAACGTGGACCTGCCGCGCTTCTCGGCTCTGCTGGCCGCTTGATCGCGTGGCTCAGACCGCCACCGTCTGGCGCACCGCGTGCTCCCAGCGTTCCATCAACGCATCGGCCTGCGACCGCGCCATCGTCGGCATGAACGTGCGATCGGCCCGCCACAGGGTCGCGAGCTCCGCCTCATTCGCATACAGCCCGGCCGAGAGGCCGGCGAGGTATGCCGCGCCGAGCGCGGTGGTCTCGGTCACGGCCGGACGCACGACCGGGATGCCGAGCAGGTCGGCCTGGAACTGCATCAGCAGGTCGTTGACGCAGGCGCCGCCGTCGACGCGCAGCTCGGCGACGGGCCGGCCACCCGAGGCCACCGCGTCGCGACTCATCGCCTGCAGCAACGCGGCGCTCTGGTACGCGATGCTCTCGAGCGCGGCGCGCGCGATGTGCGCGACCGTGGTCCCGCGCGTGAGACCGGTCAGCGTCCCTCGCGCATCGGCATTCCAGTACGGCGCACCGAGGCCCGTGAACGCCGGGACCATCATCACGCCGCCGGCATCGGGCACCGTCTCGGCCAGAGCCTGCACGTGGGCGCTGCCTTCGATCGCCCTCAGTCCGTCGCGCAACCACTGGACCACCGCGCCGCCGACGAAGACGCTGCCCTCCATCGCGTACAAGGGCACGGCATCCCGCTGCGCGGCGGCGGTCGTGACGAGACCGTTCTGCGAGGTCTGGAACGTGGCGCCGGTGTGCATCAGCAGGAAGCAGCCGGTGCCGTAGGTGTTCTTGGCCATGCCCGCGTCGAAGCAGGCTTGTCCGAACAGCGCCGCCTGCTGGTCGCCCGCGACGCCGCCGATCGGCAATGCCGCGCCGAGCAGGTCGGCGTCGGTATCCGCGAAGTGGCAGCTCGACGGCCGCACCTCCGGCAACAGCGACGACGGGATATCCAGCGCCGCCAGCAACGCGTCGTCCCAGCGATTCTTGCGGATGTCGAACAGCATCGTGCGCGATGCGTTGCTGACGTCGGTGGCATGCACGCGACCGCCGGTGAGCTTCCACATCAGCCAGCTGTCGATGGTGCCGAACGCGAGCGTGCCGCGTTCGGCCCGCGCGCGCGCGCCGGGCACGTGGTCGAGCAGCCAGCGCAGCTTCGTGCCGGAGAAATAGGCATCGATGACGAGTCCGGTGCGATCGCGCACGAGGTCGGTCAGGCCGTCGGTGCGCAGGCGCGCGCACAGGTCTTCCGAACGGCGGTCCTGCCAGACGATCGCGCGATGGAGCGGCTCGCCGGTGGCACGGTCCCACAGCACGGTGGTCTCGCGCTGGTTGGTGATGCCGACCGACGCGATGTCGGCCGCGGTCAGGCCGGCCTGCGCGAGCACATCGTGCGCGGTGGCGAGCTGCTGCGTCCAGATCTCGAGCGGATCGTGCTCGACCCATCCCGGTCGGGGATAGATCTGGCGCAGCTCGCGTTGCGCGATCGCGACCATGCGGCCGTCGCGGTCGAACACGATGCTGCGCGAGCTGGAAGTCCCTTGGTCGAGAGCGAGGAGATAGCGCATCGAGGCATCCTGTCGGGCCTGCAGCGGAGCGCGGGACTATAAGCGAACGCCGCCGGACTGCGTCGCCGCCCTTCCCGTCCTCGCTGCCCTGTTGCCTGTGGTCGTCTCCTCTCCGCGCCCTTCCGGTCCGCCTCGTCGAAGCCGTGGCGGTCGCCGCGACGGCAAGGCTGCGGTTCCGGCTGTGCGCGCGAACGGTGGTCAGCCGGCGCGGCACCGTGGCGAGCGCGAAGCTCGCTGGGGCGGGCCCGCGCCCGGCTTGTCAGACAGCGACCAATCCCCGGCCATCCCCGCCGCGAAACTATCGTGTCGGATGCTGTGCACGGGTTCGGTCCGTCGACCGTTGAGGCTGTGCAGCAGGACGGCCGCGTCTCTCATTCAAGGAATTACCATGCGCATCGTCGCAACCGGGCTCAAGGCCCTCGTCGCCATCGCCCTCGCCGGCATCGCCGTCAGCGCATCCGCTGCTCCGGTCCGTCATCACGGCATGGATCGCCACGCGCCGCATGCTTACCGCGTCGTCCATCATCGCTACGTCGCACACCCGATCCACCATCGCCACGTCGTTCATCATCGTGGCCGGGGCTACGCGCGCTGAGCGCTGCAGCGTGGGTCGACGACGCACGCCAATCCAGGTCCGCTGACCGAGGTGCCATGAAGATCGTCTCCGCGCTGGTGCTGTCCCTGTTCGCCACCGCGGCGCTCGCGGAGTCGATCGGCGAGGTCGACACGGTCTTCAAGCTGATCGGGCCCGACCACAAGATCGTCGTCGATGCCTACGACGATCCGAAGGTAGCGGGCGTCACCTGCTACGTGTCGCGCGCGAAGACCGGCGGCATCAAGGGCGCGATCGGCATCGCCGAGGACAAGGCCGAAGCCTCGATCGCCTGTCGCCAGACCGGGCCGATCTCGTTCACCGCGGCGCTGCCGATCCAGGAAGAAGTGCTGACCGAGCGCCAGTCCCTCCTCTTCAAGAAGCTGCGCGTGGTGCGGATGGTCGACAAGGCCCGCAACACGCTGGTCTACCTGACCTATTCGGACCGCGTCATCGAAGGCTCGCCGAAAAACAGCGTGACCGTCGTGCCGGTCGATCGCGCGATGCCGATCCGGCTGAAGTAGGGCCGGAACGCCCGGCGCACCCAGCGTCGGGTACGTCGATGCGCGCTCGGCTTGAGGCACTGCTGCAAGAGTTCTTCGACCCGCATGACGGCGCGCCGTCGGCGACCGCCCGCTACTTGAATCCCGAAATGTCGTGCGGGACGTAGGGCGCCTGCACCGTAGCGATCTCGTCGGCGGTCAGCTTGATCGACAGCGCAGCGATCGCGTCGTCGAGGTGCTGCATTTTCGTCGCGCCGACAATCGGCGCGCTGACCGCTTCGGACTGCATCACCCACGCCAGCGCGACCTGTGCCCGCGGCACGCCGCGCGCCGCAGCGACCTTGGCCAGCGCCTCCACGACCTGCCGGTCCGCGTCGGCCGTGTGCGCGAGGTACAGCGTGCGGCCGAACTCGTCGGTCTCGCTGCGCGCACTCGCGGTGTCCCAGTCGCGCGTCAGGCGACCGCGCGCGAGCGGGCTCCACGGGATCACGCCGATGCCCGCGTCGGCGCACAGCGGCAGCATCTCGCGTTCCTCTTCTCGATTGATCAGGTTCAGATGGTTCTGCATCGTCGAAAAGCGCGTCCAGCCGTGGCGTTCCGAGAGTGCCAGCGCCTTCGCGAACTGCCACGCGAACATCGACGACGCGCCGATGTAGCGCGCCTTGCCGGCCTTGACCACGTCGTGCAGCGCTTCGAGGGTCTCCTCGATCGGCGTCGCGTAGTCCCACCGATGGATCTGGTAGAGGTCGACGTAGTCGATGCCCAGGCGACGCAGGCTGTGGTCGATCTCGGTGAAGATCGCCTTGCGCGACAGACCGCCGATGTTGGGCGCCTTGTGTGACGGGAAGAACAGCTTGGTGGCGATGACGACCTCGTCGCGCTTCGCGAACTCGCGCAGCGCGCGGCCGAGGATCTCTTCGGACGTACCGTCCGAATAGCTGTTCGCGGTGTCGAAGAAGTTGATGCCGAGCTCGATCGCCCGCTGCAGCATCGGCCGGCTGCTCGCTTCGTCGAGGGTCCACGGATGCTGGCCGCGATCGGGCACGCCGTAGGTCATGCATCCGAGACACAGTGGCGAAACCCGCAATCCGGTCGTGCCGAGCCGCTTGTACTTCATCGATCGTTCCTCGTGTTCATGGGTGCGCGACCGACAGGCCGGGCGATCCGGTCGCCGGTCGGGCCGCCTTCCATCGCTCCGTGCAGACCAGCATGATGTAGGACAACCGCGCGGGCACCGCAGCGGCGATGAACAGTTCGCTGGTCGACCACTTCCAGCCGATCAGCTGACCGGCCACCAGCGGTCCGACGATCGACCCGGCACGGCCGCCGACGATGCAGAGGCCGCTGACGAAAATGACGGCGAGCCCACGAGCATGCCCATCAGGCTCGCGCCGAACACCGGGCCGAGCGATGCGCGATCGACGCCCCCGGCGCGGATGATGGCCGGCGCGACGAAGCCCATCGCCTGCGCGTCAAAGCCGTCGATCACGACCGATGCGCCGAGCAGCACCCGCATCCAGGCCTGGAAGCGGCTGACCGGGCGCTCGTCGATCAGCGCGC
>JBBRRW010000172.1:0-7349 GCA_038245975.1 Burkholderiales bacterium
TCGTGAAGAGGCGCGGCTGCGGCGGCGCGTAGGAGGTGGTCCTGCCCATCAGTCCACGCTCCGGCCCTTGAGGGCGAACAGGCCCTGCGGCCGCTTCTGGATGAACAGCACGATGACGACGAGGATCATGATCTTCGCCAGCACCGCCCCGGCGACCGGTTCGAGGAACTTGTTGGCCTCGCCGAGTCCGAGCGCCGCGATCACGGTGCCGGCGAGCTGCCCCACGCCGCCCAGCACGACGACCATGAACGAGTCGACGATGTAGTTCTGCCCGAGGTCGGGACCGACGTTGCCGAGCTGCGAGAGTGCCACCCCGCCCAATCCGGCTATTCCACTGCCCAATCCGAAGGTCAGCATGTCGACGCGGCCGGTGGGCACGCCCACGCAGTCGGCCATGCGGCGGTTCTGCGTGACGGCGCGCACGAACAGCCCGAGGCGCGTGCGGTTCAGCAGTACCCACACCAGCAGCACGACCAGCATCGCGAAGACGACGATGACGATGCGGTTCCATGCCAGATCCACGCCGCCCAGCACCGTGATACCTCCCGACATCCACAGCGGGTTCGAGACCTCGACGTTCTGCGCGCCGAAGATCGAACGCACCGCCTGCTGCAGGATCAGGCTGATGCCCCAGGTGGCGAGCAGCGTCTCTAGCGGACGACCGTACAGCCAGCGGATCACGCTGCGTTCGAGCGCCATGCCGATGGCGCCCGAGATGACGAATGCGACCGGTAGCGCAGCGATGACGTACCACTCGAGGGCCGCGGGAAACCAGTTGCGGAAGGCGCTCTGGACCAGGTAGGTCGAGTACGCGCCGATCATCAGCAGCTCGCCGTGGGCCATGTTGATGATGCCCATCAGGCCGAACGTGATCGCGAGGCCCAGCGCGGCCAGCAGCAGGATGCTCGCGAGGCTGATGCCGTAGAAGGCGTTGCCGAGGTACTCGGCGCGCTTGACCCGTCCGTCGACCGACTTGAGCGCAGCGGCCGCTGCGGCGCGCACGGTGGGATCGGGCTCGCTGTACCGGCCCTTCGCGTCGGCTTCGGCGAGCGCGGCCAGCAGCGGGCGCATCGACGCGCTGGAGCTGTCGGCCAGCCGCTCGGCGGCGCCACGCCTGACGGACGCGTCGGGGCTCTTCAGTTCGAGCATCGACGCGGTCATCGCGAGCACCTCGTGCGTCGCGGCGTCCTTCTCGACGGCCAGCGCGCGCTGGATCAGCGGCAGCTGCTCGACGTCGGCCGCCTGCTGGAGCGCAGCGGCACCGGCGCGTCGCACCGCGACGTCGGGCGACAGCAACTGCACTCCGGACCCGGCCGCGTCGAGCGCGCCGCGCAGCCGGTTGTTGATGGTGAGGTTGTCCGCGCCATCAGGCAGCGTGAGCTTTTCACCGGTGACCGGGTCGACGGCATGGCCTTCGGCGTCCGCGATCAGCACGCGGCCTTCGGTCGTCACGTAGACGGTCTCGTCGCGCAGGGCCTTGAGCAGCGCGATGGAATCGGGGTTGGCGAGGACACCGAGTTTCGCGATGGCCGCGACCTTCTGGTCGGAGTCGTCGCTGGCAAGCCGGTTGACGATGGCGGCGTCGAGCGCTGCCTGCGCAGGACGCGGAGCGAAGATCGCCAGCAACACGAGCGCGTTCAACACGAACGCGATCAGGTGTCGCGTGCGCGATGACCGGGAAACCGGAATCACCCGGTTTCCCGAACGGACCGAACGATGGAACATCGCCGTCCCCGTGCCGCCCGACGACGACGGTCCCGCAGGTGCGGTGTGCGACGCGGGCAGGCGGCGCGGGTTCGAGCGGTTGCGTTCCATCGTCTCGTCCCGGCGTTTACTTCTTCAGTGCGGTCGGCGCGGCGCCGGTCTCGCCGACAGCAACGTCCGGATAGTCCTTCTTCTTGTCGTTGCCGGCGACGTACGGACTCCATGGCTGCGCCTTGATCGGCTCCTTCGTCTTCCAGACGATCTTGAACTGGCCGTCGGCCTGGATCTCGCCGATGAACACCGGCTTGTGCAGGTGGTGGTTCTTCGGATCCATCTCGATCGTGAAGCCGTCCGGCGCCTTGAAGGTCTGGCCGCCCATCGCGGCGATCACCTTGTCGGTGTCGGTCGACTTCGCTTTCTCGACGGCCTGCTTCCACATGTTGATGCCGATGTAGGTCGCTTCCATCGGGTCGTTGGTCACGACCGTGTCGGCGTTGGGCAGGTTCTTCGCCTTGGCATAGGCCTTGTACTTCTTGATGAACTCGGTATTCGTCGGGTTCTTGATCGACTCGAAGTAGTTCCACGCGGCGAGCTGGCCGACCAGTGGCTTGGTGTCGACGCCGCGCAGTTCTTCCTCACCGACCGAGAAGGCCACGACCGGCACGTCGGTCGCCTTGATGCCCGAGTTGCCCAGCTCCTTGTAAAACGGGACGTTCGAATCGCCGTTGATCGTCGACACGACGGCGGTCTTCTTGCCCTCGCTCGAGAACTTCTTGATCTTCGCGATGATGGTCTGGTAGTCGCTGTGACCGAAGGGCGTGTAGTCCTCCATGATGTCGGCCTCGTCGACGCCCTTCGACTTCAGGAACGCGCGCAGGATCTTGTTGGTCGTGCGCGGATAGACGTAGTCGGTGCCGAGCAGGACCCAGCGCTTGGCGCTGCCGCCTTCCTTGCTCATCAGGTATTCGACGGCCGGGATGGCCTGCTGGTTCGGCGCGGCGCCGGTGTAGAACACGTTCTTCTCGAGTTCCTCGCCTTCGTACTGCACCGGATAGAACAGCAGCCCGTTCAGTTCCTTGAAGACCGGGTTGACCGACTTGCGGGACACCGAGGTCCAGCAGCCGAATACCACCGCCACCTTGTCCTGCGAGATCAGGCCGCGGGCCTTCTCGGCGAACAGCGGCCAGTTGGAGGCCGGGTCGACGACGACGGCTTCGAGCTTCTTGCCCATCACGCCGCCCTTGGCGTTGATCTCGTCGATCGTCATCAGGGCCACGTCCTTCAGCGACGTTTCCGAGATGGCCATCGTGCCCGACAGCGAATGCAGGATGCCGACCTTGATGGTGTCGGCGGCGCCGGCGATCGTGGACAGGCCGAGACCGGCGACGGCCAGCGCGCCGTACGACAACGCCCCCGCGAGCGTCGAATGGATGAACCCTCTTCTGCGCATGTCAATTCCTCTCTTGCGATGTGCCCGCCAAAATGGAACGAAGCATTCCCTCGGCGGGCATCCTGCAGGGGGCTTCGAAATGCGTGGAATGCGGTGAAGCGGCGATCCGTCGACCGGGCAGCACTTCTGCGCCCCGCTCGGCAACGCGTCGTTCGAGGGCCGTCATCGGGCGGCGAGCCACGCGCGCCAGCCACCGTGGTGGCTGATGTCTTCGGCACCGGCGACCGCGGTCGCCTCGCACAGGAAACCTGCACCAGCGAGCCGTCCGACAGCTCGATCGAACCGATGCCGAGCGGCGCCGGGATCAGCGCGACGGAGGAGCCGTAGTGCTCGACCGGCATCGACCAGACCTCGGCCTCGATCGGTAGTCCGCCCTCGGCGACGCGCACCAGCCCGGGCTTCGGCGGGACCGTGCCGGGCAGCGCATGGAAGCGGTAGCGCGGGGCGGTGCTCACCGTCGCCTCCAGGCGCGCGCCGCGCTCGAGCAGTTGTCCGTTGAGCGGAAGGCCCGACAGGTGGGCGCCGACGACCGCGACCCGCACGGTCTTCGGCGAGGCGTCCGCGGCCGGCCATGCGAGCGGACGCGGTGGCGCCAGCGGGCGACCGGTCGCGCCGATCGTCAGGTCGCTCGCGTGGTGATAGCGCTGTGCGAACTCGGCCAGGCGCAGGTCGCTACCGGCGGGTCCGATCAGCGTGATGCCGAACGGCATGCCGTCGGACAGCAGTGACGACGGCACCGCGATGGCGGCCATGTCGAGCAGGTTGACGAAGTTGGTGTAGGTGCCGAGGTTGCGGTTGAGCGCGATCGGATCGGCCAGCAGCGCGTCGATGCGATAGATGGTCGGTGCGGTCGGCACGACCAGCATGTCGAAGCGGTCCCACAGCAACGCGGCCTGCTTCTTGGCCAGCGCCACCGCGTCGATCGCGTCGAACAGGTCGGCCGCACTGAAGTCGCGCCCCTTGCCGACGATCGCGCGGACGGTAGGGTCCATCGCATCGGCATGGGCGTCGAAGAAGGGACGGATCGCCGCGTAGCGCTCGGCGACCCACGCGCCTTGGTAGAGCGACTGCGCCACTTCGGCGATCGGCGCGAAGTCGAACGCGCCCTGCGTGTCGCCCGCGGCTTCGAGTCTCGCCAGCGCGTCGTCGAAGCCGGCCGCGTCGGCCGCGTTGCCGAAGAAGGTCAGGTGCGCCGCATCGGGAATGCCGAAACGGAAGGTCTTCGGCATCGGCCGCCGGTCCAGCGGCAGAACACGTGAATGGGGGTCGTCGATGTCGAAGCCGACCGCTGCCGCGAACACGTCGACCGCGTCGGCCACGGTCGCCGCGAAGATCGACACGCAGTCGATGTGCCGGCATGCCGGGATGACGCCGCGCGTGCTGATCAGCCCGCGTGTCGGCTTCAGGCCCACGATGTTGTTGAAGCCGGCGGGAATCCGGCCGGACCCCGCGGTGTCGGTGCCGAGCGCTGCGTCGACCAGGTCGCGCGCGACCACGATCGCCGAGCCGGAGCTGGAGCCGCCGCTCGCGTAGCGCATGTCGAAGCTGTTCGGGACCGGGCCGAACGGCGACCGCGTGCCCACCAGCCCGCAGGCGAACTGGTCGAGGTTGGTCTTGCCGACGACCTGCATGCCGGCCGCGTTCAGGCGCTCGATCACTGTCGCCGACCGTTCCGGCTCGTAGCGGAATGCCGGGCGGCCGTCGTCGCGAAACCCGCGACGTCGATGTTGTCCTTCACCGCCAGTCGCCTGCCGGCCAGCGGTCCGTCGGTCGACACCGCTTGAAGCATGTCGTCGTAGGCGATCCAGATCGGTCCCCATGCGGTGTCGGGCAGGGACTTCAGCGGACGGTCGGCGGAAAGGGGCATGCAGCAGAACACCAGTTGGTATACGAGCTTGCGGAGAGCAGACTTAGCAGGAGACGTGCCATGACGCTGCGCTCTCTCCGCGACAAGAGGGCCGTCGCTGCGATTCGGTCGACGGCTTCGTGAGGCCGATGTCCGGTCATCGGCTTGTCGCAATGGGCCGGTGGGCCATTGCGCGCGGTCGCGATGAGGCGCCGGCCCATGCGCATAGACGGTGCGCAACGCATATGTGGTGCACCGCCGAGCGGCGTATCGGTGCGTGTCCGCCGCGGCGCCGCGCGCCGACCGCAGGCCTGCGGATGCCGCCGGGCCTCTGCTACAGTCCCGGCTCCCAAAAGCACGAGGAGTGTCGAATGACCTGCAGTCTCCACGCGGTTTCGGTTTCCGTCTTCGCGCGCATGCTGCGCCACGTGTCGACGCTGCTGGACAAGGCCACGGCCGACGCGGAAGCGCGGAACTACGAGCCTGCCGTGCTGCTGCAGTCGCGGCTCTCTCCGGACATGTTCCCGCTGTTGCGCCAGGTCCAGCTCGCCTGCGACTTCGCGAAGGGCGCCTCGGCCCGCCTGGCCGGTGTCCCGGTCCCGGCGTTTGCCGACGAAGAACAGACCATCGGCGAATTGAAGGCCCGCATCGACAAGGTCCTCGTGTTCGTCGAAGGCGTCTCGCGTGCCGACGTCGATGCGGGTGCGGACCGCGACATCACGATCAAGCTGCGCGATCGCAGCGTGGATATGAAAGGCATCGACTACCTGAACAACATGGCGATGCCGAACTTCTATTTCCACGTCACGACCGTGTACGCGATCCTTCGGCACAACGGCGTGGCGATCGGCAAGCGCGACTTCGTCGGCGTCTGACCGCGACATGAATCCAATTCAACCCGCCTACCCGTTGTCGTGGTCGAGCCGCTTGCGAAGCGCGATCCCTTCCTCGCCGTCGACCGTTCCCCTCAGGAGAGCCACCATGAATCCGAAGTCCCGCTCGTCAGCAACACTGGGCGCCACCGCCGTGATGACCTCGTTGCTCGCCGCCTGCAGCGGCATGGGCCCGTTGGCGACCGCACCCGACGTCCCCGCGGCGATCGCCGTCCCGGCCGGCAACAAGCTGGCCTTCACGCTGAAAGGCTCGGGCCTGCTCAACTACGAGTGCCGCGCCAAGGCCGACGCGCCGGGCAGCTACGACTGGGTGCTCGCGTCGCCCGATGCCGCGCTGAAGGACAGGACCGACGCGCTGGTCGGCAAGTACTACGGCGGCCCGACCTGGGAGCATGCCGACGGCAGCAAGGTCACCGGCAAGCAGCTCGCCGTGGCGCCGGCGCCGACGCCGGGCAACATCCCCTGGCAGCTGGTGCAGGCCACGCCTACCTCCGGATCGATGACGATGAACGGCGTTACCTACGTCCAGCGGATCAATACCACTGCGGGCGCACCACCCGCCGAGTCGTGCAGCGCGGCAATCGTGGCCTCGAAGAAGCAGGTCCGCTATTCGGCCGACTACCTGTTCTACAAGGGCTGAAGCCGGCGGCCCGCGGGGCCCGGCGCGCCTTCACCGGCGCGTTTTTTTCCCCGTGCGGCCCGACGCACTGCGTCATCCGGAGCGGCTATCGTCGGTGCGTTTGCGACCTGCAGAGGAACCGGTCTGCGCGGCGAGGACGCAACGCCGTGTCACGGCGAAACCCACTTCGGGGTGTCCCTTCTTTATCATCAGGGGTCGGCAAGCCCTGGCACCGGCGTGGCCGTCGTGCGGTTCGCGTCGACATTGCCTTAATGGACGAGAGCGGTCATCGATGTGTTGAACGAAGATCCCATGGAATCGCAGCTGCGCGCAGCAGGGTATGCCTCGTCGACGGACGCCGAGGACTTCTGGGAAATGCATCGGCAGCTCCGCGACGTCCGCAGCCAGCTCCGGTACAAGACCCAACTGCTCGACTTGATCCTCGACCGCATGGTCCAGGGGCTGATGCTGGTCAACAAGGACCTGGTCGTCGAAGTCTGCAATCGCCGGGCGATCGAATTGCTCGATCTGCCGCCAACGCTGATGGCGCGCGGACCCCGCTTCATCGAGGTACTCGAGTACCAGTGGTCCACGAACGAGTTCGCCAACACGCCCGAGGAGCTGAAGCGGTTCGTGCGCGACGGCGGCATTCTCGAACAGCCGCAGTGCTACGAGCGGGTCCGCCCGAACGGCCGCGTCATCGAGATCCAGAGCGTCCCGCTCGGCGACGGTGGCGTGCTGCGCACCTACATGGACGTCACCGAGCGCCGCCGCGACAACGAGCGCATGCGTCGTCGGGCGCGCTACGACGGACTCACGTCGCTGCTCAATCGCGAA
>JBBRRW010000173.1:0-7301 GCA_038245975.1 Burkholderiales bacterium
CAGGCATTGGCCGTCGACACCGCGATGTAGATCAGCTCCTTGGTCAGCGGATCGAGCGCGCTCTCGGTCGCCATCACGGCCTTGACGTCGGCCCACGTGCGTTCGAGCAGCAGCGGATCGTTGGCGAGGCCGCGCCAGATGATGTTGACGAAGTCCGACTTGCGGGTTTTGCGAATGTCGGCGAAGACCTTGCCGACGGTGGGTTCGGCGGCGGCTTCTGCGTCGCTCCAGAGCTTGACGGTGGTCATGATCGTCGATGGTTCCTGGTGGATGGGCGTGCAGTATCGCCGTTGCAATATTCTTTCGTTGTGTCGTGACGAGTACCCTCGTGCCGGGCGGGCACTTACCTTTGTCGTCGGCAAAAGAAGGTAAGCGAAGAAAAAGGCGACCCGCGGAGGACACATCAAGGCCAACGTCAACGCAACGACAAACTAAGCTCAACAGCCGGTCACGTCCTCAGCCATGCAACGCGAGCCTCTCCGGGCAATGGCGCAGCCGAGCCGTGACGAAGTGCCCTGTGATGCGGCAGCGCGGGATCCGCCTTCTTTGGTTCCTTTCTTGGCGGTTCAAGAAAGGAACTGGCCGGCCGGGGCCACTCCCGGCCAGCAGGTCGTCCACCCGCACGAGGGACGATCAAAAGCAACAACAGAAGATCGTTGCAAAATCAACGACCCGGCGCTGACGCTCCAATCGAACACCGCAAGCCCGGTCAGAACAACTCGTCGCCCGTCACCACCGACGTCCCGAACTTTCCCACCACGATGCCACCCGCCCGATTCGCATAGTCGACCGATTGCCGCAGCGGCGCACCCGCGGCCAGCAGCGTCGCCAGCGTCGCGATCACCGTGTCGCCGGCACCGGTTACGTCGAACACTTCGCGCGCCTGTGCGGGCACGTCGTAGCGCTTCACGCCATCACCGTCACGTTCGAACAGCGTCATGCCTTCCTCGGCCCGCGTCAGCAGCAACGCTTCGAGGTTGAGCGACCCGACCAGCCGGTTCGCACGTGCCTCGAGGTCCGCTTCGTCGGTCCATCGACCGACCACCTCGCGCAGCTCGGCGCGGTTGGGCGTGAGGAGGCTGGCCCCGGCGTAGCGCGCATAGTCCTCACCTTTCGGATCGACCAGCACGCGACGCTGCGCGTTGCGCGCGGCCTCGATCATGCGGCCGATGTGCGTCAGGCCGCCCTTGCCGTAGTCGGACAAGATCACGACGTCGTATTGCGCGAGCAGCTCGACGAACTGGTCGAGCTTGTCGGACAGCACCTCGCGGCTCGGCGCATCCTCGAAGTCGACGCGCAGCAACTGCTGCTGCCGTCCGATGACGCGCAGCTTGATCGTCGTCGGCAGACTCCCGTCGCGATGCAGGTGCGACGCGATGCCGGTGTCGGCGAGCAACGCGGCGACCTTCTCGCCCGGCTCGTCGTCCCCCACCACCGACAGCAGTCCCACCCGTGCGCCGAGCGCGGCCGCGTTCTTCGCGACGTTGGCCGCGCCGCCGAGGCGGTCTTCCTGGCGCGTCACGCGCACCACCGGCACCGGCGCTTCGGGCGAGATGCGCTCGACGTCGCCGAACCAGTAGCGGTCGAGCATGACGTCGCCGACGACGAGGACCCGCGCGCCGGCGATGCGCGAGCGGTCGACGGCTGTCATGGAACGAAAGGAACGGGGATCGGCGAGCGCATCACCGGCTCAGCGCGCGGTCGACGTCGCCGACTTCAGCGCCGGCCGACCGATCGGGATGTAGTCGAGGTCGTAGGCTGCGAGCCGCTCCGGGTCGTAGAGGTTGCGGCCGTCGAAAATGACCTTCTCGGACAGCTGGTTCTGCATCGCGTCGAAGTCGGGGCTGCGGAAGGCCTTCCACTCGGTCACGATGACCAGCGCATCGGCGCCGTCGAGCGCCGACTCGGGTGTCGCGGCATAGGCGATGCGTTCGAGCAGGGCCGGCCGGTCCGCGAAGTCCAGTGCCATTACGCGCCGCGCCTCGTCCATCGCGACCGGATCGTGCGCGGTCACCGAGCCGCCGCGCGCGAGGATCTGTCCGATCAGCACGCGCGACGGCGCTTCGCGCATGTCGTCGGTGTTGGGCTTGAACGCGAGACCCCACACCGCGAAGCGACGACCCGACAAGTCTTCGCCGAAGCGTTTGACGAGCTTGTCGACCAGCACATTCTTCTGCGCCTCGTTGGCTGCTTCGACGGCCTCGAGAATACGCGACGGCCGGCCAGCCTCGGTGCCGCTGCGCTGCAGGGCCTGCACGTCCTTCGGGAAGCACGAACCGCCGTAGCCGCAGCCGGCGTACAGGAAGTGATAGCCGATGCGCGGATCGGAGCCGATGCCCTGGCGCACCAGCTCGATGTCCGCGCCGAGGACCTCGGCGAGGTTGGCGAGCTCGTTCATGAACGAGATGCGCGTGGCCAGCATCGCGTTGGCCGCGTACTTGGTCAGCTCGGCAGAGCGGACGTCCATGAACAGCATGCGGTCATGATTGCGCTGGAACGGCGAGTACAGCGAACGCATCACGCGCCGCGCGCGCTCGCCGCTGTCGTCGGACGCGCAGCCGAGCACGATGCGGTCGGGCCGCATGAAGTCCTCGACGGCCGCGCCTTCCTTCAGGAATTCGGGATTGGAGACGACGGTGAACGTCTGTTCGAGACCGCGCTTGCCGAGCTCGTCGTTGACGGCCGAGCGCACCTTGTCCGCGGTGCCGACCGGCACCGTCGACTTGTCGACGATGACCTTGAAGCCGGTCATGTATCGGCCGATGTTGCGGGCGGCGGCGGTCACGTACTTGAGGTCGGCCGAGCCGTCCTCGTCGGGCGGCGTGCCGACCGCGATGAACTGGACTTCGCCGTGCGCGACGGCCTTCTCGATGTCGGTGGTGAACGAGATGCGGCCGGCCGCGCGGTTGCGCGCGACCATCTCGAGCAGTCCCGGTTCGTGGATGGGAATACCGCCGTTGTTCAGGATCTCGATCTTGTGTGCGTCGACGTCCAGGCAGACCACCTGGTTGCCGACCTCGGCCAGGCAGGCGCCGGTGACCAGGCCCACATAGCCGCTCCCTACGATCGTGACTTTCATGGTGTCCTAACTCGTGTTGTCAATTTTTTTGATACCGCTGATGCATCGGCAATCGGCGCGAAAACGTGATCGGGGAAGCCGATCGCCAACGCGACAGCCTGTCACGGCCGGACACCCGATGCGCCGCGTCCGCCAGCCCCGGCCTGTCGCTGAAGTCCTAGTTCTTCTGGGCCTCGAGCTCTTCGGTCCGGCGCGGCGGATAGGTCTCCCAGTGCGAACACCCCGGACACTGCCAATAGAATTGCCGTGCCTTGAAACCGCAGTGCGAGCACACGTAGCGGCCGAGCCGCCGCGTGTGATGGTGCAGCAGGTTCTTGACGACATCGAGATCGCCGCGGTCTTCCTGCGTGGGCAGCGACAGCGCGCCCCGTGTGTCGAGGTACTGCGCCAGCGCGAGCAGGCTGGGGCTGCGGTGCAGCTCCTGGCGCGCGACCTCGTTGGCGGCCTCGACGCCCTGCGCCGACCGGGTCGCGCGGACCACCGTCTCGAGCAGGTCGATCGACGGATTGGCGTCGAGCCACGAGCGCAGCAGCTTCAATCCTTCTTCGCCGCGACCGAGCCGCGTGAACGCGTCGATCAGTCGATCACCGACCAGCGAGACGTACGGCGCGTTCTGCTGCTCGATGCGCTTCCACGAGACGATGGCGTCCTCGTCGCGATGCTCGCCGATCGCGATGTCGCCGAGCTGGATCAGCGCGCGCACGTTCTGCCGGTTGGCCGCGAGCGCATCGGTCAGCGCGTGCTTGGCATCGTCGAGGCGCGACTCGTTCAGCGCGACCTGCGCGAGCTCGCAGTGGAATTGCGCGATGCGGACCTGGTTCGATCCCGTCCCCGCATGCTGCAGCGCGCCGGCGATCTCGATGGCCTGCTTCCATTCCTTCTCGATCTCGAAGATCTCGAGCAGGTGGCGTTGCGAGTCGATGCCGTAGAGCGTGCCTTCGAGCTGCCGGAAGGTCTCCTCGGCGCGGTCGAGCAGCCCGGCCTTCAGGTAGTCGAGGCCGAGCTCGAAGCGCGCATGCAGCCGCTGCTCGTCCGGCAGGTCGGGCCGGTTGAGCAGGTTCTGATGCATGCGGATCGCGCGCTCGGTCTCGCCGCGACGACGGAACAGGCTGCCGAGCGCGAAGTGCAGCTCGATGGTCTCGGGATCGAGCTTGACGACCTCGATGAACGCATCGATCGCGCGATCGGGCTGCTCGGACAGCAGGAAGTTGAGGCCCTTGAAGTACGACCGCGGCAGGCTGCGCGACTCGGTCAGCAGCGCCCTGAGGTCGACCCGCGCGGCGATCCAGCCCAGCCCGAAAGCCCCGGCGATCGCGAGCAGCCACCACTGCTGGAAGTCCATGCGATCTCGACCGTCGGGCGCAGCGTCAGGTCGTGGTCCGCGCGCCACGCGCGACCGTCTGGATCACGTCGGTGGCAGCGGAGTCGAACGGCGCATGGGCGCCGGCGCGCGACGATGCCGGCACAGCGGCGTCGACCGGACGCGCCATCAGACGACGCAGCCGACGTAGTTCGACGCGCTGGCGCACCCAGGCGGGCAGCAGCGCGATGGTGCCGAAGACGAAGCCGGCAATGAAGAACGCGAGCAGCAGTGCGATCAGCGGCGCCCGCATGCCCATGCCGGCGAAGAAGTGGAGGTCGGTCTCCGCGGTGTTGTTGACCGCGAACGCGAAGAGGATCAGGAACAGGACGAGCCAGAGTGCTCCGATGATGATGCGCATGGGTGCTCCTGTTGTCGGTTGTCACCCGGCGCGTCGTGAACGATTTCGACCGTTCGAATCGACGCTGCGGCAAGGATTGCTCGCTGCGTCCGGAATGACAAAGGGGTGGGTTGAGGCTGACCGCGCCGCCGGTTAGTCGGGAGTCGAGCGACCGACCGCAGCCGCGCCGTCGTCACGCGGCGACGGCGGATCGCCGGCCGGCCGGGCCGCGGCGTCCCCGCTCGCGCCGATGTCGACCCGTTCGCGCAGTTCCTTGCCGGCCTTGAAGTGCGGTACCCGCTTGGCCGGCACCAGCACGCGTTCGCCGGATTTGGGATTGCGTCCGACGCGCGGGGGCCGGGTACTGAGCGCGAAGCTGCCGAAGCCGCGGATCTCGATCCGCTGCCCGACCGACAGCGATTCGGCCATCGCTTCGAGGATGGTGTTGACGGCGAAATCGGCATCCTTGGCGATCAGCTGCGGATAGCGTTCTGCAAGACGGGCGATCAGCTCGGACTTGGTCATGCGATGGCTCGGGAATCTGGGATTGCGTGTGAATGGAATGGCATTGGAGAACAGACCCGCTGGCGACAAAAAACATGCGGACGGGCGTCGAGCGCCGCGTCCGCATGGGTGACCACTTCAGTTCAAAGCGTTTGCTGCCGAATCGGATGGACCGACTCAGTTCTGCTCTTTGCCGCTGTCCATCTTGGCCTTCAGCAGCGCGCCGAGGTTGGTGGTGCCGGTTGCGGCACCACTCTCTGCGGCCATGCGGGCCATCTGTTCCTGCGTGTCGGCACTGTCCTTCGCTTTGATCGACAGGTTGATGCTGCGGTTCTTGCGATCGACGTTGATGACCATTGCATTCACGGCATCGCCTTCCTTGAACATGTTGCGGGCATCCTCGACGCGGTCGCGCGAGATTTCCGATGCACGCAGGTAGCCTTCGATATCGCCGGCGATGGTGATGACCGCACCCTTTGCATCGACCGACTTGACGGTACCGTCGACGATCGCGCCCTTCTCGTAGGTCGAAGCGAAGTTGGAGAACGGGTCTCCTTCCATCTGCTTGACACCCAGCGAGATGCGTTCGCGCTCGAGGTCGATCGCGAGGACGATGGCTTCGAGGTCGTCGCCCTTCTTGAACTTGCGGACGGCTTCTTCGCCGGGCTCGTTCCACGACAGGTCGGACAGGTGGACCAGGCCGTCGATGCCGCCGGGCAGGCCGATGAACACGCCGAAGTCGGTGATCGACTTGATGGCGCCCGAGACCTTGTCGCCCTTCTTGTGGTTGAGCGAGAACTCCTCCCAGGGATTCGGCTTGCACTGCTTCATGCCGAGGCTGATGCGGCGACGGTCTTCGTCGATCTCGAGGACCATGACTTCGACTTCGTCACCCAGCGCGACGACCTTGGCCGGCGAAATGTTGCGGTTGGTCCAGTCCATCTCGGACACGTGGACCAGGCCCTCGATGCCCTGCTCGACTTCGACGAATGCGCCATAGTCGGTGATGTTGGTGACCTTGCCGAACAAGCGCGTGCCCGACGGGTAGCGGCGCGACAGGCCGACCCACGGATCTTCGCCGAGCTGCTTGACGCCCAGCGAGACGCGGTTCTTTTCCTGGTCGAACTTCAGGACCTTGGCCGTGATCTCCTGGCCGACCGAGATCAGCTCCGACGGGTGACGCACGCGACGCCATGCGAGGTCGGTGATGTGCAGCAGACCGTCGATGCCGCCGAGGTCCACGAATGCGCCGTAGTCGGTGATGTTCTTCACGACGCCGGTGACGATGGTGCCTTCCTTCAGCGTCTCGAGCAGCTTGGCGCGCTCTTCGCCCATCGACGCTTCCACAACGGCGCGGCGCGAGACCACGACGTTGTTGCGCTTGCGATCGAGCTTGATGACCTTGAAGTCGAAGGTCTTGCCTTCGAACGGCGTGGTGTCTTTGACGGGACGCGTGTCGACCAGCGAGCCCGGCAGGAACGCACGGATGCCGTTGGTCATGACGGTCAGGCCGCCCTTGACCTTGCCGGTGATGGTGCCGGTGATCTGCTCGCCCGAGTCCAGCGCCTTCTCGAGGGCCATCCACGACGCGAGGCGCTTGGCCTTGTCGCGCGACAGCAGCGTGTCGCCGAAACCGTTCTCGAGCGATTCGATCGCCACCGAGACGAAGTCGCCCGGCTTGGCTTCGATCTCGCCGAGATCGTTCTTGAATTCTTCAACCGGGATGAAACTCTCCGACTTGAGGCCCGCATTGACGACCACGAAGTTGTAGTCGATGCGTACCACCTCGGCGGTGATCACTTCGCCTGCGCGCATGTCTTGATGCGTGAGGCTGTCTTCGAACATTGCAGCAAACGAATCGGGGTTCATCCCCGCATATTGCTTAGCCTCGGGGGAGGCGAGATTGGTGACAGAAGCCATGTAAGTTTGAAAACCGCGAAAACACGCGGACCTTGTAAGGGGTTGATGGAAGTCCCCCGGAATTCGGGAGGAGGGCGAGATTAGCAGGAAACCCTTTC
>JBBRRW010000174.1:0-7287 GCA_038245975.1 Burkholderiales bacterium
ACCGATCCGACCTACGCGCGGGCCTACGCCGGCGTGGCCACCACCTGGCTGTCGCAGGCGAACTACGGCTTCGGCGTCGACATGCGCGAGGCCGGCGCGCGCGCGCAGCCGCTGGTCGACAAGGCGCTCACCCTGGACCCGAACCTGCTCGAAGGCCTGGTCGCGCAGGGCAGGCTGTACATGTTCACGCGCTGGGGCGACGGCGAGCGCGCCCGCTCCTTCATGCAGCGGGCGGTCGATCTCTATCCCGGCAGCGCGGAGGCGCAGTTCGGCCTCGGCAGCGCCTATACGCGTTCACTGCGCAGCCGCGCGAAGCGATCCGACGTTTTGCGATCGCGCTGGAGCTCGATCCGCTCAACTACGTCATCCACAGCCGCTGGGGCCAGGACGCCACCTTCCTCGGCGACTTCGAGGCCGCGCGCGTGCACTTCGCGCGCGCCGCGACGCTGATGCCGAAATACCCGTGGCACTTCCTCGGGCCCGGGCTCGCCGACTATGCCCGCGGTCGCCTCGACGATGCGGTGGCGAACTACCGCCTGCAGTTCGAACAGGATCCGCGACGGCCCGATCCGTGGGGTGAACTCGCGTGGATCTTCCTGGACCTCGGCCTCCCGATCCAGGCGCGGCCGGCCTTCGACCGGAAGACCAAGTTCAGCGGCCGAACCCGCTCCGCGGGGATCGACCTGGCCTACGCCGCGCTGGCCGACGGCAAGGCCGCCGCCGTACCGGCCCTGATGAACCAGGCCGGGCTCGACCAGCCGCTCGAGGCCGTGCGGGAAATCGATCGGCTGGTGCTGCAGGCGATCGTAGGTATGGCCCCGTCGGTACAGGCCATCGACACGCTGCGCGATGCGATGCGCGCCGATGCGGTGCCGTGGGTCGGGTCGTACTGGATCTTTCTCGGATGGTTCTCGTGGATCGACCTCGCGATGCTGTACACGCTCGCGGGATCGCCGGCCAGCGGCGCGCCGCTGCTCGACGATGCGCAGAACCATGCTGACGCGGCTCGCGAACCGCGGCAATGCGTTCCACACGATCCCCTTCCACGAAGCGCGCATCGCGGCACTGCGCGGCCAGAACGACGTGGCGGTCACTCGGCGCGGCCGTCGACGCCGGCTGGAAGGGCGCATGGATCCTGCCGTTCGACCCGGCCTTCCGCCGGCTGCGGGACGATGCGCGGCTGGTGCCGCTGGTCGCCCGCGTGAAGAAGGACATGGACGTGCAGCGCACGCATGTCGGATGACGCCGGCCGCCGTTGCATCCGCACCCCCAGCCCCGACCTAAGGGCTCATGTTCAATCCCTCCCGTGACGAAGTCCGCCGCTTCTTTCGAGACCTGCTCGCGAAGAAGCGCGAAGGCTCGGTGCTCACGCCGCTCGAGGCGATCGCCGGCGACTGGATCGCGCTGCATCCCGAATACTTCCCGGCCCTGGCGCCGGTGGCGGACGGGGAGCCCGATCCCTACGCGCCGCGCGAAGGCGCGCCGAATCCCTTCCTGCACCTGTCGATGCACCTGTCGATCGCCGAACAGCTCGCGATCGACCAGCCGCCCGGCATCAAGGCCGCCGTCGACCGGCTCACACGCTCGCTGGGATCGATGCACGACGCGCATCATGAAGTGATGGAATGTCTCGGCGAGATGCTGTGGGCCGCACAGCGCAACGGCACGGCGCCGGACGGCGAGGCCTACGTGCGCTGCGTCGAACGACGCGGTCGTGGCGCGGGACCGGTCCGGCACTGATCGACGACCCAATGAAAACGGCCGCATCGCGGCCGTTTCAGGATTGGGTGCCCGACCGCGTCAGCGCTTCAGCACGAGCGATGCCGGAAGGCTCGAGAGGTAGGCCGCGATGTCGTCGATCTCCTTGGCCGACAGCGGCTTCGCCTGGGCGCCCATCACGGCGTTGTTGCGACCGAAGGTGGGGTGTTCGCCTTTCTGGTAGGCGAGAAGCGCCTGACGCAGGTAGTCCTGGTGCTGACCCGCGAGCTTCGGGTAGCTCGGGTCGATCGGCGTCGCGAAGTTGGCGCCGTGGCACGAGACGCAGGCGTACTTCTTGGTCGCCAGCTCGCGACCTTCGTCGACGTTGCCCCTGGCCTGGGCGCCACCGGCACAGAACGCCATCACGACGACCAGCGCCGCTGCGAAGACCGAACCCATTCCCGTATTGCGATTGACGCGAACCATCGACATGTCCTCAGCGCTGCGATGAAAAGTAGGCCGCGACATCGGCGATGTCCTGGTCCGACAACGAACGCGCCGTGGCCATCATGCTGGGGAAGCGACGCTCGCCCTTCTGATATTCCTTCAACGCGTTCTCGATGTACTTGGCGTTCTGGCCGCCGATCATCGGCACGCTGTAGACGATCGGGAAGTCGGCCTTGTAGCCGGGGATGCTGTGGCAGCCGAGGCAGGTCGCCGACTTCTCCAGCCCGCGACGCGCATCGCCGACGATGGCGGCAGGCGGCACCGCCGGGGCCGCGCCCTGGCCGGATGCCGGCGTGATGCCCGCGAGGGAAACGAAGAGCACGCCGGTGCCCGCCAGCGCAAGCAGGGCGGCGGACTTTCGGAGCATCGGCAGGAGTTTGGTGGTCACGGGTGGATGGGTCGAAGCAAATGAGGGGAACCAGGTCCGGGGAGGGGAACGATCGAAAGGATCGAGGCCGTTGCGGCGGGTCCGTGGACGGCGCGTATTGTAGCCGAGCGTGAAGGCTGCTCAAACCCGACCGTTGCGCATCGTTCGACGCGTCGCCGGACAGCACCGTCGGCGGAAGCAGCGGCGGATCGATACCGCGATCGACGGCGGACCCGAAGCCTTATACTCGTCGCGACCCTGACGAACGATCCTCGCGACGGCGTCAGCGGCTCCTCCTCCTCAGCCACCATCTCCACGCCCATGCGCTTCGAAGGCTCGCAGACTTACGTCGCCACCCAGGACCTCAAGCTCGCCGTCAACGCGGCGCTGACGCTGCAACGACCGCTCCTCATCAAGGGCGAACCCGGCACCGGCAAGACCATGCTGGCCGAGGAAGTCGCCGCGGCGCTCGGCATGCCGCTGATGCAGTGGCACATCAAGTCCACCACCAAGGCGCAGCAGGGCCTGTACGAGTACGACGCCGTCAGCCGGCTGCGCGATTCGCAGATGGCCGACATCGACGGCGGCGCGCGCGTCAAGGACATTCACAACTACATCGTCAGGGGCGTGCTGTGGCAGGCCTTCACGTCCGACGTGCCGGTGGTGCTGCTGATCGACGAGATCGACAAGGCCGACATCGAGTTCCCCAACGACCTGCTGCGCGAACTCGACCGCATGGAGTTCTACGTCTACGAGACGCGCGAGCTGGTCAAGGCGAAGCACCGGCCGCTGGTCGTCATCACGTCCAACAACGAGAAGGAACTGCCGGACGCCTTCCTGCGCCGCTGCTTCTTCCACTACATCCGCTTCCCCGACAAGGAGACGATGCAGCAGATCGTCGACGTCCACTACCCCGGCATCAAGAAGGAACTGCTGGCCGCGGCGCTGGCGTCGTTCTTCCAGATGCGCGACGTGCCCGGCCTGAAGAAGAAGCCGTCCACATCCGAACTGCTCGACTGGCTGAAGCTGCTGCTGGCCGAAGACATCCCGCCCGAGGCGCTGCACAGCAAGGACGCCAAGGCGATCGTCCCGCCGCTGCATGGCGCGCTGCTGAAGAACGAGCAGGACGTGCATCTGTTCGAGCGGCTCGTCTTCATGGCCAAGAACAATCGCTGACCGGTCGGCCCGCGACCATGGCCTTCGCCGATCCCGTCACGCTGAGCGGTCCGCGGGTCGTCCTCGAGCCGCTCGTGGTCGCGCATGCCGAAGACCTGCAGGCGGCGGCCGACGACGGTGCGCTGTGGAAGCTCTGGTACACGTCGGTGCCCGCACCCGACCTCGTGGCCGCCGACATCGAGCGGCGCCTGAACCTGCAGCGCGCGGGCAGCATGCTGCCCTTTGCGGTGATCGACCCGGCCACGCGGCGGGCGGTCGGCATGACGACCTACATGAACATCGACGCGGCCAACCGGCGCGTCGAGGTCGGCTCGACCTGGTATGCACGGAGCGTGCAGCGCACGGGACTCAACACCGAAGCCAAGCTGCTGCTGCTGACGCACGCCTTCGAAACCCTGCGGTGCATCGCGGTGGAGTTCCGTACGCACTGGATGAACCAGCAGAGCCGCGCCGCCATCGCCCGGCTGGGCGCCAAGCAGGACGGCGTGCTGCGCAACCACCAGATCGCATCCGACGGTTCTTTGCGCGACACGGTCTGCTTCTCGATCATCGCGTCCGAATGGCCGGCCGTGAAGAGCCACCTCGCGTTCAAGCTCGCATCCCATTCCACCGCGGTCTCGTGACCGCCCGGAGCGTTCCATGCTGATCGACTTCTACTTCGCCCTGAAGTCCGCCAAGATCCCGGTCTCGATCAAGGAGTACCTGATCCTTCTCGAGGGCCTGAAGAAGGACGTGATCACGCCGTCGATCGACGATTTCTACTATTTCGCGCGGATCGCGCTCGTCAAGGACGAGCAAAACTACGACAAGTTCGACAAGGCCTTCGGCGCCTACTTCAACGGCCATGCGGCGAAGGTGGACCTGCAGCGCGAACTGCCGCTCGACTGGCTAATGAAGAAGCTCGAGCGCGAACTGACGCCCGAGGAGAAGGCCCAGGTCGAATCGCTCGGCGGCTGGGACGCGCTGATGAAGCGGTTGAAGGAGATCCTCGACGAGCAGAAGGAACGCCACGAGGGCGGCAGCAAGTGGATCGGCACCGGCGGTACGTCGCCGTTCGGCAACGGCGGCTATCACCCCGAAGGCATCCGCGTCGGCGGCGAGTCGGCCGGCAACCGCACCGCGGTCAAGGTGTGGGAGTCGCGTGCCTATCGCGACTACGACGACCAGGTCGAACTGGGCACGCGCAACATCAAGATCGCGCTGCGACGCCTGCGCAAGTTCGCCCGCGAAGGCGCCGACCTCGAACTCGATCTGCCCGACACCATCGGCGCGACCGCGCGGAACGCGGGCTGGCTCGACATCAGGATGATCCCCGAGCGCCGCAACAAGGTGAAGATCCTGATGCTGCTCGACGTCGGCGGCACGATGGACGATCACATCGCGCGCACCGAAGAACTGTTCTCGGCGGCCAAGGCCGAGTTCAAGCACATGGACTTCTTCTACTTCCACAACTGCGTGTACGACTACCTGTGGAAGCACAATCGCCGTCGCCACGCCGAGCGCACGCCGACCTGGGACGTGTTGCGCAAGTACACGCCCGACACCAAGCTGATCCTCGTCGGCGACGCCACGATGAGCCCCTACGAGATCCTGCAGCCGGGCGGCAGCGTCGAGTACAACAACGAGGAGTCCGGTGCCGTGTGGCTGCAGCGCCTGACCGACCAGTTCCCGAAGTTCGTCTGGCTCAACCCCGAGCCAGAAGCGTTGTGGCAGTACCGTCAGTCGATCTCGGTCATCAACCAGATCATGGCGTACCGCATGGTGCCGATCACGCTGGAAGGGCTCTCGCGCGGCATGCGGCTCCTGTCGAAGTGACCGCGGGACAGGTCGTTCGACACCTGCGGTTACGTTTGCAACGTCCTGCGCCGCCGATCCGGTCGGCGGTGACCGGTCGCCCCGCGTTCTAGAGTCTCGACGGTCGGGATATCGGAAACCTGCGCAATTCAGCGCATCTCCGACAGTGTCCTTGGATGCCGCAGCGCACCTTCAGCATCCGCATCGCTGGACCCGATCGTCACGCGGTACACCGATCATTTCCGTCAGGAGGCACCATGGAACCATCCAACAATTCCAATCAACGACCCCGTCTTCATCCGCTGGTTGCGACGGCCGCCATCTCGGTCATCGTGCTCGCCGCGGTCGGCGTCACCGCGCTGGTGATGAACCGCTCGGATGCCACGCAGTCGCCTTATGACGCACCGGTGGCCGCAACCACGCCTGCCGAGCCGGCGAAGCTCGCGGCGGCCGAACCTGCGCCGCGCGTGGTCACGCCGGCACCCGCCCCGTCGCATCCGAACTACGGCCCCAGCTCCAATGCCGGCCAGTCGACGCCGCGCTACGACAACAGCGCACCGGTGGTCGCGCGCGCCGAGGTTTGCCGTGATTGCGGCGTGGTCGACTCGGTCCACGAGATCAAGGTGAAGGGCCAGGGCACCGGCGTCGGCGCGGTCGGCGGCGCGGTCGTGGGCGGCCTGCTCGGTAACATGGTCGGGGCGGGTCGCGGCAAGGCATTGGCCACGGTGGCCGGCGCGGTGGGCGGCGGCTTCGGCGGCAACGCGATCGAGAAGCAAGTGCGGTCCGAGGTCGAACACCAGATGATCGTACGGCTGGACGACGGCTCGACCCGCACTTTCACGCAGACCAGTCCGTTCCCGTACGGCGTCGGTGAGCGCGTCCGTATCGTCAACGGTCACGTCGAACGCCGCTGAACGACGAAGCCGCCACGCGGCTTCGCAGTCCTTCCAGCGATGCGCGACGCCACCGAAGCGCGCCCCTCTCAAAGGTCGTCATGAAACGCAGTCTCGCTGCGCTGCTCGTCATTGCCTGCGCGCTCGACGCGTGCGCCGCTCCCCCGCCGCCGCATCGCGAGGTCGTCATGGTGCACATCAACCAGGCGCCACCTCCGCCGCGGGTCGAGGCGGTTCCGCCACCGCCCGCTGCGCATTTCTACTGGGCCGCCGGGCAGTGGAAGTGGGAGGGCGGCGCCTATGTGTGGGAGCCGGGTCGCTGGGTCGAACCGCGCGTCGATCAGGTGTACGTACAGGCCTACTGGTCGCCGCGCGGCGACGAGTGGATCTATCACCCGGCGCACTGGCAGACCGCGCGCGGTAACACCGGCATCGCGATCGTCAGCGCACCCGCGGCGCCGCCACCGCCGCGCATCGAGGCGATCACGCCGCCACCCGGCATCGAGTTCATCTGGATCCACGGCCACTGGCGGCTCGACCGCGGCCAGTACGTCTGGGACGCCGGCCACTGGGAGCGTCACCGTCAGGGGGAGCACTGGTTGTCGGCCCACTGGGTGCAGCGCGGACCGAACTGGCAATACGTGCCCGGTCGGTGGGAAGTGGATTAAAGGCCGACTGAGCGCGAAGCGACTTCGACGCCGTCGATCGCGTTCACCCCTCGATCGTCGGTGTCGCCTTCAGCACTTCCTCGACCGTCGTCATGCCGGCGACGATCTTCATCGCGCCGGAGACGCGCAGCGGCCGCATGCCGTCGCGCAGGCCGCGCTGGCGGATGGCGTCGATGCTCGGCGC
>JBBRRW010000175.1:0-7259 GCA_038245975.1 Burkholderiales bacterium
CCGAGCCGGCCGGCGACGCGCATGTGCGCGATGTCGTCGGCGGTCTTGATCACGGGTTTGACGATCGGGCGGGGGAGAGAACTCATGATGGTTTCGGGTGACGTGTTGCGGACGACGGGAAGCCTCGGACGGGCCGTACGACGGGCGCCGCGCGGCTACCGGTGGCAATCCGCGAAAGCCGCTATAATAACGGGCTTGCTACGGGCCCAGCCGCCCTGATCGACGAAAGTTCGGCGGCGGCCACGGCAACGAATCGGCGGTTCAGCGGGACATGATGCGGGCAGCCACCGCATTTTTCAATTCACGCAGCCGATTCGTCGTTAGAGCCGGCAGCCGGCGAGGCAACGGGTTCCGGTTCATCGCCGCCTTGCATTGTTTCACCCACCAGCGAGCTCGCGCACCGAGGGTGCCGATCCGATCCCTGCGATCGATCGGTGCAGCGCCTGCTCCAGACCTAACCCTTAGGAGCTTTATCAATGTCGACCAGCATGCGTGAAATGCTCGAAGCAGGCGTCCATTTCGGACACCAGACCCGCTTCTGGAATCCCAAGATGGCCCCGTATATCTTCGGCCATCGCAACCGGATCCACATCGTCAACCTCGAGAAGACGCTCGCCAGCTACAACGACGCGGTCAAGTACGCGAAGAAGCTGGCAGCCAATCGCGGGACCATCCTCTTCGTCGGCACCAAGCGTCAGGCCCGCGAGATCATCGCCGAAGAAGCCCGGCGCGCCGGCATGCCCTACGTCGACCAGCGCTGGCTCGGCGGCATGCTGACCAACTTCAAGACGGTCAAGGCGTCGATCAAGCGCCTGAAGGACATGGAAGCGACCGTCGCCGACGGCGGCCAGGAGCGCCTCAGCAAGAAGGAGGCCCTGACGTTCTCTCGCGAGATGGAAAAGCTGACCAAGTCCATCGGCGGCATCAAGGACATGAACGGCGTGCCGGACGCGATCTTCGTGATCGACGTCGGCTACCACAAGGGCGCGGTCACCGAGGCGGCCAAGCTCGGTATCCCGGTCATCGGCGTGGTCGACACCAACCACTCGCCGGACGGCATCGCCTACGTGATCCCGGGCAACGACGACTCCAGCAAGGCGATCCGCCTGTACGCCCGTGGCGTCGCCGATGCGATCCTCGAAGGACGCAACAATGCACTGAACGACATCGTCGATGCGCCGGAAAACGGCGAAGAGTTCGTCGAGGTCAGCGCCGCGGCCTGATCGGCAGCCCTTGCTCGGCACGGCGGCCCGCTGCCGTGCCGACGCGAAACAGGGGTGTCGTCACGGCGCCCCTTTTTTTTGCCGAGCGACCTGCCTGACCGTCGCGTGCAGCAACCCCGAACATAGAACCAGCAAGGAGAAGAACATGGCGGCAATCACCGCAGGCATGGTCAAGGAGCTTCGCGAGAAGACCGACGCGCCGATGATGGAATGCAAGAAGGCCCTGACGGAAGCCGACGGCGACCTCGGCAAGGCCGAGGAACTGCTGCGGGTCAAGCTGGGCAGCAAGGCCAGCAAGGCTGCGAGCCGCGTCACGGCCGAAGGCATCGTCAGCGTGCTGGTCGAAGGCAATATCGGCGTGCTCGTCGAGATCAACTGCGAGACCGACTTCGTCGCCAAGAACGACGACTTCCTGATGTTCGCCAGGCAGGTCGGCGAGCTCATCGCGCGCCAGGACCCGGCCTCGGTCGAGGTGCTTCTGGGCCAACCGCTCGAAGGCAAGACGGTCGACGAGCTCCGCGCGGCACTGGTCGGCAAGATCGGCGAGAACCTGGCGATCCGCCGCTTCGTGCGCTACGAGACGCAGGCGAAGCTGGCGACCTATGTGCACGGCACGCGTATCGGCGTCCTCGTGGAGTACGACGCAGCCGACGAGCAGGTGGGCAAGGACATCGCGATGCACGTCGCGGCGAGCAAGCCGATCACGGTATCGAAGGACGACGTCCCGGCCGACAAGATCGAGGCCGAGCGCAAGGTCTTCATCGCGCAGGCCGCCGAGTCGGGCAAGCCGGCGGACATCGTCGCGAAGATGGTCGAGGGCCGCGTCTCGAAGTACCTCGCCGAGGTCGCGCTGATGGGCCAGCCCTTCGTCAAGAACCCCGACGAGACCGTCGAGAAGATGCTGAAGGCCAAGAACGCCAAGGTGCTGCGCTTCACGTTGTACGTGGTGGGCGAAGGCATCGAGAAGCGGACCGACGACTTCGCGGCCGAGGTGGCGGCACAGGTCGCTGCGGCGCAGAAGTAATCGTTCGTCCGCACCGTTCGATGCTCGCCTGCGGATCGCTCTCTACAGGGTTCGAGTCGACGCGAAATCGACGATAATGCGCGACGCAGAGACGCCCGGCCATCCGCCGGACGTCGCTGCATCCAGCAAGTCGGATGTCGTAATCGGTCCCTATCCGGACCGGCAGCGGCGCAAGACGCGATTCAATCGCGAACTTCAAGGAATGGCGCGGGATGCCTCTGGCCTACAAGCGGGTATTGCTCAAGCTGTCGGGCGAAGCACTGATGGGCGACGATGCGTTCGGCATCAACCGTTTGACGATCGAGGCCATGGTCAACGACATCGCCGAGGTCGTCCGTGCCGGACTCGAACTGGCGATCGTGATCGGCGGCGGCAACATCTTCCGCGGTGTCGCGCTCGGCGCGTCGGGGATGGACCGGGCCACGGCCGACTACATGGGCATGCTGGCGACGATGATGAACGCGCTGGCGCTGCAGGACGCGCTGATGCGCGCCGACGTCGATGCGCGCGTGCTGTCGGCGCTGCGCATGGACCAGGTGGTCGAGCCCTACATCCGGCCGAAGGCGATGCGGCATCTCGAAGAGGGCAGGGTGGTGATCTTCGCGGCCGGGACCGGCAATCCGTTCTTCACGACCGACACGGCGGCAGCGCTGCGCGGCGCGGAGATCGGCGCCGAGATCGTGCTCAAGGCGACCAAGGTCGACGGCGTCTACAGCGCCGACCCGAACAAGGATCCGACCGCGACGCGTTACAGCACGATCAGCTTCGACGAGGCGATCGGCCGACATCTGCAGGTGATGGATGCCACGGCGTTCGCGCTGTGCCGCGATCAGAACCTGCCGATCAAGGTGTTCTCGATCGTCAAGCCGGGTGCGCTGATGCGTGTGTGCGAAGGAATCGACGAAGGGACCCTGGTCCACGCCTGAGGAAACGCGCGACGGAGAAACGCGCGATGCGCGTCCGTGCCCGGCGTTGACGGGGTCGGGGCAATCTGTACCGGACGAAGAACCGGTGCGCAGGAGAAACGGAAAGACGCATGGCGATCGCCGACATCAAGAAGAATGCCGAACTGAAGATGCAGAAGTCGCTCGAGACGCTGAAGGGCGACCTCGCGAAGGTTCGCACCGGACGCGCGCACACCGGTCTGCTGGATCACGTCCAGGTCGACTACTACGGCGCGCCGACCGCACTGACGCAGATCGCCAACGTCACGCTGGTCGACGCGCGCACCATCGGCGTCCAGCCGTGGGAAAAGAAGATGGTCCCGGTCGTCGAGAAGGCCATCCGCGAGGCCGACCTGGGCCTCAACCCGGCCACCAACGGCGACATGATCCGCATTCCGATGCCGGCGCTCACCGAGGAGCGTCGCCGCGAACTGGCCAAGGTCGTCAAGGGCGAAGGCGAGGACGCGAAGATCGCGGTCCGCAACCTGCGACGCGATGCCAACAACCACTTCAAGGAAGAGCTCAAGGCGAAGACCCTCTCCGAGGACGACGAGCGGCGTGCGCAGGACGACGTCCAGAAGCTTACCGACCGCAACATCGCCGAGATCGATCGCATGGTGACGCAGAAGGAAGCGGAGATCATGACGGTCTGAGCCTCGCGCGGACCGTCCTCGACGATGAGCAGTGGAACATCCTTTCGCAAGTGGTCCAGCGCGGCGCGCCGGTGACGGACGCATGAAGCTGCGCACCAGCTCGACCCAGACGGTTCCGGATTCGGGCGACGTCCCGCGCCATGTCGCGATCATCATGGACGGCAACGGGCGCTGGGCCACGGCGCGCCATCTGCCGCGCGCCGCGGGCCATTCGAAGGGCGTCGATCGCGTCGAGGAAATCGTCGAGGCCTGCATCGTCCGCGGTATCACGCACCTCACGCTGTTCGCCTTCAGCTCCGAGAACTGGCGTCGTCCGGCCGACGAGGTCTCGCTGCTGATGCGCCTGTTCATGGGCACGCTCGAGCGGCAGGTCGCGCGCCTGCACACCAACGGCATCCGGCTGCAGATCATCGGCGACCTCGACCGCTTCGAGCCGCGGCTGCGCGAGCTGATCGAGGTTGCCCATCGCAAGACGATGGACAACCAGCGCCTGACGCTGACCATCGCCGCCAACTACGGCGGTCGCGCCGACATCCTCGACGCCTTCCGCAAGATGCTCGTCGCGCATCCCGACCTGGCCAGCGACCCGTCGCGGATCACCGAAGAGACGCTGGCGCCGTATCTGGCGATGCACGACGCGCCGGAGCCCGACCTGTTCATCCGCACCGGCGGCGAGCAGCGCATCAGCAACTTCCTGCTGTGGCAGCTGGCCTACACCGAGCTCTATTTCACCGATGTGCACTGGCCGAGCTTCGATGCGAAGGAACTGGATCGGGCCATCGATTCCTATCGCACGCGCGAGCGCCGCTTCGGGCGCACCAGCGCGCAGGTGGGCGCCTAGTTGTTCCGCCTCGAAGCCGCCGCATCCCGCGTGACGCGCGCTTCCTTTCGAGGCCCTCGACGATCGTGCTGAAGACCCGCATCCAGACCGCCCTGGTCCTGCTCGCCGTCCTGATCGCCGTGCTCACCGTGGGACGGCCCTTCGGATTCCCGATCTTCGCGCTGGTCATGGTCGGGGTCGCAATCGGCGAGTGGTTGCTGCTGCTGCGGCTGTCCAAGCTGACGTCGATCGTGGGTGCCGGCGTGATGATGTTCGTGCTGTGGGTGATCGACGCGACGTCGATGGCACAGGCCGTGTCCATCGCGGTGTGGATCGGGGCGACGGCGGCGTGGCTCGGCCTGACGATCGGCCTCTTCGTCACCGGGCGCTTTCCGTCGTCGCAACGCTGGCGCCTCGGGTACGCGTGCCTGGCGCTGCTGATTCCCGCCGCCTGCTGGCTGGCGCTGGTTGCCGCCTATCGCCAGGGCCTGGTGTTCCTGGTCTCGATCTTCGCGATCGTGTGGGCCGCCGACATCGCGGCATACTTCGCGGGACGTGCATTCGGCAAGCGCAAGCTGGCGCCGGCGATCAGCCCCGGAAAGACCTGGGCCGGCGCGGTCGGCGGGGCCGTGGCCACATTGCTGCTGGCCGTCGTCACGATGCTGGTGCCGCAGTTGTCCGACAGTTTCTTCGCGGTGCTCGACCGCCGCTGGTCGATGGGTGTCGTGCTGCTGGTGGCGCTGGTGCTGGTGGTGCTCAGCGTGGTCGGCGACCTGTTCGAATCGCAATTGAAGCGCCAGCGAGGCGTCAAGGACAGCAGCCATCTGCTGCCCGGCCACGGCGGCGTGTTCGACCGGGTCGACGCGCTGCTGCCCATCGTGCCGGTCGCGCTGCTGCTCGGCTTCGTTGCATGATCATGGCTGTCGACGGCAGGTGAAAGGGAACGATCGATGACGCTGCAATCCCTCACGATCCTCGGCTCGACCGGGTCCATCGGCCAGAGCACGCTGGACGTCGTCGCGCGTCACCCCGATCGCTATCGCGTGCATGCGCTGACCGGCCACACGCGCATCGCAGAGCTGGCGGAGCAATGCCTCGCCTTCCTGCCGGCGCGCGCGGTCGTCGGCACCGCAGCGGATGCTGTAGCGCTGCGCGAGCGGCTCGCGACGTCGGAGCGCCATCGCGGCATCCAGATCGACCACGGTCCCGAAGCGCTCTGCGAAGTGGCCGCGGAAGCCGACTGCGTGATGGCGGCCATCGTCGGCGCGGCAGGCCTGCCTTCGGCGATGGCGGCGGCCCGTGCGGGGCGACGCGTGCTGCTCGCGAACAAGGAAGCGCTGGTGATGGCCGGGTCGCTGTTCATGGACGCCGTCGAGACCGGCGGCGCGACGCTGCTGCCGATCGACAGCGAACACAACGCGATCTTCCAGTGCATGCCGCTGCCGGTCGGCAGGCCCGGTGCGGCCGCCGCGGCCGACCGCCGCGTGTCGCGCGTGCTGCTCACCGCGTCCGGCGGCCCGTTCCGCACGATGCCGGTGGAGCACATGGCGGACGTCACACCCGCCCAGGCCTGCGCCCATCCGAACTGGTCGATGGGCCGCAAGATCTCGGTCGACTCGGCGACGATGATGAACAAGGGCCTCGAGGTGATCGAGGCGCGCTGGTTGTTCGAGGTCCGGCCCGACCGCATCGAGGTCGTGATCCATCCGCAGAGCGTGATCCATTCGATGGTCGAGTACATCGACGGATCGGTACTGGCGCAGATGGGCAACCCCGACATGCGCACGCCGATCGCGCATGCGCTCGCGTATCCCGAGCGCATCGCGTCGGGCGTCCGTGCGCTGGACCTCGCCGCCATCGGCCGACTCGACTTCGAGAAGCCCGACCTTGTGCGCTTTCCGTGCCTCGAACTCGCATACCATGCGCTGCGCGTCGGCGCCGCGGCACCCGCGATTCTCAACGCGGCCAACGAAATCGCCGTTGGCGCGTTTCTGGAAGGACGCATCCGCTTCACCGATATCGCGAACGTCGTGGACCGCGTGCTGAACGACGTCGTCGCCGAAGCGCCGCTCAGTCTCGACGAAGTCCTCGCGCTCGACGGCGTCGCGCGCAACCGCGCGAGCGAAGTGCTGCACGACTTCGCCGGCCGGAAAGCCGGCGGGCGATCGATTCCCCGGCCGCGCATCGCGGCCCGCTGACGCATGCCGACGATTCACCCGACACCCCGTCACGAAGCACCAAGGACATCACGATGAACATCGTCTGGACCATCGCCGCATTCCTCCTCGCACTCGGGCCGCTGATCGTCTTTCACGAACTCGGTCACTACACGGTCGCGCGGCTGTGCGGCGTCAAGGTCCTGCGCTTCTCGGTCGGCTTCGGACGACCGTTGGTCAAGTGGGTGCGCGGGCGCGACCGGACGGAGTGGGTCCTGTCGCTGATCCCGTTCGGCGGCTATGTCGCGATGCTCGACGAACGCGAGACGCAGGGCGCCGCGATCCCCGAGAGCGATCTGCCGCGGGCCTTCAACCGCCAGCACGTCGCCAAGCGCATCGCGATCGTCGCGGCCGGCCCGATCGCCAACCTCGTGCTCGC
>JBBRRW010000176.1:0-7258 GCA_038245975.1 Burkholderiales bacterium
ATACCGACGCTGATCGTGACGCCGAGGTCCGGCGCGATGCCGGACCATTGATGGGTCTCGACCGAGACGCGCAGGCATTCCGCCACGTCGACGGCGCTCTGGTGGTCGATGCCGAGCATCGCCAGCAGGAACTCCTCGCCGACGTGATGACCGAAGCGGTCGTTGATCGACTTGAAGTTGTCGAGGTCGTGCAGAAGCACCATCACCGACTCGCCGAGCTCGATGCGCGGCTGCGTCTCGGCGAACCACTGCTCGAGCGCGCGGCGGTTCGCGAGGCCGGTCAGCGGATCGGTCGAGGCCAGGCGATGCCATTGACTGCTGAGCCGCGCCAGCTCGATGCGCAATTCGCGTTGCGCGGCGGAGCGATGCGCGGCGGCATCGTTCAGGTCCGCCTCGATCGTCCGCACGCGCCGCAGCGCCCTCAGCGCCGCGCCGTGGTCGTCCCGCGCTTCCTCGACGTTCGCGAGCCCTTCGAGCGCGTCGCGCAGTTCGCCGCTCAGGCCGTTGCGTTCGAACTGTTCGGCCGCCTCGCCGTAATGCACGCGTGCCGCTTCGCGGTCACCGAGCGATTCGTAAGCCCGGCCCATCTCGAAGTGGCAGATCGCCTCGTTGGGCGCCATGCCGTGCTCGCGATAGCGCGGCAGCAGCGCTGCTCAGCGCATCGAGCGCCTCGCGGTGCCGCCCGACGTCGTGCAGCGTGATGGCATGGTTGCCGAGCGCCATCAACTCCAGACGCGTCACGCCGACGCGCGCGGCGTCCCGGGCCAGTGTGACCCACCGTTCGAGATGGACTTCGAGATCCGCGATGCGCTCTGGCGAATCGCGCGGCATCGACGCCGCGCGACGTCCGTGCGCGTTGTACAGCGACAGCAGCGTGTTGAGGTGATCGCGCTGCCCCGACTGCATCGCGTGCATCGACGCGGCCTCGGCGAGATTGGACAGCGCCTGCTGGTGACGCCCGATGCTCGAACAGCAGATGCCGATCTGCCGAAGCACGAGCCCGACGCGCATCGCGTCGTCCACTTCGCGCGCGATCACCTCCGCGTCCTCCAGCGTCTGGATCGCCGAGGCGTGATCGCCCGCGGCCCGCAGGACGCCGGCGATCGCGAGCAACGCATCGGGTTCGCCGACCCGGCTGCCGGCTTTCCTGAATCCTTCGAGCGACGCGGCAGCCGCGCGCAGCGCCTCGACCGTGCGACCGGTGGTGGCCAGCGCGACCGCGAAGATAGGGTGCAGGACGGCCCGCGGCTCGTCGCTCGCGCGAGCGAGTTCGTCGCGCGCGAGCGTCAGCGCCGCTTCGATCGAACCCGCGTCGATCTGCGTCTGGATACGCGCGGCGATTTCACGGGCTTGCGGGAGGCTGTGGGGTAAGGGGTTCGACGACGGTGGATGGCGGCGCGCCAGCGGCCGGGATCGACCTGCACGAAGGCGGTCGGGTGGCTGCCCGCATCGTACCCCTGTCGATGCGGACGTTTGCGCAGCGCGGGGACCGTCAGCGGGGCAGCGTCGAGCTCCCCATCAGGAACTGGTCGACCGACCGCGCACATTGCCGGCCCTCGCGGATCGCCCAGACGACGAGCGACTGGCCGCGTCGCATGTCGCCGGCCGTGAAGACCTGCGGGTCCGATGTGCGATAGCTGCCGTCGCCTTCGGTCGACGCTGCGACATTGCCGCGCTGGTCCTTGTCGATGCCGAGACCGTCGACCAGACCCGTGGTCACCGGACCGGTGAAGCCCATCGCAAACAGCACCAGATCGGCGGGGATGTCGAACTCGGTGCCTTCCATCTCGACCATCTTCATCGCGCCGGTCGCCGCTTCCTTCTTCCACTCGACGCGGACCGCCACCACGGCCTTCACGCGATCCTTGTCCTTGCCGGTGCCGGCCTTGAACGACTTGGTGACGATGGACCAGTCGCGGCCGACGCCTTCTTCGTGCGACGACGAGGTCCGCATCTTGAGCGGCCAGTAAGGCCAGGTCAGCGGCCGGTTCTCGTGCGCCGGCGGCTGCGGCAGCAGCTCGATCTGCGTGACCGACTTCGCGCCCTGGCGGTTGCTGGTCCCGACGCAGTCGCTGCCGGTGTCGCCGCCGCCGATGACGAGGACGTGCTTGTCGGTCGCCAGGATCTGGCCCCTGATGCGATCGCCCGCGACCACCTTGTTCTGCGACGGCAGGAAGTCCATCGCGAAGTGCACGCCCTTCAGGTCGCGACCGGGCGCCGGCAGATTGCGCGGCGTCTCGGCGCCACCCGCGAGGACGATCGCATCGAAGTCGCGGCGCAGCTGCTCGACGCTGAAGCTTTCGGCCGACGCGTCGCCGTTGGCGGCGGCGCCGACGTGCACGCTGGTCAGGAAGGTCACGCCTTCCTCGACCATCTGCTCGATCCTTCGATCGATGTGCGACTTTTCCATCTTGAAGTCGGGGATGCCATAGCGCAGCAGGCCGCCGATGCGATCGCTCTTCTCGAACACCGTGACCGCGTGGCCGGCACGCGCAAGCTGTTGCGCCGTCGCGAGGCCTGCCGGACCCGATCCCACCACGGCTACCTTCTTGCCGGTCCGCAGCGCCGGCGGCTGCGGTTCGACCCAGCCTTCGGCCCAGGCCTTGTCGATGATCGCGTGCTCGATCGACTTGATCCCGACCGCGTCGTTGTTGATGTTCAGCACGCAGGCGGCTTCGCACGGCGCCGGACACACGCGACCGGTGAATTCGGGGAAGTTGTTGGTCGAGTGCAGCACGTCGATCGCGGTCTTCCAGTCACCGCGATAGACCAGGTCGTTCCAGTCCGGGATGATGTTGTTGACCGGGCAGCCGCTCTGGCAGAACGGGATGCCGCAGTCCATGCAGCGCGCGCCCTGCTGCTTCGCTTCGGCGTCCGACAGATGGCCGACGAACTCCTTGTAATGATGCAGACGCGCCTGCGGCGCCTCGGCGGTTTCCGAGAGGCGCTGGAATTCGAGGAAGCCGGTGATCTTGCCCATAGCTCTTATTTCCGAAAGCTGAACCTGTCATCCCGGCGAAAGCCGGGACCTCGTTCAGCGGTATGCACTGGGGCCCCGGCCTTCGCCGGGGTGACAACGTCAAGCCGCGATCTTCACCGGCGGCTTCTCCGCCACTGCTGCCTGCTCCGCATTCATCGCCTTCAGCACCCGTCGATACTCGCTCGGCATCACGCGGACGAAGCGGTTGCACATCTCGTCCCATTTCGCGAGGATTTCCCGCGCGCGGAACGAACCCGTGTAGCGGAAGTGCTTCTCGACGAGATCGCGCAGCAGTGCTTCGTCGACCCGGCCCATATGCCGCACCGCGCCGTCGCCAGAGGCGGCGATCCGTTCGATCTTCTCGAGGTCGACCATCGCGGTGTTGCAGCGTTTCGCGAAGTCGCCGTCGGCATCGAGCACGTAGGCCACGCCGCCCGACATGCCGGCCGCGAAGTTGCGACCGGTCTGCCCGAGCACGACGACCGTGCCGCCGGTCATGTATTCGCAGCCGTGGTCGCCCACGCCCTCCACGACCGCCGTGCCACCGGAGTTGCGGACCGCGAAGCGCTCGCCGGCCACGCCGTTGAAATAGGCCTCGCCGGCGATGGCGCCGTACAGCACGGTGTTGCCCGCGATGATGTGATCGGGACCGAAGCCGCGGAAGTCGTTCGGCGATCGCACGATGATGCGGCCGCCGGACAAGCCCTTGCCGACGTAGTCGTTGGCGTCGCCGACCAGGTCGAGCGTGATGCCGTGCGCGAGGAAGGCGCCGAAGCTCTGGCCGGCCACGCCGTTGCACTGCACGTGGATCGTGCCGTCGGGCAGGCCGGCATGGCCATAGCGCCGCGCGACTTCACCGGACAGCATCGTGCCGATCGTGCGGTTGACGTTGCGGACCGGCGTGATGAACGACACGCTCTCGCCGCGTTCGAGCGCCGGCTCCGCGCGCTTGATGAGCTTGCGGTCGAGCGCCTTGTCGAGACCGTGGTCCTGGCTCTCGACGCGGCGCCGCGCCACCTCGGGCGGCATCGCCGGCTGATGGAAGACACGCGAGAAGTCGAGCTTGCGGGCCTTCCAGTGCTCGATGCTTTTCTTCATGTCGAGCAGTTCGGTGCGGCCGATCATCTCGTCGAAGGTGCGGATGCCGAGCTGCGCCATGATCTCGCGCGCTTCCTCGGCCACGAAGAAGAAGAAATTGACGACGTGCTCCGGCTTGCCGGCGAAGCGGGCGCGCAGCACCGGGTCCTGCGTCGCGACCCCGACCGGGCAGGTGTTGAGGTGGCACTTGCGCATCATGATGCAGCCCTCGGCCACGAGCGGCGCGGTCGCGAAGCCGAACTCGTCGGCGCCGAGCATCGCGCCGATGACCACGTCGCGACCGGTCTTCATCTGGCCGTCCACCTGGACCGTGATACGGCCGCGCAGCCGATTGAGCACCAGCGTCTGCTGCGTCTCGGACAGGCCCAGTTCCCACGGCGTGCCGGCATGCTTGATCGACGAGACCGGCGACGCGCCGGTACCGCCGTCGTGGCCCGCGATCGTCACGTGGTCGGCCTTGGCCTTCGCGACGCCGGCCGCGATGGTGCCGACCCCGACCTCGGACACGAGCTTGACCGAGATCGACGCGCGCTGGTTCGCGTTCTTCAGGTCGTGGATCAGCTGCGCGAGGTCTTCGATCGAGTAGATGTCGTGATGCGGCGGCGGCGAGATCAGGCCCACGCCCGGCACCGAGAAGCGCAGCTTGGCGATGTAGTCGGAGACCTTGTGACCGGGCAACTGGCCGCCTTCGCCGGGCTTCGCGCCCTGCGCCATCTTGATCTGGATCTGGTCGGCCGACGTGAGATAGGCCGCAGTGACGCCGAAGCGACCGGAGGCGACCTGCTTGATCTTCGAACGCAGCGAGTCGCCTTCCTTCAACGGCACGTCGGCGACGATGATGTCGGGCCCGAGGACCGATGCCAGCGTCGAGCCGGCCTTGATCGGGATGCCCTTCATTTCGTTCTCGTAGCGCGCCGGATCCTCGCCGCCTTCGCCGGTGTTGGACTTGCCACCGATGCGGTTCATCGCGACGGCCAGCGTCGCGTGGGCTTCGGTCGAGATCGAGCCGAGCGACATCGCGCCGGTGGCGAAGCGCTTGACGATCTCGACGGCCGGCTCGACCTCCGAGATCGAGATCGCCTTCGCGGGATCGACCTTGAACTCGAACAGGCCGCGCAAGGTCATCAGCCGCTTGCTCTGGTCGTTGATCAGCGTCGCGTATTCCTTGTAGGTCGCGAAGCTGTCGCCGCGCGTCGCATGCTGCAGCTTGGCGATCGTGTCGGGCGTCCACATGTGCGCCTCGCCGCGCGTGCGGAACGCGTACTCGCCACCGGCATCGAGCATGCCGTCGAGCACCGGGTCGTCGCCGAACGCGCGGCGATGCAGGCGGATCGCCTCCTCGGCGACGTCGAACACGGTGATGCCTTCGATGCTCGACGCGGTGCCGGCGAAGTACTGGTCGATCAGCGACCGCGACAGACCGACGGCCTCGAAGATCTGCGCGCCGCAGTACGACATGTAAGTCGAGATGCCCATCTTGGACATGACCTTCATCAGCCCCTTGCCGACCGCCTTCGTGTAGTTGGCGATCGCCTTGTCGGCCGACAGGTCGCCGGGCAGATCCGCATGCATCGCTGCGAGCGTCTCCATCGCCAAGTAGGGATGCACGGCCTCGGCGCCGTAAGCCGCGAGCACCGCGATGTGATGGACCTCGCGCGCCGACCCGGTCTCGACGACCAGACCCGTCGACGTGCGCAGGCCGTGACGGACGAGATGCTGGTGCACGGCCGACGTCGCGAGCAGCGCGGGGATCGCGACCCGCGTCGCGTCGATCATCCGGTCCGACACGATCAGGATGTTGAAGCCCGACTTGACTGCGTCGACGGCCTCGGCACACAGCGACGCGAGGCGCGCCTCGATGCCGTCACAGCCCCACGCGACCGGATAACAGATGTCGAGCTCGTGGCTCTTGAACTTGTTGGCCGTGTGCTTCTCGATGCTGCGGACCACCGCCATGTCGATCACGTCGAGCAGCGGCTGGGACACCTCCAGCCGCATCGGCGGGTTGATGTTGTTGACGTCGAGCAGGTTGGGCTTGGGCCCGACGAACGAGATCAGCGACATCACCAGCTGCTCGCGGATCGGATCGATCGGCGGGTTCGTGACCTGCGCGAACAACTGCCGGAAGTAGTTGAACAGCGGCTTGTCCTTGTCGGACGTGACCGCCAGCGGCGAGTCGTTGCCCATCGAGCCGGTGGCTTCCTCGCCGTTGGTGGCCATCGGGGCCATCAGCATCCGCAGGTCTTCCTGCGTGTAGCCGAAGGCCTGCTGGCGATCGAGCAGGCTCGCCGTGCTCGAGGTCTCCACCGCCGCGCTGGCCGTCGCGGTCGGAATGTCGACCGCGTCCTGCAGCTCGTCGAGCTTGACGCGGATGCGGCTGATCCACTCGCGATACGGCTTCGCGTTCGCGAGCGAGTTCTTCAGCTCGGTATCGTCGATGATGCGGCCGGCCTCGGTGTCGATGAGAAACATCTTGCCCGGCTGCAGCCGCCACTTCTTGACGATGCGCGACTCGGGGATCGGCAGCACGCCGGCCTCGGACGCCATCACGACGAGGTCGTCGTCGGTGATCAGGTATCTGGCGGGTCTCAGTCCATTCCGGTCGAGCGTGGCGCCGATCTGCCGGCCGTCGGTGAACGCGATGGCCGCGGGACCGTCCCACGGCTCCATCATCGCCGCGTGATATTCGTAGAACGCGCGACGGTTCTCGTCCATCAGCGTGTGCTGCTCCCACGCCTCGGGAATCATCATCATCATCGCGTGGGCGAGCGAGTAGCCGCCCATGACCAGCATCTCGAGGCAGTTGTCGAAGGACGCCGTGTCCGACTGGCCCGGATAGATCAGCGGCCAGATCTTGTCGAGATCACGGCCCAGCACCGGCGACGAAATCGCCTTCTGCCGTGCGTTGATCCAGTTGACGTTACCCTTGACCGTGTTGATCTCGCCGTTGTGCGCGACCATGCGATACGGATGCGCGAGCTCCCAGCTCGGGAAGGTGTTGGTCGAGAAACGTTGATGCGCGAGCGCGATGGCCGATACGGTCCGCGGGTCTGCCAGGTCTTCGTAGTAGACGCCGACCTGGTCGGCCAGCAGCAGGCCCTTGTAGACGATGGTCCGCGCCGACATCGACGGCACGAAGAACTCCTTGCCGTGCTTGAGCTTCAGCGCCTGGATCGCATG
>JBBRRW010000177.1:0-7243 GCA_038245975.1 Burkholderiales bacterium
AAGGCCGACTTCCGCAATGTCATCGTCATCATGACCACCAACGCGGGCGCCGAGTCGCTGCAGAAGCATTCGATCGGCTTCAAGGACAGCAAGGAAGCCGGCGACGAGATGGGCGACATCAAGCGCATGTTCACCCCCGAGTTCCGTAACCGGCTCGACGCGATCATCAGCTTCAAGTCGCTCGACGAAGAGATCATCCTTCGGGTCGTCGACAAGTTCCTCATGCAACTCGAGGAGCAGTTGCACGAGAAGAAGGTCGACATTATCTTCGACGAGGCGCTGCGCACCTTCCTGGCCAAGAAGGGTTTCGACCCGATGATGGGCGCGCGTCCGATGGCTCGCCTGATCCAGGACATGATCCGGCGTGCGCTGGCCGACGAGCTGCTGTTCGGCCGACTCGTGGGCGGCGGCAAGGTCACGGTCGAGCTCGATGCCGAGAACAAGATCCGTCTCGTGTTCCCGGAGGACGGCGGGGCTTCACCGCAACCGCCGGCCGAGGTCGAGGAACTCGACGCCTGACCGGTTCGGCATCCACCAAAAGGCCCGCGCTCCCGCGGGCTTTTTTTTCATTCTGCCGCGGGCGCGATCGTCGCCAGTCCCTCACGGACGGTCGGATATGCGAGCCGCATGCCGAGCTCGTCGTGCAGTCGCCGGTTCGCGAGGCGCCGCGACTCGCTCATGAAGCTCATGCGGTCCGCGGCGATGCGGGTCTCGATCTCGGCGCGCGACAGGCGTTCAGGCCGCGGCATCCGGTGGGCGTCGGCGAGGGCGTCGAACCACTCGCCCATCGGCATCGCGCTGTCGTCGACCGCGTGATAGACGCGCTGCGAGCCGCCGCGATACAGCGCGAGCTCGATCAGCGTCGCGAGGTCGTCCGCGTGGATGTGGTTGGTGTAGACGTCGTCCTCGGGGCTCAGGACGGGCGTCGGCGACGCGAGCCGCGAAAGAGGCAGGCGATCCGCCGCGTAGATGCCCGGCACCCGCAGGATGACGAGCGAGACGCCGCAGGCGCGCGCCCAGGCCCGCAGGCGCCGTTCGGCATCGACGCGCCGCCGCGCGCGATCGGTCTGCGGGGAGACGGTGCGCGTCTCGTCGATCCATGCGCCCTGGCAGTCGCCGTAGACGCCGCTGGTGCTGATGTAGATCAGGCGCCGCACGCCGTGCAGTACCGAGCAGAGCGCCCGGGTCCTCCGATCCAGCGCGCCCCGCGGCTGCGGTGGCGCGAGATGCACGACGATCGGCGCGATGCCGCCCAGCCCGCCGAGCGACTGCGGCCGGTCGAGGTCCGCCAGGACGGGATTCGCGCCGGCCGCTCGCAGCAGCGGCATGCGCTCCGGCGAATGCGTCAGCGCATGGACCCGGTAGCGATCGCCCAAACGATGGACAAGACGCAGGCCCACGTCGCCGCAGCCAACAACTAGAATGCGGGGTCCTGCGAAGCGCCCCGCTCGTGGCCCGGTCGAGCGGGACCGGCGGCCAGGCGCCGTATCGATCGCATTCCCTTCAGTTGTCCCGGACATCGAAAACAGTATGACATTCACAGTAGCGGTTCAACCGAGCGGCCATCGCTTCAAGGTCAACACCGACGAGACGGTCCTCGCCGCTGCGCTGCGCTCCGGCATCGGCCTGCCCTATGGTTGCAAGAACGGCGCGTGCGGTTCGTGCAAGGGCCGCGTGGTCGGAGGGCAGGTCCGTCACGATCCGCACCAGGCCAGCGCGCTGTCGGCCGAAGAAGAGGCGCGCGGACTCGCGCTGTTCTGCAGCGCGCATCCGCAGAGCGATCTCGTCATCGAGGTGCGCGAGGTGCGCGGCGTCGGCGAGATCCCCATCAAGAAATTGCCGGCACGCGTCGCCTCGCTGACACGTCCCGCGGCCGACGTCGCGATCATGCGGCTGCAGCTGCCGGCCGCCGAGCGCCTGCAGTACCTGCCGGGACAGTACGTCGAGATCATCCTGAAGGACGGCCGGCGCCGCAGTTACTCGATGGCCAACGCGCCGGGCGTCGCGGACCAGATCGAGCTGCACATCCGGCATATGCCCGGCGGTGTGTTCAGCGATCACGTCTTCGGCGTCGGCGCGACGCAGATGAAGGAGCGCGACATCCTCCGCTTCGAAGGCCCGCTGGGCTCGTTCTTCCTGCGCGACGACAGCAGCAAGCCCATCGTGCTGGTCGCGAGCGGCACCGGCTTCGCGCCGATCAAGGCCATCGTCGAGTACGCGGCGCTCAAGCGACTCGAGCGTCCGATGACGCTGTACTGGGGCGGTCGACGTCCACGCGACCTGTACATGGACGAACTCGCGCGCGGCTGGGAAGACGCATTGCCTTCGTTCCGCTACGTGCCGGTGGTGTCCGATGCGCTCGAAGACGATCGGTGGGAGGGCCGCATCGGCTTCGTGCATCGCGCAGTGATGGAAGACTTCGACGACCTGAGCGGTCATCAGGTCTACGCCTGCGGCGCGCCGGTGATGGTCGACGCCGCGCGGCGCGAGTTCACGGCGGACCGCGGGCTGGCCGAGGACGAGTTCTATGCCGATGCGTTCACGACGGCGGCGGACCTTGCGGCTGCCGCCGTGAATGCTTGAACGTCGTGCTTGCGCAGGTCGTTGCGGATAGACACGGGGTCGGACAACAGGGGAACGGGATGCGGAACGTCAAGAAGCGGGTGCTGGCGATCGCGGTCGTTGCGGTCCAATCGATGACTGGCGCGCCGGTTTCCGCGCAGGTCTTCGACGCCGCGACCGCACCGAAGGACCGCCCGGGCCTGCCGCCCGTGGAAGCTTTCCTGCGTCCCGCCCAGTATTCCGACCTGGGGTTCTCGCCCGACGGCAAGGTGCTCGCGGCGATCGTCCCGCTCAACGGACGACGCAACCTTGCGCTGGTCGATATCGACAAGGGCACCGCGTCGGCGCTGACCAGCCTGAAGGACGAGGACATCGCGAGTTACGAGTGGGTGGGCGATCGCCTGCTCGAATTCACGACCGCCGACCTCGGCGACGCGCTCAGCCTGATCACGCTCAAGCGAAGAATACTGATCGACACCGACGGCAACGTCGTTCGCGACCTGATGCGCGCGGCGTTTCGGGTCAATCGGTCCGTGGACGGGATCGCGGGCGGCGGCGGCGTCGCGCTGGAAGTGATCGACTCGATCGGCCACAGTGGCGAGGACCTGATCATCGTCACCAACGAACGGAACCGCTACGGACTGGACGCCTATCGCTACAACCCGCGGACATCGGAGAAGACGCTGCTCACGTTCAATTCGCCCGGCGACGTCGGGCGTTTCATCGTCGACCGCGCGGGCCAGGTCCGCATCGCCCAGACGGTCTCCAAGGGGGACGTGAAGTCCGCATGGTGGCATCGCGCGTCCAACGAGGCCCCATGGCGCAAGATGGACGAGAGCGATGTCGAGCAGGAGCGCATCACGCCGCTTGCATTCGATTTCGACAACAAGACGCTGTACGTGCGCGGGCTGTCGACGTCCAAGGGTGGCAGGAGCGGCGTCTACACCTACGACCTCGAGACGGGCGCACTCGGTCCGCTGGTCTATGAAAGCCTGAACGGCGAGGTCGGTGGGCCGCGATTCGATCGCGTCAAGCAGCGCGTCGTCGGCTTCAGCGACTCGTCGCTGACCGGGGTCAAGTGGATCGACCCCGAATGGGATGGCTTGCAGAAGTCGATCGATGCCGCGTTGCCCGGTATGCGGAACCGCATGGACTGGGGCAAGTACGCCACGGATCGCGTCATCGTCGTGTCGGACTCCGGTTCCGAATCGGCGACCTACTACTTCCTCGATCGCAAGACCCACAAGCTGGAGGTCGTTGCCTTGGCGCATCCCGATCTCAAGTCCGTCGCGCTCGGGACACGGAAGTTCGTGCGTTACCAGGCGCGCGACGGCCTCAGCATTCCGGGCTTTTTGACGCTGCCGCACGACGGCGCGCAGAAGAATCTTCCGCTCGTCGTCATCATCCACGGCGGTCCCTATGTCGGGCCCACGCGCTGGGGTTACGACGCCCAAGCCCACCTGATGGCCTCCAGGGGCTACGCGGTCTTGCAACCGGATTTTCGCGGCACGAAGGGCTACGGCGATTCCTTCTACAAGGCCGGGTGGCGTCAGTGGGGTCTCGCGATGCAGGACGACGTGACCGACGGGATCGACTGGCTGATCAAGACCGGCGTCGTGGACAAGGACCGCGTCTGTCTGTTCGGCGCAAGCTACGGCGGCTACGCGACGCTGTGGGGTCTCGAGAAGGAGCCGCAGATGTTCCGCTGCGGGGTGGCCTTCATCGCGGTATCGGATCTCGAACTGATGTTCGATATCGGCTGGTCCGACTTCATGCGTGGCGAACGCGACGGCAACACCACGAGGACGCTGGCGCGGTGGATCGGCGACCCGGACAAGGACCGCGAGAAGATGCGCGCCGTCTCTCCCCTCTACCACGCGGACCGCATCCAGGCACCGCTGCTCCTCGCCTACGGCGCGGCCGACGAGCGGGTCCCGCTGATCCACGGCAACCGGATGCGCAGTGCGCTCGACCGATACCAGAAGCCCTACGAATGGGTGGTCTACAACGACGAGGCTCACGGCTTCAACAAGGACTCCAACAAGTTCGACTTCTATCGAAGGGTCGATGCCTTCCTCGCTAAGAACCTGGCGCCGCGCAGTGGGCAATAGGTGGGTACGAACGCTTGCACGGCAGGTGACGAGGATCACTCGTTTCAAGAATGCGTGGTCGGGAGGAATGATGATGAATAGAGGGCTGCTCGCTTCGCTGATCCTGATGCTGTCGATGCATGCATCGGCGCAATCGGTGAATCCACCGGCCGCGCGCACCGGTCCGCCGCCGATCGAGGATTTCCTTCGCAAGCCGAAGTTCAGCAGCCTCACCCTGTCGCCCGACGGCAAGCTTCTGGCCGCAATTGTCCCGATCAACGGCCGGCGCAACCTGGCGCTGATCGACTTCGACAAGAACGACATCGTGGCGCTCACGAACCTGCGCGCACAGGACGTGTATACCTACGAATGGGTCGGCGACCGGATGCTGCATGTGCAGGTCGCCAATCTCGGCGAGGCCGGTCGGCTGGTCGAGCTCAAGCAGGATGTTCTGATCGACACGACCGGGCGGGTTGTCCGCAACGACCCGCCGGTGATCATCGGCACGCTCGATCGCGCCGGCGACGATCTCCTGGTCGAGAAGGCGGAGCGCAGCTCGCGCAGCACCGACGTGTATCGGTACAACCCGCGCACCAACGACCGTCAGTTGCTGACCGGAGACACGCCGGGCAACGTGCGGCGCTTCGTCGCGGATCGCACCGGGCAGGTCCGCATCGCGGTTTCGGTGCCAAGCGGCGGCGAGCGGACGATGCTGTACTACCGGCGCGACAACGATGCCAAGTGGACGCTGCTGCGCGACGATCCCGCCGAGGACGATCCGATCCGCCCCATCGCGTTCGGCTTCGACAACAAGACCCTGTACGTCCGCGCCCGCAACGCCAGCCGCGGCGGCCTCTTCGACATCTATGCCTACGATCCCGAAACCAACGCGCTCGGCGAACGCGTCAGCGCGATCCGCGACGCGGATGCGGGTGCGCTGCTGTTCGACTACGAGAAGAAGGTGCCTGCCGGTGTGCGCGACACGTCGCCGGCCGGTACGACGTGGGTCGATCCGGAATGGAAGGCACTGCAGGCATCGATCGACGCCGCGATGCCCGGTACGCGCAATCGTCTCAGCTGGGGGCGCTACGACAGCAACCGCGTGATCGTCGAGACGCAGTCGGCCACGCAGCCGCCGGTCTTCTTTCTCTTCGATCGCAAGACGAGTCGCCTGCAGGAGGTCGCGTCGGCCTATCCGTGGTTCAAGGAGTCGGAACTGTCGGCGCGCAACTTCGTCCGCTACAAGGCGCGCGACGGCCTGTCGATCCCTGGCTTCCTGACGATGCCGCGGCACCCCGACGGCGCCAAGCCGCCGCTGGTGGTCGTGATCCACGGCGGTCCCTATGTCCCCGCCGACGGCTTCGGCTTCGACCCGCAGGTGCAGTTCCTCGCGTCCAGGGGCTACGCGGTGCTGCAGCCCGACTTCCGTGGGACGATCGGCTACGGCGACGCGTTCTACAAGGCCGGCTGGAAGCAGTGGGGCTACGCGATGCAGGACGACGTGACCGACGGCGTGAAGTGGCTGATCGACACCGGCAAGGTCGACGCCGACCGCGTCTGCCTGTTCGGCGGCAGCTATGGCGGCTACGCCACGCTGTGGGGCCTCGAGAAGGAGCCGCAGATGTTCCGCTGCGGCATCGCGCAGGTCGCGGTGTCCGACCTCGAGCTGATCTTCGATGTCGGCTGGTCCGACTTCATGGCGGGCGAGCGCGATGGCGATTCGACCAACACGTTCAAGCGCTGGATCGGCGACCCGTCGAAGGAGAAGGAGAAGATGCGTGCCGTCTCGCCGATCCGCCATGCCGATCGCATCCAGGCGCCGCTGATGCTGGCGTACGGCGCGGCCGATCGTCGCGTGCCGATCGTCCACGGCAAGGAGATGCGCAGCGCGCTCGACCAGTACGACAAGCCTTACGAATGGGTCGTCTACGACGACGAAGGCCACGGCTTCAGCGACGATGCGAACCGGCTCGACTTCTATCGGCGCATCGAAGCGTTCCTGGCGAAGAACCTGGCGGTGCGGTCCGGCTCCAGCGCCGCCGCGACGGCGGACGGCAAGTCGCTCGACCCGGCGCGATGACCGGCGGCACGACGTTGCGGGACACCGTCGAACTGTCGTTCGATCCGGCGCGCCTCGACCTCGACCTGATCCATCGCTTCCTCTCGACCGATGCCTACTGGTCTGCCGGCATCCCGCGCGCCGTGGTCGAGCGCGCGGTCGCAAACTCGCTGTGCATCGGCGCCTACGCCGACGGCGCCCAGGTCGGCTTCGCGCGACTGATCACCGACCGGGCCACGTTCGCCTACCTCGCCGACGTCTTCGTCGTGTCCGCGCGCCGCGGCCGCGGCATCGCGACCCGCATGGTCCGTGCACTGCTCGCGCACGACGACGTGCGGGGGTTGCGCCGCGTCCTGTTGTTCACGGCCGATGCGCATGCACTCTACGAAGGCCTGGGCTTCGCGTCGCTGGCCCGTCCCGAGCGCGCGATGGAGATCGTCAGGCCCAACATCTATCGCATCGCGGCGAGCAGTGCCGCGCTCTGACGACGCTGGACGACCATGTACATCCCGAAGCACTTCGCGCATGACGA
>JBBRRW010000178.1:0-7236 GCA_038245975.1 Burkholderiales bacterium
ACCTGTCCGGTGGTGGCGGACCAGCCCATCGTGTTGGTCACGTGGACCTCGATCTGGCGCACACCTTCGTAGCCGTGCTTGAGCATCCCTTCGTACCACTTGGGGTTCAGCATCCGCGTCCGTGTCTCCAGTGCGACCTGATCGCTCAACGTGCGCACCGTGCCGCCGCCGTTGCCGTCGCGCGTCTGGTCGCCGATGTACACCGGCGCCGTCACCGCATCGGGTCCCTTCGCGCGCTTGATCGCACGGCTCACGCCGCCCAGCGTGTCGAAATAGGTGTCGATGGTGGTCACGCCCAGCTCGACCGAGTCGAGGTTCTGATACGCGAGATCCACGCCGGCCAGCACGCTCCGCAGCAGCTCCGCCTGCTGCACCGGCCGGCCCGAACGGCCGTACGCGAAGCCCTTGCGTCGGCTGTAGGTCTCGGCCAGTTCGTCGGCATCGTCCCAGCGGCTGTTGTCGATCAGGCTGTTGACGTTGGAACCGTAGGCGCCTTCGGCATTGCCGAAGACGCGCAGCGATGCGGTCTCGAGGTCGCCGCCGTGCTCGGCCTGATAGGCCAGCGCGTGCTTGCGGATGAAGTTGCGGTCGAGGGGTTCGTCGGCGCAGGCAGCCTGGAACGCTGCATCGGCCAGCAGCTTGATCTGCAGCGGCAACAGGTCGCGGAAGATGCCCGACAGCGTGACGATGACGTCCACACGCGGGTGCGACATCCGATCGAGCGACAGCAGTTCGGCACCGGCGAGACGCCCGTAGCCGTCGAAGCGCGGCTGCGCGCCCATCAGCGACAGCGCCTGCGCGATCGGGCCGCCTTCGCTCTTGAGATTGTCGGTGCCCCACAGGACCATCGCGATGGTTTCGGGAAAGGGGTTGCCGTCGGCGAGGTGCTTGGCGAGCAGACGGTCCGCCTGCTGGACCCCATCCTTGACCGCGTACGCGCTGGGGATACGGAACGGGTCGAAGCCGTGCAGGTTGCGTCCCGTCGGCAGGATCGCCGGTGTGCGCAGCAGGTCGCCGCCCGGCGATGGGCGGAGGAAGCGGCCGTCGAGCGCACGCAGGATGCCGTCGATCTCATGATCTTCGGCCATCAGCGCATCGGTCGCGGCGAGCTGCCTGAGCACCTCGAGCGACTCGGGGGTGTCGGCCAGGCCGCTGCTGGCGACCAGCGCCTCGGGGGGCTCGCCGCCAACCAGCGCCGCGATGGTCGCGCGCACGGGCTGCACGCCATGCGACGCTTCGGCGCATGACATCAGCAGGTCGATGCGCTCGGGAACGCTGGGCGCGCTGCCGACCACGTGCAGGCCGTACGGAATCAGCGTGTACTCGACTTCGAGCAGCCGGTCCGCGAGACGGGCGATCCGGTCGTCGGCGGACGCACCCCAGGCGGGTTCGGCGGCGGCCAGTTCGAGCGCGGCCGCCTGCGCCTGGATCATCGGCGCGAGAGCATCGCGTTCCTGCGCCGCCTCGGGTTCGAGGCCGCGGTGCCGCAGCACGGCGTCCTTGAGATCGACCAGGCCCTTGTAGAGCCCGGCCTGCGTCACCGGCGGCGTGAGATAGCTGATCAGCGTGGCCGCCGCGCGGCGCTTGGCGATCGTGCCTTCGGAGGGGTTGTTGGCGGCGTACAGATAGAGGTTCGGCAGGTCGCCGATCAGGCGATCGGGCCAGCAGCCGGCCGACATGCCGGACTGCTTGCCGGGCATGAACTCGAGTGCACCGTGCGTCCCGAAGTGGAGTACCGCGTGTGCGCCGAAATCCTCGCGCAGCCAGCGGTAGAACGCCGAGAACGCGTGCGTCGGCGCGAAACCCTTCTCGAACAGCAGGCGCATCGGGTCACCTTCGTAACCGAACGCGGGCTGGATGCCGACGAAGACGTTCCCGAAGCGCTCGCCCAGAACGAACAGGTGGCGGCCGTCGCTCTGCTGCTTGCCCGGTGCCGGCCCCCACTGCGATTCGATCTCCTTCAGATGCTTCTCGCGCCGGACATGATCGTCGGCGGTGATGCGTGCGTGCACGTTCGCCATGGCGCCGTGACGCTCGGCGTTCCCGCCGATGATGCATTCGCGGAGGTCGTCGACCGACGCGGGTACCTCGACCGTATAGCCTTCACGCTTCATCGCGACGAGCGTGTTGAACAGTGATTCGAAGACCGAGAGGAACGCGGCGGTCCCGGTCGCGCCGGCGTTCGGCGGGAAATTGAAAATGACTGCGGCGACCTTGCGGGTCGCCCGCTCCGAGCGGCGCAGGTCGATCAGCTTGCCCAGCCGCGCGGCCAGCGCGTCGGCGCGTTCGATGCACGTGTGCATGTCGTGCGTGTCGACCGCGTTCTCGAACGTGCAGCGATGCGAGCAACCCGTGCACGCGATCCGCGTGGCGCTGCCGCGACCGCCGAAGACCATCGACCCGGTCGCCCCGTCGAGTTCGGGAATCGCGACCATCATCGTCGACTCGACCGGGAGCAGGCCGCGCGACGACCCACCCCACTGGTCGAGCGTCTGGAATTCGACCGGTGTCACGGCGACGTAGGGGACGTCGAGCCGTGCGAGGACTTCTTCCGCGGCTTGTGCGTCGTTGTACGCGGGGCCTCCGATCAGCGAGAAGCCGGTCAGCGAAACGAGTGCATCGATCGTCGGCCGGCCGTCCGCGAAGAAGAACGCGTCGATCGCCGGCCGCTGGTCGAGGCCGGTCGCGAACGCGGGTACGACGCTCAGTCCTCGCGCTTCGAGCGCCGTGATGACACCGTTGTAGTGGTCCGCATTGCCGGCGAGCAGGTAGGAGCGCATCAGCAGCAGTCCGACCGTGCCGCGCTTGCCGGTCGTGGCCACCAGCGGGAGCGCATCGAGGGTCGCGGACATGCGTCCGGCCGGACCGGCGGTCATCCGGGGATGGTAGACGCCGATTTCCGGGTACCCGATCGGCTCGCACGTCTTGCCGAGGCCGCGCAACGACTTCCGCGGGCCGTCCGCATACCGGTCGACGAGGAAGTGGACCATGTTGGCGACGTTCTGCTCGGAGCCCGCCAGCCAGTACTGAAGCGTCAGGAAGTACGCGCGCACGTCCTGCGCGGTACCGGGAATGAACCGCAGGATCTTCGGCAGCATGCGCAGCGTCTTCATCTGCTGCGCGCCTGCGGTGGTCTTGGCGCCGCCGTTCGCGGCGGGCTTGCCGCGCAGGCGCTTGAGGAAGGCCATCGGGCCCGTCGCCGGCGCCGACATGTCGAACTTGCCCATCCGCGTGAGCTTCGTCACTTCGGCGGACGACATCGCGCACACCATCGCATCGCAGTGGTCGCGTCGGGCCTGTAGCGCCGGAAGGATCGGCAGGAAGTGCTCTTCCATGAACAGCATCGACGCGATCACGACGTCGCCGCGACCGATGTCGCTGCGGCAGCGTTCGATCGCGGCGGGATCGTCGCCCCATTCGGCGGCCGCATGCACGTTGAGCTCGAGGCCGGGCAAGGTTGTCGCCAGCGTCCGACGAGCGCGCTCGGTCGCGCTCGAAAGATGGCTGTCCATCGTCACGATGACGACGCGTATCGTTTGCGGGGCCGGTTCAACGGCTGAAGTGCGCCTTGGCATCGTAGAGGGTCTCGATGGTAATTAGCGGCACGCGTTGTTCCTGCGCGTAACGCTCGGTGTTGCGACGTGCCTTGCCGCGCACGAAGAAAGGGATCTTGCGAAGCTCGTGCTCGGCGTCCGGCGTCCAAGGCGCGGCGGTCGCCGCGTCGGCGCTGACGGTCGCTGGCGCCGCGACCGGAGCGGCGATCGCGACTTCGCGCGCGGCCTCGCTGCCGTCGATCGCACGCCTGGCCATCGCGTCGGCCACGAGCGCGGCGCCGCCCAAGTGCGAAGGCGCGGCGTCCTCGTGGAATTCGAAGTCGCCGCGGAACATGCTGATCAGATGTTCTTCGAGGCCCATCATCAGCGGATGGACCCAGGTGTCGAACAGCACGTTGGCGCCTTCGAATCCCATCTGCGGCGCGTGCCGTGCCGGGAAGTCCTGCACGTGCATCGGCGCGGAGATGACGGCGCACGGGACGCCGAGGCGCTTGGCGATGTGACGTTCCATCTGCGTGCCGAGGACCAGCTCGGGCTGCAGCTCGGCGACCCGGGCCTCGACATCGAGATAGTCGTCGGTGATCAGCGCCTCGATGCCGTAGAGCGCGGCCGCGTCGCGCACGTCGCGCGCGAACTCGCGGCTGTAGGTGCCGAGCCCGACGACCGTGAAGCCGAACTCGATCGTCGCGACGCGCGCCGCGGCGATGGCGTGCGTCGCGTCGCCGAAGACGAAGACCCGCTTGCCGGTGAGGTAGGTCGAGTCGACCGAGCGTGCGTACCATGGCGAGTGGGAGGCCTGCTCGATGTCGACGGGCGGCGCGATGCCGGTGAGTTCCGCGACTTCGGCGATGAACTCGCGCGTGGCGGTGACGCCGATCGGGATGATCCGGGTCTGCGGCTGGCCGAAGTTGCGGGCGAGCCATTGCGCCGCCTGGCCGGCCACCTCGGGATACAGCACGACGTTGAAGTCCGCGTCGCCGAGCCGCGCGAGATCGGCGGGCGAGGCGCCGGCCGGTGCGACCACCGCGACGTCGACGCCGATGCGTTCCAGCAGGCCCGTGATCTCACGCACGTCGTCGCGATGCCGGAAGCCGAGCGCCGTCGGTCCGAGCAGGTTGCAGCGCGGCCTCACCCCCGGCGCGCGCGGCGGACGCGGCGTGCCGGGCGGCGGGACGTGCGGGCCGGCCAGCGCCCTGACCATCTGGTAGAAGGTCTCGGCCGCGCCCCAGTTCTCCTTCTTCTGGTAGGCGGGCAGTTCGAGGGCGATGACCGGGATCGGCAGGTCCAGCGCTCGCGCCAATCCGCCCGGATCGTCCTGGATCAGCTCGGCGGTGCACGACGCGCCGACCATCATCGCGGCCGGCTTGAAGCGCGCGTACGCGTCGCGTACCGCGCTCTTGAAGAGCTCTGCGGTATCGCCACCCAGGTCGCGTGCCTGGAAGGTGGTGTAGGTCACCGGGGGCCGGCGCGGCAGCCGCTCGATCATCGTGAACAGCAGGTCGGCGTAGGTGTCGCCCTGCGGCGCATGCAGCACGTAATGCACGTCGCGCATCGCGGTGGCGACACGCATCGCGCCGACATGCGGCGGGCCTTCGTAGGTCCAGAGCGTGAGTTGCATGGCGTGGCGTTCGGTCCGGATCAGGCCACGTGCCGACCGTCGGAAAGCCGATGGACGCGGTCGAGAGGGCGGGTGAACAGCGCCGCGAGATCGCCGGCCTGGTCGTATCCCTGGATCGGCGTGAACACGAGTTCGATCGCCCACTTGGTCGTCATGCCTTCCGCCTCGAGCGGATTGGCGAGCCCGAGCCCGCACACCACCAGGTCCGGCCGGGCCGCGCGGCAGCGGTCGAGCTGCAGCTCCACGTCCTGGCCCTCGGACAGCAACGTCCCGGCGGGCAGCAGCGCCAGCTCGTCGGCGAGGTGCTGGCGATGCAGGTAGGGCGTGCCGACCTCGACCAGCGTCATCCCCAGCTCGCGCGACAGGAAGCGGGCCAGCGGGATCTCGAGCTGCGAGTCGGGGAAGAAGAAGATGCGCTTGCCGGCCAGTTGCAGCCGTTGCCGCGCGAGCGACGTGCGGGCCCGCGCGCGCGGCGCCTCCACGACCCGCTCGAAGGTCGCGGCATCGAGACCGAACGCGTCGGCGGCTGCCTTCAGCCACAGCGTCGTGCCTTCGGCGCCCAGGGGAAACGGCGCCGGAAGCCGCACCGCGCCGCGTTCTTCCAGCGCGCGTGCCGTGTCCGCGAGGAAAGGCTGGGCCAGCAGGAAGCGCGTGTTCGCGCCGACCGCCGGCAGGCGACTCGACAGACGTGGCGGGAAGAACTGGACGGCGATGTCCAGCGCCGCGAACAGCCGCGTGAACTGGTCTTCCACGACGTCGGCCAGCGTGCCGACGATCATCAGCGTCTGCGCCGCGGATCCGGCGTCACGCGGCAGCGTCGGCACCATCGCCGCGAGGCACGCGTCCTCGCCCTGCGTGAACGTGGTCTCGATGCCGCTGCCGGAATAGTTCAGCACGCGGACACGCGGCAGGAACTCGCGCGTCAGCCGCTCGGCGGCCCGCGATAGGTCGAGCTTGATGACCTCGGATGGGCAGGAGCCGACGAGGAACAGCGTACGGATGTCGGGGCGACGTTCGAGCAGCCGCTTGACGACGCGGTCGAGTTCTTCGTGCACGTCGGCCAGGCCGGCCAGGTCGCGCTCGTCGATGATGGCCGTCGCGAAGCGCGGTTCGGCGAAGATCATCACGCCGGCCGCGGACTGGATCAGGTGGGCGCAGGTGCGCGAGCCGACGACGAGGAAGAAGGCGTCCTGCATCTTGCGATGCAGCCAGATGATGCCGGTCAGCCCGCAGAACACCTCGCGTTGGCCGCGTTGTCTGAGGACCGGTACGTCAGCGCATCCTGTCGACGGCGCGGACACGATCGGCGGAATGCGCGTGGTGCGCTCGGCGAGGTCGGCCGTGGTCATGAGGTCGCCCGAGCCCAGTGTCCGGCGTCGCTGACCGGTTCGTCGCGCACGCCGCCGCGACGCGCGGCGCGCAGCTTGAGGATGAACTGGGTCGCGTTGATCGCATAGGTGGCGTAGGCGGCCAGCGCGAGCAGCATCAGCTGGCGGTCGTTCAGCCAGCCGAATGCCAGTGCGACCAGGTAGGCCGTGTGCAGCGTCAGTACCAGCATGCTGAACACGTCTTCCCAATAGAACATCGGCGCGAACAGGTAGCAGTCGAAAACCACTTTTTCCCAGATGCAACCGGTGATCATGATCGCGTACAGCGCGAAGGTCTTGACGACGACCGACGCGATCGCGGCCGTGTGGTCCTGGCCCGTCATCAGGAAGCGGACGACCAGGACGAGACTGACGACGAAGATCAGGAACTGGACCGGAGCCAGCAGCCCCTGGACCAGCGTCCAGCGTGTTGCATCGCGGCGTGCGCGCTCGGCCCGCGTGTAAAGCGGTTGCGGCTGGCGCTGGTCGCTTCCTGCGGGGTGGGGGCGATGCGAGTGGAGTTTCGACGGCGGTTGCATGACATCCAATCTAGCGAGCCGCAAGGCGACTGTCAACTAAAATGGACGTAACAAAAAATTGACATTTACAAAAGAAAAGTAGCGGTGCTAAATTGGGCTTGTTCGATTCTGTAGTCCAACGTCCTACCCTTCGGTCAGTTGAAGGCGAAGGTCAGTCG
>JBBRRW010000179.1:0-7230 GCA_038245975.1 Burkholderiales bacterium
GTGTTCAGCTCGATCCACGTCGACCACACGCTACCCACGTCGCCCGACACCGGGACGATGGCCGCCTGGGCCGAGAAGAACGGCATCGACAAGAAGAAGTTCATCGACACCTACAACTCGTTCACGGTGCAGACCAAGGTCAATCGCGCCAACCAGATGGCGGCGGCGTACGGCGTGACCGGCGTGCCGATGCTCGGCATCGGCGGCAAGTACCTGCTCAACGTCGACGCGCGGTCCATCGGCAATGCCGATGTCTTCGTCTCACGGGTCGTCAGCGAGAAGTAGCGTGGTCGTCCGCAGCGGTCGATGAAGATTTTCCTCACCGGCGCGTCGAGCGGCATCGGCGCCGCCCTCGCCGCGGCCTATGCAAAACGCGGCGACGACTGCGTCCTCGTGTCCCGGCGTCTCGACGCGCTCGAAGCCGTGCGGCTCGCTCTGCCCCGGCCCGACGCCCATCGCAGCCAAGCGGTCGACGTCACCGACGCGGCGGCCTTCGCCGCCGTCGCTGCAGCCAGCATGGCAGAGTCCGGCGTTCCCGACGTGGTGATCGCCAACGCCGGCATCTCCGGCGGCACCGATACCGCGGATCCGAAAAGTCTCGCGTCGTTTCGCCGCATCGTGGAGACCAATCTGATCGCCACGGTCGCGACTTTCGGTCCATTCATCCACGCGATGAAGTCGGCGCCGCAACGGCCCGGCGGGCGACGGCTCGTCGTCATCGCCAGCGTCGCGGGCATTCGCGGACTGCCGGGCAGCGGGGCGTACAGCGCGTCGAAGGCCGCGGTCATCGCCTATGCCGAAAGCCTGCGGATCGAACTGCGCCGCAGCGGCATCCGCGTGGTCATCGTCGCGCCGGGCTTCATCGACACGCCGATGACACGCGGCAACCCCTATCCGATGCCGTTCCTGATGAAGGTCGATGCGTTCGCCGAACGCGCCGTCCGGGTGATCGACCACGGCGCCAGCTTCGCGGTGATCCCGTGGCAGATGGCCTGGCTGGCCCGACTGCTACGCGTGCTTCCCGACCCCTTGCTCGACGCGGCGCTCGCGGGTCGCGAGCGCAAGCCCTTGCTGAACGAACGGCGTTGATGCGGGCACGCGGCGCGGCATGAGGGTCGCCGATGCGCGAGGCACGCTGCATCGTCGTTGTGCCGATCGCGCGACGCTGCGCATCGTCTCGCTCGTCCCGTCGCTCACCGAATTGCTGTGCGACCTCGGGCTCGGTCACGCGATCGTCGGCCGGACCGGCTACTGCATCCATCCCGCCGAAGTGGTCGGGCGCATCCCGAAGGTCGGCGGCACGAAGACCGTCAACGCCGGGAGAATCCGCAAGCTCGCGCCGACCCATCTGATCGTCAACATCGACGAGAACGAGGCGCCGACGGTCGATGCGCTCGCGCAGTTCGTGCCGCACGTGATCGTCACGCATCCGCAGAAGCCGCGCGACAACCTGGACCTGTACCGCCTCTTCGGCCACATTTTCGCGTGCGAACGCGAAGCCGATCGCCTGTGCGCGCGTTTCGAAGCCGCATGGAACGCGCTCGAACAGGCGCGCGCGATCCGTCGCTGGCCGCAGCGACGCGTGCTGTACCTGATCTGGAAGGACCCGTGGATGACGATCGCGCGCGACACCTACATCGCGTCGCTGCTGGCCGCCGTCGACTGGCAGCAGGTCGACGTCGGCGACGCGATCGATGCGGCCGTGCCGTCGTCGCCGCGTTATCCGGCCATCGACCTGCCGCGCGCGGCCGGCAAGGCCGATGTGGTGCTGCTGTCGTCCGAGCCGTATCGATTCACCGGGGTCGACGTCGCCGCGCTGCGCGACGCGGGCCACGATGCCCGGCTGGTCGACGGCGAGATGCTGTCCTGGTACGGCAGCCGGGCGATCGCCGGACTCGAGTACCTGCAAAGGCTCGCGTCCGGCGCTGCGACCGACCGCTACAAGACGTAGCGCGCCAGGTCTTCGCTCTTCGACAGTTCGCCGAGACGCAGGTCGACGTAGGCCGCGTCGATCGTGATGGTCTGACCCGCGAGGGCCGCGGCCTCGAACGACAGCTCTTCGAGCATCCGCTCCATCACCGTGTACAGCCTTCGTGCGCCGATGTTTTCGGTGCGCTCGTTGACCGAGAAGGCGATCTCGGCGAGACGTCGGATGCCCTCCTTCGTGAAGTCGAGCGTGACATTCTCGGTGGCCAGCAGCGCGAGGTACTGCTTGGTCAGCGCCGCATCGGTCTGCGTCAGGATGCGTTCGAAGTCGTCGACCGACAGCGACTCGAGCTCGACGCGGATCGGAAAGCGACCCTGCAGCTCGGGGATCAGGTCGCTCGGCTTCGCGAGGTGGAACGCGCCCGACGCGATGAACAGGATGTGGTCGGTCTTGATCATCCCGTACTTCGTCGACACGGTCGTGCCTTCCACCAGCGGCAGAAGGTCGCGCTGCACGCCTTGGCGCGATACGTCGGCGCCGCCGTATTCCTGGCGCGACGCGATCTTGTCGATCTCGTCGAGGAACACGATGCCGTTCTCCTCGACGTTGCGGACCGCCTGCAGCTTGAGCTCTTCCTCGTTGACCAGCTTGGCCGCCTCTTCCTCGATCAGCAGCTTCTTCGCTTCGCTGACCTTGAGCTTGCGCGTCTTCCTGCCCTTGCCCGCGTTGAGGTTCTGGAACATGCCGCGGATCTGCTCGGTCATCTCTTCCATGCCCGGGGGCGCCATGATCTCCATGTTCGACGCCGGGTTGGCGATCTCGATCTCGATCTCCTTGTCGTCGAGCTCGCCCTCGCGCAGCTTCTTGCGAAATTTCTGGCGCGTGTTGCTGTCGCCGTTGTGATCGGGGTCGGGCGTGGCGGGCGGCGGCGTGAAGCCGAAGTCGCGCGGCGGCGGCAGCAAGGCGTCGAGCAGCCTTTCCTCGACCGCATCGACCGCGCGCTCGCGGACCAGCTTGGTCGCGGCTTCGCGCGTTTCCTTGACCGCGGTCTCGACGAGGTCGCGGATGATCGTGTCGACGTCGCGGCCCACATAGCCCACCTCGGTGAACTTGGTCGCCTCGACCTTCACGAACGGCGCATCGGCGAGCCGTGCCAGACGACGTGCGATCTCGGTCTTGCCGACGCCGGTCGGTCCGATCATCAGGATGTTCTTCGGCGTGATCTCGTGGCGCAGCGGCTCCGCGACCTGCTGGCGTCTCCAGCGATTGCGCAGCGCGACCGCAACCGCATGCTTCGCGTTCTTCTGACCGACGATGTGCTTGTCGAGCTCGGCGACGATCTCGGCGGGGGTCAAGGACTGGGACATGGGCATGGGCCGCGTTTCGGTGGGGGCTTGATAGTCGAACATTTTGGGGCCTAGAGCGTCTCGATGACGTGGGAGTGATTGGTATAGATGCACAGATTGGCTGCGATCGTCAGCGCCTTCTTGACGATGTCGGCCGGATCGAGCTCGGTGTTGTCGAGCAGGGCCTGTGCCGCGGACAGCGCATAGACGCCGCCCGATCCGATCGCGGTCACGCCGCCTTCAGGCTCGAGGACGTCGCCGTTGCCGGTGATCTGATAGGTGTGTTCGCGGTCGGCGACGATCAGCATCGCCTCGAGCCGGCGCAATACGCGATCGGTGCGCCAGTCCTTCGCCAGTTCGACGGCCGCGCGCTGCAGGTTGCCCTGATGCTTCTCGAGCTTGGCCTCGAAGCGATCGAGCAGCGAGAAGGCGTCGGCGGTGCTGCCCGCGAAGCCGGTGAGGATCTTGCCCTGGTAGAGCCGACGCACTTTCTGTGCGGTGCCCTTGACGACGATGTTGCCGAGCGTGACCTGGCCGTCACCGCCCAGTGAGACGCGGTTGCCGCGACGCACGGCCACGATGGTGGTGCCGTGAAATTGCTCCATGACTGCTCCGGATGCATGAGTCCATCCGAAGTCGGGGCACCGGATTGCAATTCAAGCTTGCGCTTCGAAGGCCCGTCGACCGGGCCGCTGGGATGCGGTCGCTCAGACCTTGCGGCGTTCGATCGGGACCACTTCGTGCAGCCCCATGACGACGAACAGCGCGGCGACGAGGGGGCCGACGTTGATGAACTCGATCGCCTTGCGCGATCCGCGCATGCCGACGGCCCAGTTGAGCAACAGGCCGGCCGCCGTGAAATCGACGCGCACCAGGCGCGCGCAGTCGACGACGATGTGCTCGTGCGTGGTCGCAAACAACGTGAGCCGCTGGAGATCGGCGTCGCTCTTGCCGACCAGTTCGCCCGACAGCGCGACCGCGTCGAGTCCGAGCGCCACTTCTACGTCGGGGACCGGCACCACCACCGGTGTCAGAGCTGTGGCACGGTCCTCGACGACATACTTCGGCGAGGCCGGCTCCCAGGATGGCGGCGACACCTCGAACGTGACGCAGTAGTCGATGCTGGTCTCTTCGAACGCGGCCTGGCGACCGAGGATCCGGTAGATCTCCAGCAGCAGCATCCAGACCGCATTGGACGGGTCGCGACGCCCGACCTCGATGGCCGCCCGCAGGCGCTCGGCCAGCTGGCTGGCGCCGCTGATGGCCACCTCGTGGTTCGACTTCTGGAACGCCGCGAACACGCGGAGGATGAGATCGGCGCCGGCCGCGTCGACGGTGTCGACGTGTTCGAACTCGAGATGCAGGACCGGATTGCGCTGCGCGAGCTTCTTCAGCTGCTCGAGTTGCGGAACGATGCGGGCGTCGAGCGCGCCGCGGAACACGATGGCGGCCCGGGGCGCGGGCGCGGCAGCCGTGACGCGCGGCTTGCGGGCCTGCGCATCCGACCAGGCCGGCGCCGACGTCTCGAAGCGCACCGCGAAATCGATCGCGAGGTTCTCGAACTCGGTGCGCTTGCCGAGCGACTGGTAGAGCTCGAGCAGCATCAGCCAGGTGTCCGGGCTGCGGTCGCTGGCGACGGCCCCCGCGAGTACCGCGACGGCCGGCAGGTCCTGTCCGTTGGCATACAGGATGGCCGCTTCCTCGAGCACGGGATTGCCGGTGTCAGCGAGCTCCATCGAGTGCGCCAGATGCGAATCGCCGAGCATCAGGTCGGTGGCCGTGCCGAGGCCCGTGGTCCCGAGGCCGGTCCTGCCGAGCTTGCTGCGGTTCCGCTCAGCGGTCTGGGCCGCGGCCGACATGCGCGAAACGTTGTGGTCGCTTCGCGACTGCATGATCTCGGACTCGATCTGCGACTCGATCAGGTCGATCTTCTCGGCGGTGGCGCGGGCGACGTCGCGCGGCGACAACGTGGGAGGCGCCTTGGTCGACGGGCCTCGTCGGGTCTGGCTGGCGGTGGCCGGATCGGCGCTTCGACGCTGCGCCGAAGCGGGTCGCGCAGGATCACGTGACGTGCGTTCGCGCGTCTCCGGTTCCTTCGTCTTCTTCTTCCCGAAAAGTCCCGAAAATGCCACACCCGCTCCGCTGCTGACCCACGATTCCTGCGCGCGGAGCGGCCTCGGCCCCACGAAGAATTTCGAGTCTAGCATGGGCTTTGCGACGGACCTGAGGGTCGCCCCTCCTATGAAGTTGCTGCAATCGAGCGCTTTGCGGCAGACTCCGGCAATGTTCCTGAAGAACCGTGGACTTCGACTGCTACTCGCGGCGCTGCTGATCTTTTCGCAGCACCAGGCGGTCCTGCATCTGCTCGGACACGGGCTGGCGCAACTGTCGCAGCCCGACACCACGGACCCGCAGGAACTGGTCTGCTCGAAATGTCTGGCGATCGCGCATCTCGACCATGCCGTCAGCGGGCACGTCCCGGCCATCGCGCCGATCCCATCGGCGCCCGCGCGTGTCGCGACCGTCCCGGTCGTCCACCGCGAACTGGCGTTCTTCGCCAGCTACCGAAGCCGCGCCCCGCCCGTCCTCTCCTGATCCACAGCGTTGTCCCGTCGTCGCGGCCGACCAAGCCGCAGGCCGGACCGATCCCCAGTTCAGGAATAGACCCATGAGATTTCCGAAACGGCGTGCTCTGGCCATTGCCATTGCCGCGCTTCATTGCACGACTTCCCGCGCCGACGAGCCTTCGTCGGTCCCGCCGCAGATCGACGCCGCTTCGCCGGCCTTCCCCGACCTGGCCCAGACCGCCCGACCGGCTGCGCCGGCCGAGTCGACCGAAAAGCTCGACGCGGTACAGATCACCGGCAAGCGTCTCGACGACGCGCGCAACGGCTTGTCGCCCGAGACCGGCAGCACGATCTACCGGTTCGACAAGAGCGACATCCAGGCACTGCCGCTCGGCAGTGCCACGCCGCTCAACCAGCTGATCCTGCAGGCGCCCGGCGTCGTGCAGGACAGCTACGGGCAACTGCACGTCCGCGGCGATCACTCGAACCTGCAGTACCGCATCAACGGCGTGGTGATCCCCGAAGCGATCTCGGGCTTCGGCCAGTCGCTCGACACGCGCTTCGCCGACCAGATCAACATCCTGACCGGCGCGCTGCCGGCGCAATACGGCTACCGGACCGCGGGGATCGTCGACATCCGCACGCGCGGCACCGGCTTCGAGAACGGTGGCAACATCAGCGTGCTCGGGGGCTCGCGTGGCCACGGCGAAGGCAGCGGGGAATACGCCGGCACGAACGGCGGATGGAGCTACTTCGTCACCGGCTCGTTCCTGCGCAACGACACCGGGATCGAGAACCCGACGAGCAGTCGCAACGCGCTGCACGACACGACCCGCCAGCAGAAGACCTTCGCCTACCTCTCGCGGGTCCTCGACGAGAGCAGTCGCGTCAGCTTCATCGTCGGCACGTCCAACAACAAGTTCCAGATCCCCAACGTCGCAGGGCAGACGCCGACCTTCGCGATCGACGGCGATCCGGCGGTCGACTCGTCGAAGTTCGACGCGAGGCAGAACGAGAAGAACGCGTTCCAGATCGCGACCTATCAGGCGAGCCCGACCGACCAGGTCGGCTATCAGCTGTCGGTATTCCATCGCGATACCGACGTGGCCTATCAACCCGATCCGCTCGGCGACCTGCTGTTCAAAGGGGTCGGGGCGCAGGTTCTGCGGAAGAACGAGGCGGTCGGATTGCAGGGCGACTTCAGCCTGAGTCTGGGCGACCGGCACACGCTGCGCTCGGGCCTGTTCGCGCAGCGCGAACGCTTCACCGTCGCCAACGCGTCGACCGTGTTCGCAGCCGACGCCGACGGCAACCAGACCGGCACGACGCCCCTCTCGATCGTCGACAACTCGCGACTGTCCGGTGTCACCTACGGGTTCTACCTTCAGGA
>JBBRRW010000180.1:0-7159 GCA_038245975.1 Burkholderiales bacterium
ATCGGGACGTTTCCGCTGCCCGAGTCGCAGCTCGACCGCTTCATGATGTGCATCGCGCTCGGCTACCCGGATGCGCGCGCGGAACGCGCGCTGCTCGAAGGCGAGGACCGCCGGCTGCTGATGAAGAAGCTCGATCGCATCCTCGACCCGCAGGCGCTCGGTGCCCTGCAGGCCGAGGTGCGCGGGGTCCATGCGTCGTCGGCGCTGCTCGACTACGTCCAGGCGCTGGTCGGCGCCACGCGCCACGCGGCCGCGTTCGCCGAAGGCCTGTCGCCGCGCGGCGCCCTGGCGCTGCTGCACGCGGCGCGCGCGTGGGCGCTGCTGGCGCGTCGCGACCACGTGCTGCCCGAAGACGTCCAGGCGGTCTGGGTACCGGTCGTCAATCATCGGCTGCGACCGCTGACGCCGAGCGGCGCTTCGCATGTCGCGCAGCGCGACGCGGCCGTGCAGTTGCTGGCCACGGTGCCGGTCGCCTGAACGCCACGGCCGATCGCATGGAGGCCTCGTCGTCGACCGTGCGCCCGATCGTCTCGTGGCGTTCGCGCGTGACCGGATCGCGCCTCGGACGGCGCGTCTCGCGTGCGATCTTCCAGCCGCGCGGCGCCGAAACCGGCGAGGTCTTCCTCAACCAGCGCCGCGTCTTCATCCTGCCCACGCGCGCCGGCCTGATCCTCGTAGTGATGCTGGTCGCGCTGCTGCTCGGCTCGATCAACTATTCGCTGTCGCTGGGCTTCGCGCTGACCTTCCTGGTCGTGAGCGTGGCGTGGATCGGGATGCTGTCCACGTTCCGCAATCTCGCCCATCTCTATCTGCGGCCGTTGCGCGTCGAGCCGGTGTTCGCGGGCGATGCCGCCGAGTTCCGCCTCGTCATCCGCAACGCCGCGACCATCGACCGGTATGCGATCGCGCTGTTCGTCGACGGCCTCGTGCGCAGCGTGCCCTGCGATCCGCCCGCCGGCGTCGAGCAGGACGTCACCATTCCGGTCCCGACCGCGCGACGAGGTCGCCAGCCGATGCCGCGGGTCACGCTGGAGACGCGCTTCCCGCTCGGCCTGTGGCGGGCCTGGAGCTACTGGACCCCGGGCCTGTCGGCGCTCGTCTACCCGCGTCCCGCCGAGTCCGGCGCGCCGCTGCCGTTCGCGCACGGCCGGGGACACCACCACCGCGCCGACCGCGTACGCGGTAGCGAGGACTTCGCCGGCCTGCGAGCCTACGTGACCGGTGACCCGGTCCGCCACATCGCGTGGCGCGCGATGGCACGCAATCCCGAAGGCCGGGTGATGACGAAGCTGTTCGACGGCGGCGCCAGCGGCGAGGCGTGGCTGACACTCGAGGCCGCGCTGTCGCTCACCGGGCATGGCGAGGCTGCGTTGTCGCTGATGGCGCGCTGGGTGCTTGACGCCGAGGCCGAGTTCATGCAGTACGGGCTCGAACTGGCCGGGACGCGTATCGCGCCGGCCCGCGGACCGGCCCATCGCGCCGCCTGCCTGGAAGCGCTCGCGCTCGCGGACCTGTGAGCACGCTGCCGCTACCGGTCGGATCGACCCCGCGTCGCGGCCGGGGCAATCCCTTCACCGCGCTGGTCGTGGCGATCGGGCGGCGCGAACGCGAGGTCCGCGACACGCTGTGGTTGCTGCTGACGCTCGTGTGGGTGCTGTCGCCGCACGCGCTGGTGCTGCCGTGGTGGTGCAGCGCCGCCATCGCGACGCTGGTCGCCTGGCGCGCGTGGCTCACCTGGAACGGTCATCGGCTGCCGCACCGCCTGATCCCGATCGCGCTGACCTGCATCGCCGGCATCGCGGTGTGGCTCGAGTACCGGACCATCTTCGGCAAGGATGCCGGCGTGGCTTACGTGACGCTGCTGCTGGGCCTGAAGCTGCTCGAGATGCGCGCCCGCCGCGACATCTTCGTGGTGATCTTCCTCAGCCTGTTCGTGATGCTGACGTCGCTGTTCGAGTCGCAGTCGATGACGATGGCCGCGATGCTGCTGGTCGGCCTGTGGATGCTGGTGACCGCACTGGTGTCCGTGCAGTTCGCGGAATACGAGCCGCGCTGGAAGGTCAAGGCGCGCATCGCGTCGCGACTCGTGCTGCTGGCGTTGCCGCTGATGGCGATCCTCTTCGTGCTCTTCCCGCGTATCGACGGGCCGCTGTGGGGGATGCCGGCCGACGCCTACGCCGCCCGCACCGGACTGACCGAGGTGATGGCGCCCGGCAGCTTCGGCCGGCTCTCCGAATCGCGCGAGATGGCGTTGCGCGTCCGCTTCGACGGTCGCATTCCGCCGCCGGCCGAGCGTTACTGGCGCGGTCCGGTGCTCGGTTCGTTCGACGGTCGCGCGTGGACGCCGATGCCGTCGCGGCGGAACGCCGGCACGCGATCGGTCGCCGTCGATCCGGCTTCCGCGATCGACTATACGGTGACCCTCGAACCCAACAACCGTCCCTGGCTGTTCGCGCTCGACGTGCTGTCCGAGCGACCGGCCACGTCGCTCGTCGCGCGGATCCGCTCGGACCTGCAGGTCGTCAGCGACAACCCGGTCCGCGACCGGACCAGCTACAGCGCGCGGTCCTATACCCGCTATCGGGCCGGGGCCGACGAGAATCGCGTGCGCCTGCAGGACTGGCTCGAGTTGCCGCCCGGCTTCAATCCGCGCACGCATGCGCTGGCCGCGCGGATGCAGGCCGACGAGCAGCGACTCGATCCGGTCGCGACGAGCGCGGCCGACGACGCGCGCCACAGCCGGCGACTGATCGATCGCGTGCTGACGATGATCCGCACCGAGAACTTCGTGTACACGCTCGATCCGCCGCCGCTCGGGCGCGACGCGGTCGATGACTTCCTGTTCGCGACGCGTCGTGGCTATTGCGAGCACTACGCCAGCGCCTTCGTGGTCCTGATGCGGGCGCTCGACATCCCGGCGCGCGTGGTGACCGGCTACCAGGGCGGCGAGATCAATCCGGTCGACGGCTTCCTCGAGATCCGTCAGCGCGACGCGCACGCGTGGGCCGAGGTGTGGATCGCCGGCGATGGCTGGGTGCGCATCGATCCCACGGCCGCGGTCGCGCCGGACCGGATCGAACGCGGTGCGACCGAGGCCTTCGCCGCGGGTCAGGGCTTCGGTGCCCAGAACTCGTGGCTTCTCGCACTGCTGCAGCGGACGCGCTTCAACTGGGACGCGATCGGCAATGCGTGGAACCAGTGGGTCCTCGCGTACAACGCCGATCGGCAGAGCGGCCTGCTGTCGGGGATCGGCATCGAGCGCATCGACTGGCAGAGCCTGACGATCGCGCTGATCGTGTGCTTCGGGGCCGCGCTCACCGGCATCGGTGCGTTGACGCTGTTCCGCCGCGCCAGGGTCGATCCCGTCGTGCGACAGTACGAGAAGGCCTGCGCGATGCTCGCGCAGGCCGCGCGGCGCAGACCGCTGCGCGGTCCGGCCGGCCGGCTGCGGTCGTCGCCCGGCGCAACGACGCGTCGCCCGACCGAAGGCCCGCGCGATTATCTGTCGCGCATCCGGGATAGCCTGCCCGACGGCCTGCAGGCGCGCGCCGAAGCGGCTTTCGCGCTGTACGAGAGGCTGCGCTACGGGCGGGTCGGCGCGGGCGACGAAGGCGCGTTGCGGTCGCGCTTCGCGGCGAGCGTCGCGGCGCTGCGTCGCTAGATGGTCGATCGGGAACAGCCGGAGGACGCACGCCGCGGACCGCAGCGCCGTGCGACGCCGTGGCGCGCCGCATGGGTCGCGGTGCTGGTCGCTTCGTTCGCGACCGACGCGTTCGCGGCCACCGATGCGACGAAGCGGAAGGCGAACCGGCCGACCGCGAAGGCAACTGCCAAGAAGACGCCGGTCGTGCAGCCTGTGAAGACGCCCGCGCCCGACTACGCGAAGCGGGCCGACGTCATCGACTTCGTCGACGCGCTCGTCGCCAGCGAGCGCTTCGATCGCGAGGCGCTGCTGCAGATGTTCGGCGACGCGCGCTACAGCGCCACCGCGGCGCGCCTGATGATGCCGTCGCCGTCGCCGTCGACCGGCGTGCGCCGCGACTGGACCGCGTATCGGGCCCGCTTCGTCGAGCCGGTGCGGCTCGCCGCGGGCTTCCGTTTCTGGGACGACCACGCCGCGCTGCTGGCGCGGGCGGAGCGCGAGTTCGGCGTGCCGGCCGAGATCATCGTCGGCATCCTTGGCGTGGAGACCGTGTACGGCCGCAACACCGGCAGCTTCCGCGTGCTCGACGCGCTGACGACGCTGGCCTTCGACTACCCGGACAAGCAGCGCGACCGGTCGGCGTTCTTTCGCGAGCAGCTGACCGACGTGCTGCGGATGACCCGCGACGGTACCGCCGACCTGGCGACGTTGCGCGGCTCGTATGCGGGCGCGATCGGCATGCCGCAGTTCATGCCCGGCAGCATCCGCAGCTACGCGATCGACTACGACGGCGACGGCCGCGTCGACCTCGTCGACAGCGTGACGGACGTCGTCGGCAGCGTCGCCAACTTCCTCGTGCAGCACGGCTGGGTGCGGGACCGGCCTACCCACCTGCCGCTGACCGGCAGCGCCGGGATCGACGCGGCACAACTGGCGCGGATCGATGCGATGGTGGAAGCCGGCAGCGTGCCGACGCTCGCGTATGTCGACCTCGTCGCGGCGGGCCTGTCGACGTCGGCCCCGGTCGTCGAGCCGCTCGCCCTGATCGACCTCCCGTCCGGGATCGACCGGGCCGGACGCCCGCTCGTCTCCTACCTCGCCGGCACGCAGAACTTCCACGTGATCACGCGCTACAACCGCAGCTATTTCTACGCGTTCTCGGTGATCGAACTGGGGGCCACGATCAGGGCGCTGCGGGATGCGCGGCAGTAGGTAAAGATCCTTTACCTCGCCTGGGCGACCGCGTGCACGGTCGCGAGGCGGCTCGTGATCGCGATGATGCGGCAGAGGACCGTGCCGCGCTGTCCGTCGCAGTCCTCGGTCGGGACGACCGGTCGCTCCCTGCAACGTTGGTCTGCGGCCCGTGCAACGTCACGCCGGCGATGGCACTCCCGGACCTGCCGGAAAAACTAGCGGGGTCCCCAGATCGACGTGAGATCGGGGATCGAATACTCGGAGTCCTCCGGCGGCGCGCGCAGCGCATCGACGTACGCACGGATCTTGTCGAGGTGCTCGACGATCAGCATGCGGTGGACGAAGTTCTCGAACTCGCGCTTGATGGATTCCTTGCCGACGTCGACCCGCTGCCACTTGCCGTCGCTGGCGCGAATGGAGATGCGATAGGCGATCTGGATGTATTCGCCGTGGACCCGATAGCTGTTGGACTTGTTGACGCGATGACGGACGATGCCTTCGTCGACCAGCGGCTGGTACAGCGCGAGCAGGTCCTTGTGCAACAGCGCGCTCTTTCCGATCTTGCTGCGATGACGCGCCTTGATGGCCTCGTAGAGCGCCGGATGATCGCTGATGAAGCGTTCAAGAATCGACTGCTTCGCCTCGTCGTTATCCATGATCTTCCCTGATCGGACCGAATTTGCAGCAAGAACCATACCGCAACTGGCGTCGAGCTTGTTACATCGTGGGCGAGGATACAACGTCATCCGGGACGCGGTACAGGCAGTCGGCCCGATCGCGAAGTCGTGCCTGAACGGTGCCGGGATACCGTATCGATCCCGGCGCCGAGTTCCGGACGGACCGGGTGCAAGCCGGCGATCAGGCTGGGAACACGCCGGTCGACAGGTAGCGATCGCCGCGGTCGCAGACGATGAAGGCGATGGTGGCGTTCTGCACCGTGGCGGCGACCCGCAGCGCGATGCAGAACGCGCCGGCCGCCGAGATGCCGGCGAAGATGCCTTCCTCGGCGGCCAGGCGGCGCGCCATCGCTTCGGCATCCGACTGGCTGACGTTCTCGACCTGATCGACGCGCGACGCGTCGAAGATCTTCGGCAGATAAGCCTCCGGCCATTTGCGGATGCCGGGAATCTGCGAGCCTTCGTCGGGCTGCGCGCCGACGATGCGGATCGCCGGGTTCTGCTCCTTCAGGTAGCGCGACACCCCCATGATCGTGCCGGTCGTCCCCATGCTCGACACGAAATGCGTCAGCGTGCCCTGCGTGTCGCGCCACAGTTCGGGACCCGTGGTCTCGTAGTGCGACAGCGGATTGTCGGGGTTGGCGAACTGATCGAGGATCAGTCCCTTGCCTTCGCTCTGCATGCGCTCGGCCAGGTCGCGCGCGAACTCCATGCCGCCGTCCTTCGACGTGAGGACGATCTCGGCACCGAAGGCGCGCATCGTCTGCCGCCGTTCGATCGACAGGTGCTCCGGCATGACCAGCACCATGCGGTAGCCGCGCATGGCCGCCGCCATCGCCAGCGCGATGCCGGTGTTGCCGCTGGTCGCTTCGATCAGCGTATCGCCGGGCTTGATCGTGCCGCGCTCCTCGGCGCGCCGGATCATCGACAGCGCAGGTCGGTCCTTCACCGAGCCGGCGGGGTTGTTGCCTTCGAGCTTGCCGAGGAGAACATTGCCACGCTGCCGGTTGTCTTCGCCGGGAATGCGCAGCAACCGGACCAGCGGCGTGTTGCCGATGGTGTCTTCGATGGTCGGATAGGGAACGGCACGGGTCGACGGTGCGGCAACGGACTGCATGGGGCCTGGACTCGGGGAGCGGAAGGCCGCAGTTTAGCCAGAAAGCGCAGGCTGCGGCAGACGCGGTCCGCGGTATCAGCAGCGCGTCATTGCTTCGCGACGGTGGTGCTGGTGCCATCGGCCGCCGGCTTCTTCGCCGCGGTCTTCGACGAAGTCTTGGAGGCGTGCGCCGCATCGGGGCTCGCCTGCGCGCCGTCCTTCGCCTTGCCGCCGACCGTCAGTCCGGCGCGCGAGAAACCGGCCGCGTTCTTCTCGCCGACGCCCGACACGCGCGTCTCGAGGTCGGACCAGTCCTTGAAGTTGCCCTGCTTGCGTTCGGTGAGGATCTTGCCCGACAGCGCGGGACCGATGCCCTTGATGCTCTCGAGCTGCGACGGATCGGCGGTGTTGACCTCGACGGCCGCCCAGGTCGAGCCGGTGAGTGTGAAGAACGCGACGACGATGGCCGCGACGGATGCGACGAACTGCTTGGAAGCGCTGCCGAACATGATGATCTCCAGGTGATGCCCCCGGTACGGAGGCGGACCC
>JBBRRW010000181.1:0-7013 GCA_038245975.1 Burkholderiales bacterium
AATAGGTAATCTTCGTCTGGCCGTTCTTGGTTGTTTCTTTCATCATTTGACTGCGATGAAGAATATTTGCATAACTGTCCATTAAATGCCTCTTTATGTCATCAATAGCGCTCGACGCGGTTGATCGGCGACTTCTCGACGTGTTGCAGAGCGACGCGTCGATGTCCAATCAGGACCTGGCTGCGCTCGTTCACACGTCGGCGGCGACCTGCCTGCGCCGCGTCAAGCGGCTGGTCGACACCGGTGTCATCGAACGAAGAATCGCAATCCTCGCGCCAGATCACGCCACGTCGGGCTTGCGAGCGGGCATCACCGCGGTCGTCGAAGTGACGCTCGATCGGCAGGCTGCGGAATTGCAGGCTGCGTTCGAGGAACGGGCCGTGGCCGATCCGGAGGTACAGCAGTGTTATCGCGTGACACCCGGACCGGATTTCGTATTGATTGCTTACGTGGCCGACACCGACGGCTACCAGGCGCTGGCGCAGCGCCTGTTCACGGCCGACGCGAACGTGCGCAACGTGAAGACCTACTTCTCGGTGAAACGCGGGAAGTTCGAGCCGCGGGTGCCGGTCCGGGAATGACCGGGCCGGGCTTCCGGGCCGGAGCCGACCACCACGCGTTCGAAGACGATTCCGTTCGCGCGGGGCATGCGCCGCCGACGGTCGCGAAGAGTCCGTCTGCCGTTCGGCTTGCGTGCCGGCAGCGATGTCCATATCATGTCCATGTTGATCCACGCACGGAGATTGAAATGGCACTTGCCGTCGAACGCATCGTGGTCCAGGCCAGCGCCCACGACAAGGAAGCGATCACCGCGAAAGCTCGCAAGCTCGAACTGCCGGTCTCCGAACTGATGCGTCGCGGGGCCTTCGCCTACGAATCCGGCGAGGATTCCGCCGCACTCGACGCGCTGGCCGACGTGGCCAGCGCCGCCGCTGAACGGGCGTGCGCCCGCATCGACGATGCGCTGGCCTTCATCACCGAAAGCAACCGGCGGATCGCCGCGATGGAAGCGGCCCACGCGGCAACCGCGGCTTAGGAAGCGGCATGGGGCTCAGCGATCGCATCATCAACGCCCTGACGTCGATGATCCGGATGGAAGACAAGGTGAACACCCTGTCGGACGCGGCGAAGATGCATCAGCAGAAGCTCGAGGAGCTGACGGGACGCATGATCCGCCTCGAGACCCAGCTCCAGATGCTGACTCAGGCGGCGACCCTGCGGCAGGGCAGGACTCCCGCGACGCCCACCGAAGCATTGCGATTGCCGACATCGAGCGACTAGCGGTCGCGACCGGTCAGGGCACGTCCGGGAAGCAGGCGCCGATGCGCTGCGCGGCGGACTCGCCGACCCCGTGCAACCAGCCGACACCCTGTTCGACCAGACCGCCGTCCAGCGAACGGACCCAGTCCAGATGCGGCAGATCGGGTCGATGGTCGCGCAGCGCCTGCGCCACGTCCTCCCGAGGCATGCCGGCTGCTTCGCTGCCGGGCAGGAACGCGTCCATCGACCAGCGGTTGTCGGGGCAGTACTGGTCGAGGCGCAGCAGGCGTTCACGGATCATCGCGTCGAGCGCCCGCACCCCGGCGGCGAGCACCTCGGCGTGGACCTCGCCGTCGCCTTCGAAGCGCGCCCGTCGCGCGATCCGGACCTGCACGTACCACGCCCGCAGCGCGCAGAGCTGCCCGACATAGTGGAAGTTGGCGCGCAGCTTCGCGCGGTTGCCGACGACCACCGACGGCGACGTCGGCATGTCGCGGTCGACCGACGGGGGCACGGCGCCGGACAGCCGATCGGCGCCGACCGGGCGGCGGATCACCTGCCCCGCGATGGTCATCGACCCGAAGCCCACTTCGCCGGGGCCGACCAGCCCGCTCAGGCCGCCCAGGAACACCCGCTTGCGGTTCAGAAAGACCCCTTCGTGCACGTTGCCGACGAGGCTCGGCGTGGCCTTGTCGCCGCGCTCGCCCCACGGCGTGAAGTTGAAGTGGATGAAGCCGCTGCCCACTTCCGAATGATCGTGCTTCGACGTGCCGCCCGCGACCAGGAGGTCGCAGGCGTTGATCAGCGAGCCGAACGTGACATGGCTCATCAGCAGCGATTGCTTGAGTCCGACCGCGTGGGCCGTCGAAGCGCCTTCCTCGAGGATCGTGGCCGGGCGCACGTGCGCCGACCCGCCCAGTTTCGCGCCGCGGAACAGCACGGCGCCGTCGGCATAGCCGCTGCAGAACTCGACGTCGGCATCGATGGCGCAGTCGAGCGCCGTGGCCGCGCCTTCGCTGCCGATCACGGCACCGGCGCCGATGAAGGTGGCCTCGCCCGCGACGCGCGCGCCGGGGCACAGCGTCGCACCGGGCTGCAGTCGCGCGAGGTCGACGCTGCGGTCCACGTAGACCTGCGCCGGGTCCGGCAGCACGAGTCCGCGGTCGAGCAACGCGCTTGCGGGATGCGGTGCGGTCAGCGCGGTGCGGATGGCCATCGGTCGGTCAGGTCAGTTGCGACGGGAAGGCGGCGTGCGCCAGGCGGGCGCAAGCGTCGATCGTCCTGTCGGCAAAGATCGTCGACGGGAGAATCGATCGGCGCTCACAGCCGCGCGTGCGGACCGACAATCGCGTCTTCGCCGATGGTCGCGCCGTCGATGCTGCAGAAGGCGCCGATGCGCGCGCCGCGCAGCGCGTCGGCGTCGCGCATCACGACGTAGGGACCGACGTTCACGCCGTCGCCCAGTCGCACGTCGCCTTCGAAGACGCAGCCGACGTCGATGGTCACGTCGCGGCCGCATTCGAGCGTGCCGCGGACATCGATGCGGGCCGCGTCCATCAGCGTCACACCCGCCGCGAGCAGCCGATGAGCTTCGTTCAGCTGCGCCTGGCGCTCGAGCTCGACCAGTTGCGCCTTGCTGTTGACGCCGACCGTCTCCCACACGAACGCGGGCTGCATCGCCACGACCGGCACGCCGTCGTGCCGCGCGAGCGCGACGACGTCGGTCAGGTAGTACTCGCCCTGCGCGTTGTCGTTCGACAGCCCGGCCAGCCAGCCCTTCAGGCGCGCGGTGGGCGCGACGAGGATGCCGGTGTTGACCTCGGTGATCGCGCGTTGCTCCGCGGTCGCGTCCTTCTCCTCGACGATCGCCTCGACGGCGCCGCTGCCGGCGTTGCGCACGATGCGGCCGTAGCCGGTCGGGTCCTGCAGCGTGACGGTGAGGATCGCGAGGGCCTCGGGCCTCGCCGCTGAACCATCGCCCGCGAGGTCGCTCAAAGCGCGCAGCGTTTCAGCGCGGGTCAGCGGCACGTCGCCGTACAGCACCAGGGTTCGCGCGTCGTCGTCGAGAAACCGCGCCGCTTGTTGCACGGCATGCCCGGTCCCACGTTGAGGGGATTGCACGGCCCATTGCAGACCCGGGTCGGCGAGCGCTTCACGGACCTGGTCGCCGCCGTGGCCGATGACGACGGTGATGCGCGCATCGGGCAGTTGCCGGGCCGTATCGAGAACTCGTGCGAGCATCGGCCGGCCGGCGATGGGATGCAGGACCTTGGGCAGCGCGGAATTCATCCGCTTGCCCATGCCGGCGGCAAGGACGACGACATTCATGAACGAGCGATCATCGAGGCGGGTGCGCGCCGGCGAGGTCGCGGCGCTGGTTGTTTTGTTCGGGACCGCGGCCGGCGAACACCGGCCTTCGGGACTCGCCACTGAGGTAGACGGACGGACGAATGGAAAAAAATTCTAGCACGCAGGTCTTGCGGTCGATGTTCGCGAAGCGGACGGTGACGGCCGTCGTCGCAGCGGTCCTGGCGATCGCCGTGGCCGGCTGCGGTCTGGTCAAGACCGGTTATCGCAACGGCGATACGGTCGGGCTATTCATGCTGAATCGCTACCTCGACCTGTCCAGCGAGCAGAAGGAATTCGTCAAGCCGAAGCTGCGTTCGCTGCTCGCGTGGCACAAGTCTACGCAGCTGCCCGACTACGCGGCGCTGGCCACCGAACTGCAGAAGAAGGCGCCGCACTCGATTACCGCGGCCGAGGTGACGGCGTTCGGCGAACAGTCGCGGCGCCGGGCCTATACGACGGTCAATCACGTGCTGCCCGACATGGCCGACCTCGCGCTGCGGCTGACACCGGACAACATCAGGACGCTGCAGGAGAAGTTCGACGACGCCGACGCGAAGTATCGCGACGAGAACCTGAAGGGCAACGTCGAGAAGCGCAAGAAGGTGCGCTACGAGAAGACGCTGGAGCGCGTCGAGGAGTGGTACGGCAGCTTCAGCCGCGAACAGAAGGTGGCGATCCGCCAGCTCTCCGATGCGCGGCCGCTCGACGGCGAGATCCTGCTCGCCGAACGCCAGCGTCGCGAGGCCGAGATCATCGCGATGCTGAACCGGATCGAACGCGAGAAGCCGTCACGCGATGCGGCGATCGCGCTGATGAAGGGCGTCTTCGATCGCTTCGACCAGAGCCCCGACCTGGAACGTCGTGCGACCGTCGAGGCGTATCGCCGGGCAACCGACGAGATGAACGCGCAGATTCACAACCTGGCCACGCCCGAACAACGGCTGAATGCGGTGGCGAAGCTGCAGGAGTGGATCGACGATTTCCGGAGCCTGACGGCGGAAGCCGGCGGGACTTGAGAACCGGGCCGCCGACCGGCTCTGCCGGGCGGGCGAATCCGGTGGTTCAGAGCGTGAAGATCTTCTCGCCCGGCAACACCGCGCCGGCAGGATGCGCCGGCATCGCCTGCACGCGCCGATAGAGCGGCCCGAAGTCCGGCGCCGTGGCTTCGAACAACTGGTCGAACGAGTCGATCACGAAGTAGGTCGCCTGGAAGGTGTCGATCTTGTATTCGCTGCGCATCAGCCGCTCGAGGTCGAAGCCGACGCGGGCCGGCTGCGCCGAACGCAGCGCGTGCTGCGGCTCCGAGCCCGACGACACGATGCCGGCGCCGTAGATGCGCAGGCCGCCGGGCGTGGCGATCAGCCCGAACTCGACCGTGTACCAGTACAGGCGCGCGAGGTACTCGAGGCCGCCCAGCGATGCGGCCTTGAGGCCGCCCTGGCCGAACGCCTGCATGTAGTCGGCGAACATCGGGTTGAACAGCAGCGGCACGTGCCCGAAGAAGTCGTGGAAGATGTCGGGCTCGACGATGTAGTTGAACTCGTCTTCCTCTCGGAGCCACACGGTCACCGGGAAGCGCCGTGCAGCCAGCAGCGCGAAGAACGCGTTCTCGGGGATCAGGCCGGGCACGGCGACCAGGGTCCAGCCGGTCGCTGCCTTCAGCAGGATGGAGATCTCCTCGAGATCGGGGATCGCATCGGCCGCTTCCATCGCGGCCAGCGCGTCGAGGAACTCGTTGCAGGCGAGGCCCGGCAGCCGCTCGATGCGGTCGGCATACAGCCGGCGATAGCGGTCGTGCTGCTCGGGCGTGTACGACGTCCAGTGCTGGTCGCAGACGTAGTCCGATCGCGCGGTCGTGTAGTCCCCGCGCGGCGGCCGCTCCGACGCGCCATAGGTCGTCGGGATCGCGGCGCCCTCGGTTTCGGCCCGCGAGACCGTCGTCGCTTCGGCCGCGGCATGGGCGCCGATGGTGAGCGCCATCTCGATCGCCACGGCGTCCTGCAGCCCGCTCATCGTGCCAGTGCCGCGATCTCGGCGTTCGTGCCGGCGGCCGCCGGATCGGCCTTCGACGTGTCCTTCAGCACACCCCGCCGCATCTGGTCGAGCTCGATGCTTTCGAACAGCGCCTTGAAGTTGCCTTCGCCGAAGCCCATGTCGCCCTTGCGCTGGATGAACTCGAAGAAGATCGGACCGAGCTGGTTCTCGGTGAAGATCTGCAGCAGCAGCTCGTTGGGCTTGCCGTCGACCAGGATCTTGCGCTTCTGCAGTTCGGGGATCGCCTCGCCGTGGCCGGGGATGCGCCGGTCGATCAACTCGTAGTACGTGTCGATCGTGTCGAGCAGCCGCACGCCGTTGGCGCGCATCCGGTCGACGGTGTCGTAGAGATCGGACGCCCCGAGCGCGATGTGTTGGATGCCTTCGCCGTGATACGCGTCGAGGTATTCCTGGATCTGGCCGGCGGTCTCGTTGCCTTCCTCGTTGATCGGGATGCGGATCTTGCCGCACGGCGACGTCAGCGCGCGCGACTTCACGCCGGTGACCTGGCCTTCGATGTCGAAGTAGCGGATCTCGCGGAAGTTGAAGAAGCGCTGGTAGAACTCGGTCCACTCGTCCATGCGGCCGCGATGGACGTTGTTGGTCAGGTGGTCGATGTAGGTCAGGCCGTTGCCGACCGGGTTGAGCTCGGCGCCCGGCAAGGGCTCGAAGTCGACGTCGTAGAAGCCGATGTTGCCGATCGTGCCTTCCTTGGCGCCGTTCTTGCCGCGCCAGCGGTCGACGAAATAGATCAGCGAGTCGCCGATGCCCTTCATCGCCGGGATGTTCAGTTCGCCCGGGCCGCTCTTGCCTTCGAAGCCCCACGCGCCGAGGTCGAGCGCATGCCGGTAGGCGAGCGCGGCGTCCTGCACGCGGAACGCGATCGCGCAGATCGACGGGCCATGCAGCCGCGCGAAGCGCTGCGCGAACGAGTCCGGCTCGGCGTTGAGCAGGAAGTTGATCTCGCCCTGGCGATACAGCGTGACGTTCTTGTGGCGATGGCGGGCGATGGCGGTGAAGCCCATCCGCGTGAACAGCGCGCCCATCGCTTCGGGATCCGGCGCGGCGTATTCGATGAACTCGAAGCCGTCGGTGCCCATCGGGTTGTCCCAGGTTTTCGTGTCCATGTCCGGCTCCTAGTCGCAGGAGGATGATTTTACGGCGCGACACGCGACAACTGATTGCGAAAATTGCCCGCATCGGGCTGCGATGCGCAATATGCTTGCGTCTTTGCCTGATTCTTCAGCATCTCATGCCAAGCCTCGATCTCGACCGCATCGACCGCCGCATCCTCGACCTGCTGCAACAGGACGCGAAGCTGTCCAACCAGCAACTCGCGGCGCGGGTCGGGCTCTCGCCGTCGCCGTGCC
>JBBRRW010000182.1:0-6895 GCA_038245975.1 Burkholderiales bacterium
CCTCCTTAAGCTCGACACGACGACGCCGACGCTCGGTCATCGCGCGCATCGGCGCGCTGCCGGTGCCGGTGCAGATCATGATCAGGTTCGAGTTCGGGTGGTTCGGCATCAGGAAGCTGGTGCCGAACGGGCCGATGACGCGAACCTGGTCGCCCTTCTTCAGGTCGCAGACGTAGTTCGACGCGACACCGCGCACGGGCTTGCCGTCGTAGTCGGCGGTGACGCGCTTCACGGTCAGCGAGATGTTGTTGTAGCCGGGGCGCTCGCCGTCGCGCGGGCTGGCGATCGAGTACTGCCGCGCGTGATGGACCTTGCCGCGCGCGTCGTCGCCCGGCGGCAGGATGCCGATCGACTGGCCTTCGAGGACCGGGAACGGCGTGCCGCCGAAGTCCAGCACGATGTGATGCGTGTCGCTGTCGGTACCGAGCGCGGTCACGCGGAAATTGCCGGCCACGGTGGCCGTGACCGGCGCCTTGTGGCCGTAGAGGTTCACGTACGGATGCGAGGCCGACCACGGCGGCACCTGCGAGCCGGACAGCGGATCGGCGAGCTGCTTCGTATCGAGCTCGAGCGCCTTCTCGTCGTCGGCGACGTCGCCCGGATCGATCGGCTTCAACACCTCGGCCTCGAGCGACGCGCCGCCGAAGGTGCGCTCGGGCGGCAGCTCGTCCCACGTGAACTGCTCGTCGATGCTGTAGGCGGCGGGCTTCAGCACCGTGCGCCAGTTGTCGATCGAGCCCGTCGGGCACGGCGAGATGCAGGCCATGCAGAAGTTGCACTTCGCCGCATCGACGACGTAGTTGTCGTCGTTGTGCGTGATCGCGTCGACCGGGCAGGTCTCTTCGCAGGTGTTGCAGCGAATGCAGATCTCGGGGTCGATCAGGTGCTGCTTCAATACCTCAGCGCTCGCGCTCATCTCAGGTCATCCCGGCGAAGGCCGGGACCCAATGTTTCGTTTCGGGGCGCCATCAGGCCCCGGCCTTCGCCGGGGATACAAGTGGAACGTCAATTGAACCGCACGTACTCGAAGTCGACCGGCTGCTTGTTGATGCCCATCGGCGGCGGTGCGATCCAGCCGGCGAACTTGCCCGGGTCGGCGACGAGCCCCATCAGCGACGCGACGAAGGCGCGGTCCTCGATCGACGGCAGCCAGTCGCGCTCGCGCGCCGCCCATTCGGCTTCACTGACGACCTGGCCGTCGGGGCTGACCCTGGCGTTCGCCAGCGCGCCGATCTTGCGGTTGAACGCCTTGTGCGGCACCACCAGCCGATGCGGCAGCCCGGCCTTCTCGATCACCTTGTTCCAGCGGTTGACGCCGCCGATCGAGTCCTTGATGTAGTCGTCGCGCAGCACCTCGTTGAGCGCGTTCAGCATCGGCACTTCGCGTTCGACCAGCCGTCCGTCCTGCACGGCCAGCACCTTGTAGGTTCCGCCTTGCAGGCGGTGGTCGTCGTCGCGCTTGCCCTCTTCGTAGCGGCCCTTCAGGCCCGAGTTGTAGAAGATCGCCGCGTTGCTCGATTCATCGGCGCCGAACAGGTCGATCGTCACCGAGTAGTGGAAGTTCAGGTAGCGCTGGATCGTCCCCAGGTCGACCACGCCGGCCGCGCGGATCTTCTGCGGGTCGTCGGTCTTGAGTTCGTTCATGACCTGGCAGGTGCGGTTGATGACCCGCGAGATGCCCGACTCGCCGACGAACATGTGGTGCGCTTCCTCGGTCAGCATGAACTTGGTGGTACGCGCCAGCGGATCGAACGCGCTCTCGGTCAGCGCCGACAACTGGAACTTGCCGTCGCGATCGGTGAAGTACGTGAACATGTAGAACGCCAGCCAGTCGGGTGTCTTCTCGTTGAAGGCGCCGAGGATGCGCGGGTTGTCCTGGTCGCCCGAGTTCCGATGCAGCAGCGCCTCCGCCTCTTCGCGACCGTCGCGGCCGAAGTAGCGGTGCAGCAGGTAGACCATCGCCCACAGGTGACGGCCCTCTTCGACGTTGATCTGGAACAGGTTGCGCAGGTCGTACTGCGACGGCGCGGTGAGGCCCAGGTGGCGCTGCTGCTCGACCGATGCGGGCTCGGTGTCGCCCTGCGTGACGATGATGCGACGCAGGTTGGCGCGGTGTTCACCCGGCACTTCCTGCCAGGCATCGCCGCCGAGATGCTCGCCGAAGCCGATCTTGCGATTCTCGATGGCCGGGTTGAGGAAGATGCCCCAGCGGTACTCGGGCATCTTGACGTGGCCGAACTGCGCCCAGCCGGCCGAGTCGACGCTGGTCGCGGTGCGCAGGTACACGTCGTGTTCGTGCGAGCCGTCGGGGCCCATGTCCTGCCACCAGTTGAGGAACTCGGGCTGCCAGTGCTCGAGCGCGCGCTGCAAAGTCTTGTCCTCGGCGAGGTTGACGTTGTTGGGGATCTTGGTGGTGTAGTCGATAGTGGACATGGGTTCTCTCTGACGATGTCACCACCCCGGCGTCGGCCGGGGCCTCATTGATCGGTGACCAATTGAAAATTGGGTCCCGGCCTTCGCCGGGATGACCTTCGCTCCGTTCGCGTACTGCTACACCCGGTTCCAGTCGAACTGCGCCTTCTCACCCTTCCCATACAGCTTCAGCGCCCCCTTCTCGCCGACCGCGTTCGGGCGGATGAAGATCCAGTTCTGCCAGGCGGTGAGACGACCGAAGACCCGCGTGGCCATCGTTTCCCTGCCGTTGAAGCGCAGGTTCGCTTCCATCCCGGTCAGCGCGTCGGGCGACATCGACGAGCGCTCCTCGATCGCCATGCGGACCTCGTCGGCCCAGTCGATGTCGTCGGGGGCCATCGTCACGAGGCCGACCTGCAGCGCCGCGTCACCGTCGAGCGCGACGCCGATCTGCGCACGGACCACCGCGACGGCGGGCTCCTCGTCGTAGAAGCGGCGGCCGATGCGCGACTGTTCGGTAGCCATCGGGTAGGTGCCGAAATTCAGTTGGTTGAGCGTGATCTTCGGCGCGCGCTCCGGCGCGCCGGGCAACGCGAGCATGTAGCTGCGGTCGCAGGCCAGCGCGAGCTCGAGCAGCGTGCCCGCGAAGCAGGAGCCCTCCTCGATCATCGCGAACAGCGTGCGCGACGACACGTCGAGGCGCGACAGCGTGCGACGCGTGAAGCCGATGGTCTCGCGCACGAACCAGTGGTCCTGGTGCGCGAGCAGGCTAGCGTCCGACGCGAGCACCGCGCCGGCATCGCCCGACGTCTTCAGCACCCAGGTGCCGGTGTCGAGTTCGTTGGTGCGCATCGACAGGATCGCGTCGTCGAGCTCGCGTGCCATCGCGAGCGGCCACCACGCGGCGCCTGCTGCGACGATCGCGTCGACCGTGTCCGGCTGCGCGCCTTCGGGTGCCTTGATCGTGAACGTCGCGAGCCGCTTGCTGCGGTCGATCACGACGTCGACATGCTTGTAATGCAGGCCGTGGTCGTCGACCGTCCGTACGATGGTCGTCAGCGCGACGCCCTCGCCGTCGGCCGGACGATCGCTCTGCGCGGCCAGCGCGGCCGCGCGCTCGGCGACCTTCTGCGCGAACACCGCGGGCTTGGCGATGTCGTCGACCAGGCGCCACTGCTTGGCCTTCGCGCCGCGCACGCCTTCGGTGGTGGTGCAGAACACGTCGGCCAGGTCGTGGCGCACGTGACGCTTGTCGGTCACGCGGGTCAGGCCGCCGGTACCGGGCAGCACGCCGAGCAGCGGCACTTCGGGCAGGCTGACGGCCGACGAGCGATCGTCGACCAGCAGGATCTCGTCGCAGGCCAGCGCGAGCTCGTAGCCGCCGCCCGCGCACGCCCCGTTCACGGCGGCGAGGAACTTGAGCCCCGAGTAACGACTGGAGTCCTCGAGCCCGTTGCGGGTCTCGTTGGTGAACTTGCAGAAGTTCACCTTCCACGAATGCGACGACACGCCGAGCATGAAGATGTTGGCGCCCGAGCAGAAGATGCGGTCCTTCAGGCTGGTCATCACGACGGTGCGCACTTCGGGGTGCTCGAAGCGGATGCGGTTGACCGCGTCGTTCAGTTCGATGTCGACGCCGAGGTCGTAGCTGTTCAGCTTCAGCTTGTAGCCGGGGCGGATGCCGGCGTCCTCGTCGATGTTCAGGCTCAGCGTGGCGACCGGGCCGTCGAACTTCATCGACCAGTGGTGATAGCGCGACGGCTCGATGCGGTAGTCGACGGCCGCGATCGGCGCGTTGGCAGCAGACTGACCGGCGTCGCGGATCGGCAGGACGCCCGCTGCGGACATCGGGGCATTGGTCGTGGCTGCGCCAGCTTCCATGGAAGTCTCCTGTCGTGCTTCTTGTGTGAGCCACTGCGCACGATGCTGCAGGAGGCGCGGCGACAGGCAGCATACTGCCGGTCACGTCGGCACCTGTCAATCGTCAATTGCACTTTATTGCATATCTCTTGTGCCGAGGCCGATCGACCGACCCAGCGCCCTGGACAACGCGGCGGTGAGCAGGCCGTAGGCCTGATCGAGCGACTTGCCGGACGTATCGAAGGTCAGGTCGGCCTTGCGATAGAAAGCGGCCCGACCGGCGAGGATGCGCTTGAGGTCTTCCATCGCCTCGCTGTTGCCTCGCATCGGGCGCATGTCGCCCTGCGCCACGACGCGCTGCATGTGGTCGACCGGTTCGGCCGTCAGCCACACCGTGTAGCAGCTGGACAGCAGCAGGTTGAAAGTGGCGGGATCGGACACGATGCCACCCGGCGTCGCGATCACCGCGTCGGGATAGAGCTGCACGGCCTCTTCGAGGGCGCGCCGTTCATAGCGGCGATAGGCGGCGGGGCCGAGCAGGTTGTGGATCTCGGCCAGGCCGTAGCCGGCAACCCGTTCGATCTCGCGATTGAGCTCGACGAAGGGGGCGCCCATGTCCTCGGCCAGCCGCCGGCCGATGGTGGACTTGCCCGCGCCGCGCAACCCGATCAACGCGATGCGCTGATTGCGCGCTTCGGGCTGGACCGAGGTGCCGAAGAGATCGCCGAGCGCCATCCGGGCGCGCCGCAGGTCGGGATCGTCGCGACCCTGCAACAGGTCGCGGATCAGCAGTCGCTCCGGCGCGTCGATGTCGTCGCCAAGCAGGTCGGCGGGTAGGCACTCGAGCGCCGACGCGACCTGGCGCAGGACGAGGATCGACGCATTGCCGACGCCCAGTTCGAGATTGGCGAGGTGGCGCTCGGAGACCGACGACGCCATCGCCAGCGATCGCCGCGTCATGCCCTTGCGGGCCCGCAGCGAGCGGACGCGTTCGCCGAGGGTCACGAGGAAGGGATCGCGCAACGTCGCGGCGGCGCTGCGTTCCGCCGCGTCGTCGACGCCCGGCACGACGGCTGCGTTCTCGCCGGGTCCGGACAGGTCGCTCGCGCTTTCCCTGATGTTCATCGTGGTGGTTCGTCCTCAGAATCAACGCCTTCCGGCGCCGCCGCGTGCGTCGTCTTCGCCGTGCGCACGGGTGTCCGGGCATACCCTTAACGTGCAATATAGTGCTTGACCTTGCTGCTGACCGTCCGTAGTTTCGGGCAATCACCTGAATTATTCAACATGCGCGAGCCGACCGAAGGTCGGCGAACGCGCGGCGCGATGCACCCGGCAGCGCACGGGTTCGACGCAGGAGGGACGCATGACGGAGACCACGGTGCCGCCACCGGGCGAACGCTTCAACTTCGCCCGGCACATCCTCGCGCTCAACACGGGCCGTGCCGACAAGGTCGCCTACATCGACGACCTGGGCACGATGACCTATGGCCAGCTCGAGGCGCGGGCACGTCGCGTCGCCACCGCACTGCGCGCGTCCGGCCTCCGCCGCGAAGACCGCGTGCTGCTGCTGATGCAGGACTGCAACGACTGGCCGGTCTCGTTCCTCGGCGCGCTGTACGCGGGAGTGGTGCCGGTGGCGATCAACACGCTGCTGACCCGCGACGACTACGCGTACATCCTGGCCCACAGCCGGTCGCTGGCCGTGCTGGTCTCGGCGTCCCTGCTGCCGGTCCTGCAGGGCGCGATGGCCGCGGTGCCGCACGAAGTCGAGACGATCGTCGTCTCCGACCCGCTGCGGCAATCCGCCGTGGGCGGACGCCTCGACTTCGAGGACTGGCTCGCGCCGCACGCGCCGATGGCGAATGCCGCCGACACGACCGCCGACGACGTGGCCTTCTGGCTCTACTCGTCCGGGTCGACCGGCCGACCGAAGGGCACCGTGCATGCGCACGGCAGCCCGTACTGGACCGCCGAGCTCTACGCCAAGCCGATCCTCGGCCTCACCGAACGCGACGTGACGTTCTCGGCGGCGAAGCTGTTCTTCGCGTACGGACTGGGCAACGGACTGACCTTTCCGCTGACGGTCGGCGCCACGGTGATCCTGATGGCCGAGCGTCCCACGCCCGACGCCTGCTTCAAGCGCATGACCGCCCACCACCCGACGGTGTTCTTCGGCGCGCCGACCGGCTTCGCGGGAATGCTCGCGTCGCCGTCGTTGCCGCCGCGCGAGCAGGTCGCGCTGCGCATGTGCTCGTCGGCCGGCGAAGCACTGCCGCGCGACATCGGCGAGCGTTTCACCCGCCACTTCGGCTGCCACATCATCGACGGCATCGGCTCGACCGAGATGCTGCACATCTTCCTGTCGAACCGCCCGGGCGACGTGCGTTACGGCACCACCGGCAAGGCGGTCGAAGGCTACGAGGTCGAGCTGCGTGACGAAGCGGGCCGCGTGATTGAAGGCCCCGACGTCGTCGGCGATCTTTACATCAACGGCCCGAGCGCAGCGCTGATGTACTGGTCCAACCGCACCAAGAGCCGCGAGACCTTCCAGGGCCACTGGACCAAGAGCGGCGACAAGTACCTGCGCGATGCCGACGGCTACTACGTCTACGCCGGTCGCAGC
>JBBRRW010000183.1:0-6808 GCA_038245975.1 Burkholderiales bacterium
CGCCTGAACGGGATCGAGATCGCGCGCTGCGAGTGGTACCGCGAAGGTCGCGTGCCGCTCCACACGCTGAAGGCCGACATCGACTACGGCTTTTCGGAAGCGAAGACCACCTACGGCGTCATCGGCGTCAAGTGCTGGGTCTATCGCGGTGATCGGCTCGCCAACGGCGAAGCCCCGAACATCAACACGCCTGCGGGCGCCGAAGACGACCGCCGCAACCGCCGCGGTCCGCGTCCGGGCGGCCCGGCCTCGCCGGGTGGCCGGCCGCGCACCGGCGGTCCGGGTGCAGTCGGCGAGCGTCCGCTGCGCGCCGCCGCCGGCACCGAGCGTACCGACAAGGCGCTCGATCCGGGCGCGATCGCTGCTGCGCCCGACGTGAAGGTGCCGGGTGCCGGCACCGACGCGCCGAAGGGCCCCGCCGTCAAGCGTGTCCGCAAGGCCGCGACGCCCGCTCCTGCCGCCGACGGCAAGAGCGACGGCAAAGGAGAATAAGAATGCTGCAACCTGCACGCAGAAAATTCCGCAAGGAACAAAAGGGCCGCAACACCGGCGTCGCCACGCGCGGCGCGAACGTGTCGTTCGGCGACTTCGGCCTGAAGGCCATCGAGCGCGGCCGCCTGACGGCGCGCCAGATCGAGGCGGCTCGCCGCGCGATCTCGCGCCACGTCAAGCGCGGCGGCCGGATCTGGATCCGGATCTTTCCGGACAAGCCCATTTCGCAGAAGCCGGCCGAGGTCCGCATGGGCAACGGCAAGGGCAACCCCGAGTACTACGTCGCCGAGATCCAGCCCGGCAAGGTGCTCTACGAGATCAACGGCGTGCCGGAAGAGCTGGCGCGCGAAGCGTTCTTGCTCGCCTCGGCGAAGCTGCCGCTCAAGACCACGTTCGTCATGCGCCAGGTCGGCGCCTGATCGACGCGTGACAAGGACTACCCATGAAGACGTCTGACCTCCGCGCCAAGGACGCTGCCGGCCTCGAGAAGGAAGTGAGCGAACTGCTCAAAGCCCATTTCGGCCTGCGCATGCAGAAGGCGACGCAGCAACTCACCAACCATTCGCAGCTCGGCAACACGCGGCGCGACATCGCCCGCGCGAAGACCATCCAGACCGAGCAGAAGCTGGCCGCATCCGGCAAGAAGCCCGCCGCCAAGAAGACTGGAGCCAAGACATGAACGCCGAGGTGAACACGAGCGCCGAGCCCGCGGCGGCCGCTGCAGCGGCCGCGCCGCGCGCCAAGAACACGCGCACCCTGATCGGCAAGGTCGTGAGCGACAAGCGCTCGAAGACGATCACCGTCCTGATCGAGCGTCGCACCAAGCACGAGCTCTACGGCAAGATCGTCGCCAAGTCGAGCAAGTACCACGCGCACGACGAGAACGACGAATACAAGACGGGCGACGTCGTCGAGATCGCCGAGAGCCGGCCGATCTCGAAGACCAAGGCGTGGGTCGTGACGCGCCTGGTGCAAAAGGGCATCACGGTCTGACCCTGCGTGTCCGTGCCTTTCGAGCAAACGAGTCCAATGATGATCAAAGTCGGTGACAAGCTGCCCGCGGGCAGCCTCCAGGAATTCGTCGAGGTCGAGGGCAACGGCTGCTCGATCGGCCCGAACAGCTTCGACGTCGAGAAGACAAGCGCCGGCAAGACGATCGCGATCTTCGGCCTGCCCGGCGCCTTCACGCCGACCTGCTCGGCCAAGCACGTGCCTGGTTACCTCGAGGAAGCCGGCGCACTGAAGGCGGCCGGCGTCGACGAGATCTGGTGCGTCTCCGTCAACGATCCGTTCGTGATGGGCGCCTGGGGGCGCGACCAGAAATCGGCGGGCAAGGTCCGCATGATGGCCGACGGCAGTGCCGACTTCGCCAAGGCGACCGGCCTGACGTTCGACCTCACGGCGCGCGGCATGGGCGTGCGCTCGCAGCGCTATTCGATGCTCGTCAAGGACGGCGTCGTCAAGGCGCTCAACATCGAGGCGCCGGGCAAGTTCGAGGTGAGCGACGCCAAGACCTTGGTCGCCCAGGCGCGACAGCTGAAGGGCTGAACGCCGATCGTTTGACAGGAAATCGCCAGCCGGGCGATAATCTTCGGCTTCGCTAGCGGATTTGGGCCGGGAACGGCCCGGGACGCGGATCGAAGCGCTCGAATTCAAACCCCCGCGCGGGGCCCAAGACTGATCGCCAGACGGCTCGTCCGTTCGGCGGCCAAGTTGGGAAGAAGGACAACATGATTCAAATGCAGTCGCGGCTCGACGTCGCCGACAACACGGGCGCCAAGTCCGTCATGTGCATCAAGGTGCTCGGCGGCTCGAAGCGCCGCTACGCCGCGATCGGTGACGTCATCAAGGTGTCGATCAAGGAAGCGGCGCCGCGCGGGCGCGTGAAGAAGGGCGAGGTCTACTCGGCCGTCGTCGTTCGCACCGCCAAGGGCGTGCGCCGCCAGGACGGCTCGCTCGTCAAGTTCGACGGCAACGCCGCCGTGCTGCTGAACGCCAAGCTCGAGCCGATCGGCACCCGCATCTTCGGGCCGGTCACGCGCGAGCTGCGCACCGAGCGCTTCATGAAGATCGTCTCGCTCGCGCCGGAAGTGCTCTGAGCGCAGTCGCTGATCAGGAATATTCGCGATGAACAAGATTCGTAAGGGCGACCAGGTGATCGTGCTGACCGGCCGCGACAAGGGCCGCCGCGGCACCGTGCTGTCGCGCGTCGACGAGGACCGCCTGGTCGTCGAGGGGGTCAACGTCGTCAAGAAGCACGTCAAGCCGAACCCGATGAAGGGTGTCACCGGCGGCGTCGTCGACAAGACGCTGTCGATCCACCAGTCCAACGTGGCGATCTTCAACGCGACCACCGGCAAAGCCGACCGCGTCGGCATCAAGCTGCTGAGCGACGACGAGAAGAAGACGCGCAAGACCGTCGAGCGCGGCGTGCGGGTGTTCCGCTCGAGCGGCGCAGAGATCAAGGCTTAAGAGGCGACCATGGCTCGTTTGCAAGAGTTCTATCGCGACACGGTCGCCCCCGACCTCGTCAAGAAGTTCGGCTACACGTCGGCGATGCAGGCCCCGCGCATCACCAAGATCACCCTGAACATGGGCGTCTCGGAAGCGGTGTCCGACAAGAAGGTCATGGACCACGCGGTCTCCGACCTCTCGAAGATCGCCGGCCAGAGGCCCGTCGTCACCAAGTCGAAGAAGGCGATCGCCGGCTTCAAGATCCGCGACGGCGTGCCCATCGGCTGCATGGTGACGCTGCGCGGCGTGCGCATGTACGAATTCCTCGACCGCTTCGTCACGATCGCGCTGCCGCGCGTGCGCGACTTCCGCGGCATCAGCTCGCGCGCCTTCGACGGCCGCGGCAACTACAACATCGGCGTCAAGGAACAGATCATCTTTCCGGAGCTCGAGTACGACAAGATCGACGCGCTGCGCGGCTTGAACATCTCGATCACGACGTCCGCCAAGACCGACGAGGAATGCCGCGCGCTCCTCACGTCGTTCAAGTTTCCGTTCAAGACCTGAAGGGTTCAGCAACGTGGCCAAACTTTCCCTGATCGAGCGCGAGAAGAAGCGCGCCCATCTCGTCGCCAAATACGCGAAGAAGTACGCCGAGCTCAAGGCGGCGGCGAACGACGCGAAGAAGTCCGACGAGGAGCGTTATGCCTCGCGCCTCGAATTGCAGAAGCTGCCCAGGAACGCCTACCCGACGCGCCAGCGCAAGCGCTGCGGCATCACCGGCCGTCCGCGCGGCACGTTCCGCAAGTTCGGCCTCGGCCGCAACAAGATCCGAGAGCTCGCCTTCAAGGGCGACATCCCGGGCGTCGTCAAGGCCAGCTGGTAGTCACCAGCGCCCGCACGAGCGAGCCGACAGGAGTTTGATCCATGAGCATGAGTGATCCGATCGCCGATATGCTGACCCGCATCCGCAACGCGCAGATGGTGGAAAAGCCGAGCGTCGCGATGCCGTCGTCGAAGTTGAAGGTGGCGATCGCCAAGGTCCTGAAGGACGAAGGCTACATCGACGGCTTCCAGGTCAAGGGCGAGGGCGCCAAGCCCGAGCTCGAGATCGCGCTGAAGTACTACGCCGGCCATCCGGTGATCGAGAAGATCGAGCGCGTCAGCCGTCCGGGCCTGCGGGTCTACAAGGGCCGCCACGAGATTCCGAGCGTCATGAACGGCCTCGGCGTCGCCATCGTCACCACGCCCAAGGGCGTGATGACGGATCGCAAGGCGCGCCAAGCCGGCATCGGCGGCGAAGTCCTGGTCTACGTTTCGTAAGCGCGACCTCGTCGAGAAAGAGCAAGTCATGTCACGCGTAGGAAAAATGCCGATCGCCGTCCCGAAGGGCGTCGACATCACCACGAACGCCGGGTCGATCAGCGTCAAGGGTTCGCTCGGCACGCTGGTGCGGCCGGTGAACGCCCTCGTCACCGTGAAGAACGAAGACGGCAAGCTGATGTTCGCGCCGGCCAACGACTCGCCCGAAGCCGACGCGATGTCGGGGACGATGCGCGCGCTGGTCGCCAACATGGTCGGCGGCGTCACCAAGGGCTTCGAGAAGAAGCTCAACCTGGTCGGCGTCGGCTATCGCGCCACCGCCGCGGGCACCAAGCTCAACCTGCAGATCGGCTTCTCGCATCCGGTGTCCAAAGAGATGCCGGCCGGCGTGAAGGTCGTCTGCCCGACCCAGACCGAAATCGTCATCTCGGGGTTCGACCGCCAGGCCGTCGGCCAGGTCGCCGCCGAAGTTCGCGCGTTGCGCCCGCCGGAGCCCTACAAGGGCAAGGGCATCCGCTACAGCGACGAGAAGGTGACGATCAAGGAAACGAAGAAGAAGTAAGGGGACCGAGATGCTCAGCAAGAACGACCAGCGCCTGCGCCGCTCCAAGCAGACGCGCACTCGCATCGCGTTGCAGCGCGTCGCGCGCCTCACCGTGCATCGCACGAACCTGCACATCTACGCCAGCGTCATCTCCGACGACGGTGCACGCGTGCTCGCCAGCGCCTCGACTGCCGAGGCCGACGTCCGCAAGGACCTCGCCGGCGACAGCAAGGTCTCCGGCAAGGGCGGCAACGTGGCCGCTGCGGCGATCGTCGGCAAGCGCATCGCCGAGAAGGCCAAGGCCGCGGGCGTCGACCGGGTCGCCTTCGATCGCGGCGGTTTCCGTTATCACGGCCGCGTCAAGGCGCTGGCCGACGCCGCGCGCGAAGCCGGCCTCCAGTTCTGACGGCCGGCAGCGGCAGTCCAAGGAAAACAGCAGATGGCTAAGTTTCATCCCCGCGCCCAGACCGAAGGCAACGACGACGGCCTGAAGGAAAAGATGATCGCGGTCAACCGCGTCACCAAGGTCGTCAAGGGCGGCCGCACGCTCAGCTTCGCCGCGCTCACCGTCGTCGGTGACGGCGACGGCCGCGTCGGCATGGGCAAGGGCAAGGCCAAGGAAGTGCCGGTGTCGGTGACCAAGGCCATGGAATCGGCCCGTCGCAACATGATCAAGGTGCAGCTGAAGAACGGCACGATCCACCACAAGGTGGTCGGCGAGCACGGCGCGTCGCGCGTCCTGATGGCGCCGGCCAAGCCCGGCGACGGCATCATCGCCGGCGGCCCGATGCGCGCCGTCTTCGAAGTGATGGGCGTGACCGACATCGTCTGCAAGAGCCTCGGTTCGTCGAACCCCTACAACATCGTCCGCGCGACGCTCGACGGCCTGAAGCGCTGCAGCACGCCAGCCGAGATCGCCGCCAAGCGCGGCCTGACGGTCGAAGAGATCATCGGCTGAGCCGGAGACACGCAATGAACGCCACGTCCACCGAGAAGAAGACGGTCAAGATCAAGCTCGTGAAAAGCGTCGCCGGCACGCGCGAGTCGCATCGCGCGACGGTGCGAGGCCTGGGCCTGAGGAAGACCAACAGCGAGTCGACGCTCGAAGACACGCCGGCCGTGCGCGGCATGATCGGCAAGGTCTCGTACCTGGTGAAGGTGCTCTGAGAGCGCCGCGAGGATCAAGAACATGGAACTGAACACCATCAAGCCGGCAGACGGCGCCAAGAAACCGCGCCGCCGGGTCGGCCGCGGCATCGGCTCGGGCCTGGGCAAGACCTCGGGCCGCGGCCACAAGGGCCAGAAGTCGCGGTCGGGCGGCTACCACAAGGTCGGCTTCGAAGGCGGCCAGATGCCGCTGCAGCGCCGCCTGCCCAAGCGCGGCTTCAAGTCGACGACGCAGAAGTACAACGCCGAGGTCTCGCTCACGGATTTGCAGCGCCTGGGCGCGGCCGAGGTCGATCTGCTGACCCTGAAGCAGGCCAAGCTGATCGGCGAGATGATCAAGAACGTCAAGGTCATCAAGAGCGGCGAGCTGACGTTGAAGGTCGCGCTCAAGGGCATCAACGCGACGGCGGGCGCCAAGGCGGTCATCGAAGCGGCCGGCGGCTCGGTCGCCTGATCGCCTCTCAGAAGTAGAAACGACGACCGTGGCAACGAACGCGAATCAACTGGCCAAGAGCGGCAAGTTCGGCGACCTGCGCCGTCGCTTGATGTTCCTGCTCGGATCGCTGATCGTCTATCGGCTGGGTGCGCACATTCCCGTGCCGGGCATCGATCCGAACGCGCTGCAGTCGCTGTTCCAGGGTCAGCAGGGCGGCATCCTCAGCCTCTTCAACATGTTCTCGGGAGGCGCGCTGTCGCGCTTCACCGTGTTCGCGCTGGGCATCATGCCGTACATCTCGGCGTCGATCATCATGCAGTTGATGACCTATGTCGTGCCCACGCTCGAGGCCCTGAAGAAGGAAGGCGAATCGGGTCGTCGCAAGATCACCC
>JBBRRW010000184.1:0-6779 GCA_038245975.1 Burkholderiales bacterium
AGCCCCTCGCGCAGCGCCTTGATGATCGGGATGCCGCCGGCCACGGCGCCTTCGAAGGCGACCATCACGCCCCGGGCCTGCGCGGCCGCGAAGATCTCGTTGCCGTGGAGCGCGAGCAGCGCCTTGTTGGCCGTGACCACGTGCTTGCCGGCGGCGATGGCGGCGAGCACCAGATGCTTGGCGTCGCTGGTGCCACCGATCAGCTCGACGACGATCTCGATCGCGGGATCGGTCGCGACGGCGTGCAGGTCGGCATCGACGCGGACGTCGTCACCCACCAGGCGCCGCGCCTTCGCCACGTCCCGCGCGCCGACGCTCGCGACGACGATGCCGCGACCGGCGCGACGCGTGATCTCCTCCTGGTTGCGGGAGAGCACGCGCAGCATGCCGCCACCCACGGTGCCGGAGCCGATCAGTGCGACCTGGATGGGTTTCAACATGAGATTTGGGCGCTTCATTTCTATCCGTCGTTCCCGCGCAGGCGGGAACCCAGTGTCGTTGCTCGGTGTGGTCCGGCAACCAGAGTCACTGGGTTCCCGCCGTCGCGGGAACGACGAAACTAAAGTCCGTTGGGCGGGCGTCCGTTCAAGCCGCCACTTTTGGCAGCAACCCGTCCTTGCGGAACATCTCCTTGATGCCGCGGATCGCCTGCCGCGTGCGTGCCTCGTTCTCGATCAGCGCGAAGCGCACGTGGCCGTCACCATAGTCGCCGAAGCCGATCCCCGGCGACACCGCGACGCGCGCCTCGGCGAGCAGCTTCTTCGCGAACTCGAGCGAACCCAGCGCCGCATAGGCCTCGGGGATCTCGGCCCAGATGTACATCGACGCGCGCGGCAGCTCGACCTTCCAGCCGGCGTCGGCGAGACCCTTGGCCAGCACGTCGCGACGCTTCTGGTACTTCGCCGCGATCTCCGCCACGCAGTCCTGCGGCCCTTCCAGCGCCGCGATGGCCGCCACCTGCACCGGCGTGAACGAACCGTAGTCGTGATAGCTCTTCATCCGCGCGAGCGCGTTGACGAGGTCCTTGTTGCCGACCATGAAGCCGATGCGCCACCCCGCCATGTTGTAGCTCTTCGACATCGTGAAGAACTCGACCGCGACGTCGCGCGCGCCTTCGACCTGCATGATCGACGGGGCCTTCCAGCCGTCGAACGTGATATCGGCGTACGCGAGGTCGTGGACGACGAGGATGTCGTGCTGCTTCGCGAGCGCGACGATGCGCTCGAAGAACTCGAGTTCCACGCATTGCGCGGTAGGGTTGCTCGGGAAGCCGAGGATCATCATCTTCGGCTTCGGGATCGACTCGCGGATCGCGCGCTCGCATTCCTCGAAGAAGTCGACACCGGGCGTCATCCGCACGCTGCGGATGTCGGCGCCCGCGATCACCGCGCCGTAGATGTGGATCGGATAGCTGGGGTTCGGCACCAGCACCGTGTCGCCACGATCGAGCGTGGCCAGCATCAGGTGCGCGAGGCCCTCCTTCGAGCCGATGGTGACGATCGCCTCGCTGTCGGGATCGAAGGTCACGCCGTAGCGCGACTGATACCAGTTGCAGATCGCGCGACGCAGCCGCGGGATGCCCTTCGACACCGAATAGCCGTGCGTGTCGGGACGCTTGGCCGCCTCGACCAGCTTGTCGACGATGTGCTGCGGCGTGGGCCCGTCGGGGTTGCCCATGCTCATGTCGATGATGTCCTCGCCGCGACGACGCGCGGCCATCTTCAGCTCGGCCGTGATGTTGAAGACATACGGGGGTAGGCGCTTGATGCGCGAAAATTCTTTCATGCGGGCCTCGATGTGCGCACGGCCGGATCGGGAGGGACGGGAACGAGGCCCGAAGAACGGACCCCGGCGCCTTGCTGCAGTGCGCCGCGATTATAATTCAGCCCCTTCAAAATCCTCGCAATGACCGCGGGTCGGCAGCCGCCTTCGATCGATCGCCTCGCGACGACCGGGCGCGGCCCGCACCGCCGTCACCCCCGCCCCCGTGAAACTCCACGCCACCGTCGTCCCGTCCGCGAACACCTTCAACGCCTACGGCGACGGCTACGTGGAGGTCAATGCAGTCCGCTTCGAACGCAGCATCGTGGTCTTCCCCGACCGGCCGGTACTCGACTGGCCGGCGGCCGGCTTCGACGCGCTGGACGAGGACGCCTTCCGCTTCATCGCCGACCAGGATCCCGAACTGGTGGTCTTCGGCAGCGGCCGCCGCCTCCGCTTCCCGCATCCGCGCCTGCTGGCGTCGCTGACCGGCCGCGGTATCGGGGTCGAGACGATGGACGTCTACGCCGCGTGCCGGACCTACAACATCCTGATGGCCGAAGGCCGTCGCGTCGCCGCGGCGCTGCTGATCGAGCCGGCCCTTTGAGCCTTTCTTGCGGCGCGTCGATGGCCGACATCGATGAATGAACCGGCGCACGACGCGATCCGGGTCACCGACGACGCCCCGGTCCGTACCGCGGATTCCCGCGTCGCCACGCTCGCGCTGCTGCTGGTGCTCGCGGTGGTGTGGTTCGGCGGGCTCGGCCATCGCAAGCTGATCAAGCCGGACGAGGGGCGCTATGCCGAGATCCCGCGCGAGATGGTCGTCACCGGCGACTGGCTGACGCCGCGGCTCAACGACCTCAAGTACTTCGAGAAGCCGCCGCTGCAGTACTGGACCACGGCGCTCGCCTACGAGGTCTTCGGCGTCCACGAGTGGACGTCGCGGCTGTGGACCGCACTGACCGGCTTCCTCGGCATCCTGGTCGTGGGCTACACCGCGACCCGGCTCTACGATCGGCGCACCGGCCTGTTCTCGGCCATCGCGCTGTCGAGCAGCCTCGCCTACGTGCTGCTCGGCCACTTCAACACGCTCGACATGGGGTTGTCGTTCTTCATGACGACGACCTGGTGCGCGGTGCTGCTCGCCCGCGACGCCCGGGCGCGGCACGACGTGCCGGACGCCCATCGCGGATCGGCGGCGAGCGGCGGCGCGATGCGCGCGTGGATGTTCGTCGCGTGGGTGTCTATGGCACTTGCCACGCTGTCGAAGGGGCCGGTCGCCGTCGTGCTGTCGGGCGGCGCGCTGGCCGTCTACCTCGCGGTCACCCGCGACTGGAAGCTGCTCGGGATGCTCCTGCCGGTGCGCGGCGTCGCGCTGTTCGTGCTGGTCGCCGGGCCCTGGTTCATCGCGGTGTCGCGCGCCAACCCGGAGTTCGCGCACTTCTTCTTCATCCATGAGCACGTCGAGCGCTTCCTGACCACCGAGCATCGACGCGAGGGGCCGATCTGGTACTTCGTGCCGGTGCTGCTGGCCGGCCTGCTGCCGTGGCTGTCGATCGCCGCGGTCGCGCTGGTCCGCGCGGCGCGGACCGGCCCCCGCGCCCCGCAGGCCGACCGCTACGCGCCGGAACGGCTGATGCTGGCGCTGGTGTTCGTCGTATTCGTGTTCTTCAGTCTGTCGGGCTCGAAGCTGCCGTCGTACATCCTGCCGGTGTTTCCCGCGATCGCGATCCTCGTCGGCCGTACGCTGGCCGGCATCGGCCGCGTGACGCTCGCCCGCCACCTGATGGCCGTGGCACTACTGGCCGCCAGCGCCGCGATCACGATCGTCTTCGTGCCGCTCAACAGCAGCGACAGCGACGCGACGATCGCCGCGTTCCGCCTGGCGGCGGTAGCGAGCCTGTCGACGTGGCTGGTCATCGCGTTGATCGCATTCGCCTGCGCCGCACGCGGCCGCGTCACCGCGGCGATCGTCGCGACCGGCCTGGGTGCGCTGATCGGCTGGTCGGCGCTGCTGCTCGGCCACGAGACGCTGGGGCGCGGCATGTCGACCTACGACATCGCCCGCGACATGAAGCCGTTCATCAGGGCCGACACGCCGATCTACAGCGTCGGGCTGTTCGAGCACACGCTCGACTTCTATCTCCAGAGGCCCGTGACGCTGGTGGCCTTCCGCGACGAACTCGATTTCGGCCTGACGCAGGAACCCGCGAAAGGTATCGGGACCCTCGACGAATTCATCCGGCGCTGGAACGCCGACGACGCGCCGCTCGCGATCATGGCCGACGACGTTTTCGATACACTCGTCGTATCCCGCTTGCCGATGCGCGTGCTGGCCCGCGACGGCCGGCGCATCGTCGTCGGCAAGCGCTCCGCGGGCGCGCAGCCGCCCCCCCTTCCGTCCGGCCGGTCCGGCGACGACCCCCCGATGTCCCCTCTCCAGCGTCCCCACCCGTGAATCCCGCCAGCCTCGCGCTGATCCTGTTCGGCGTCTTCCTCAACGCCTGCGCGCAACTTCTGCTGAAGGCCGGCGTCAACAACGTCACGGCCGCGATCGGCACCTTCGACTACTCGGTCGCCAACATCTGGCCCGTCGGGCTGCGCCTCGCGACGCAACTGCCGATCCTCGGCGGCCTGTCGTTCTACGTGATCAGCGTGGTGGTGTGGATCCTCGGCCTGTCGCGCGTCGACGTATCGATCGCCTATCCGCTGCTGTCGCTCGGCTACGTGCTCAACGCGGCGGCCGCGTGGTGGCTGTTCGGCGAGGCGCTGACGCCGATGCGGCTGGTGGGCATCGGCATCATCATCGTCGGCGTGGTCGTGCTGACGCGCAGCGCCTGAACCCGAAAGGCCATCGATGAGTGCTCATCCGAGGATGCATCCCGAAGTCGCTGCCGACGCCACGCCCGCGGCATTGCCCGCGACATCGTCCTTCCTGCCGTTCACGCGGCCCACCATCGACGAGGCCACCATCGCCGGCGTGGCCGACGTGCTGCGTTCCGGATGGATCACGTCGGGACCGAACGTCAAGGCCTTCGAGGCGCAGCTGTCGGCCCATTGCGGCGGCCGTCCGGTGCGCGCGTTCAACTCCGGCACCTGCACGATGGAGATCGCGCTCCGCATCGCGGGAATCGGTGCCGAGCGCAGCACCGACGAAGTCATCACCACGCCGCTGACCTGGGTGTCGACGTCCAACATCGTGCTCGACGTCGGCGCGAAGCCGGTGTTCGCCGACATCGATCCGGTGACCCGCAACATCGACCTCGACCGCGTGGAAGCCGCGATCAACGCGAACACGCGGGCCGTCATCCCGGTCGACCTCACCGGCCTGCCGGTCGATCGCACGCGGCTCTACGAGATTGCGGGGCGGCATCGGCTGCGCGTCGTCGAGGATGCGGCGCAGAGCTTCGGCAGCAACTGGGCGGGCGAGGCGATCGGGTCGACCGGCGACTTCGTCTCGTTCAGCTTCCACGCGAACAAGAACATCACGACCATCGAAGGCGGCTGCCTGGTGCTCAACGACGAGCACGAGGCCAGCCTCGCCGAACAGTATCGATTGCAGGGCGTGGTGCGTTCGGGCCTCGACGGCATGGAGGTCGAGCGCGTCGGCGGCAAATACAACCTGACCGACGTCGCCGCCCGCGTCGGTCTCGGCCAGTTGCCGCATCTGGATGCGTTCACGCAGAAGCGTCGCGTGCTGGCACGCCATTACTTCGACTGCTTCGATGACGCGTTCCTGGCCGACATCGACTGCCGCCTGCCGGTCGCCGACTTCACGCAGAGCAACTGGCACATGTTCCAGGTCATCCTGCCGCAGGCGCATCTCGCGAAGCGTGCGATGAAGCGCGCCGACGTGATGGCCGCGCTGAACGACCGCGGCATCGGCACCGGCGTGCACTACCCGGCCCTCCACCTGTTCGCGCTCTATCGCCGGCTGGGCTGGAAGGAAGGCGACTTCCCGCATGCCGAATACGCGGGTCGCAACACGCTGACGCTGCCGCTGTTCCCGACGATGACGAACGCCGATGTCGAGCGCGTGGTCGACGGCCTCCAGTCCATCCTTCGCTGAACATGACCGACGTGCGCGAAAGACTTTTTACGATGAGCACAGTCGATGGTCGACCGACCCCGTCGACCGGTGCCGAACGGCCCGCGCCGTCGCGGCCCGGCGAGCCCGCAGACCCTGCGGTTCCCGCGCTTCCGATCGCGTCCCCGGTCGACGTATCGGTGGTGGTGCCGGTCTACAACGAGGAGGCCGGACTGCACCAGCTGTTCGCCCGCCTGTATCCATCGCTCGATGCGATCGCGCAGGCGCGCGGCCTGCGCTACGAGATCCTCTTCGTCAACGACGGCAGCCGCGATCACTCGGCGGCCATCCTGGCCGACCAGTTCCGCGCGCGGCCCGACGTCACGCGCGTCGTGCTGTTCAACGCCAACTACGGGCAGCACGCGGCGATCATGGCCGGCTTCGAACGCGTGCGCGGCCGCATCGTCGTGACGCTCGACGCCGACCTGCAGAACCCGCCCGAGGAGATCCACAAGCTGATCGACGCGATGCAGGCCGGCCACGACTACGTCGGCACCATCCGGCAGGCGCGCAAGGATTCGGCGTGGCGCAAGACCGCGTCGCGCGCGATGAACCGGCTGCGCGAACGCATCACGCACATCACGATGACCGACCAGGGCTGCATGCTGAGGGCCTACGACCGGCGCATCGTCGAGACCATCAACCAGTGCCGTGAGATCAATACGTTCATCCCGGCGCTGGCCTACACGTTCGCGAACAACCCGATCGAGATCGAGGTGGGGCACGCCGAGCGCGCGGCCGGCGAATCCAAGTATTCGCTGTACGCGCTGATCCGCCTCAACTTCGACCTGGTCACCGGCTTCTCGGTCGTGCCGCTGCAGGCCTTCTCGCTGATCGGTGCGCTGCTGTCGGTGGCGTCGGCGATCCTCGTCATCTGGCTCGCGCTGCGACGCATCTTCGTCGGACCCGAGGCCGAGGGGCTGTTCAC
>JBBRRW010000185.1:0-6765 GCA_038245975.1 Burkholderiales bacterium
AGTATAGCAAGCGGTCGGCGCGACCCGCCGGAACCGGCGCCGCGCAGCGACGCGGCGTGGCGTGACCCGCGGTGCGGATCACGCCCAACTTACCTCATGCTGCTGTCGATGCCCTGGATCATCTGCAGGTGTCCCTGCAGCGTCGCCAGCGTCTTGCCGGCGAGCACCTGCAGGTCGCTGTCCTTGCCGGACTTCGCTTCCTTCTGGAAGTCGGACACGTCGGTCTTGTGGTCCGCCACCATGCCCTTGACGTAGGCCTTGTCGAAGTCGGCGCCCGACTTCTTCGCGCGCTTGTCGAGGTCGCTTCGATGCGACTCGTCGATCGTTCGGGGGACGGTGACGCCTCTCGCGACCGCGACTTTGGCAGTTCCTCGTTGGCCTTCGTGCGATCGGTCACCGCTTCGTGCCGAGCGCGCTTTCGCCGAGATGGGCGGGCGACGATCAACGCCTTTCCGCACCGTGAAGCTAGCCTGACTCCGGAAATGAAAAGAGCCCGCGAACGGGCCCTTAGCCGCCACCCCGCGCTTTACTTCGCTTCCTTCAACTGGTCGAGGATCGCCGGGTTCTCCAGCGTCGACACGTCCTGCGTGATCTCCTCGCCTTTCGCGATCGATCGCAGCAGCCGCCGCATGATCTTCCCCGAGCGGGTCTTGGGCAGGTTGTCGCCGAAGCGGATTTCCTTCGGCTTGGCGATCGAGCCGATCTCCTTGGCCACCCAGTCGCGCAGTTCCTTGGCGATCTTCTCCGCTTCGGCGCCGACCGGCCGCTCGCCCTTCAGCACGACGAACGCACAGACCGCTTCGCCGGTCGTCGCGTCGGGGCGTCCGACCACCGCCGCTTCGGCGACCAGCTTGTTGCCGACCAGCGCGGACTCGATCTCCATCGTGCCGAGCCGGTGCCCCGACACGTTGAGCACGTCGTCGATGCGGCCGGTGATCCAGAAGTCGCCGTCGAGGTCGCGGTTGGCGCCGTCGCCGGCGAGGTAGTAGTTGCCGCCGAGTTCCTCGGGGAAATAGGCCTGCCGGAAGCGGTCGTCGTCGCCCCAGATCGTGCGGATCATCGACGGCCACGGCTTCTTGATGACGAGGATGCCGCCCTTGCCGTTCTCGACGTCGTGGCCGGCCTCGTCGACGATGGCCGCGGCGATGCCGGGCAGCGGCGTCTGGCAACTGCCGGGCTTGAGCGACGTCACGCCCGGCAGCGGCGAGATCATGTGGCCGCCGGTCTCGGTCTGCCACCAGGTATCGACGATCGGACAGCGGCCGCCGCCGACGGTCTCGAAGTACCAGCGCCACGCCTCGGGGTTGATCGGCTCGCCGACCGAGCCGAGGATGCGCAGGCTCGACAGGTCGTAGTCCTTCGGCAGGTCGCCGCCGGCCTTGATCAGCGAGCGGATCGCGGTGGGCGCCGTGTAGAAGATCGTGACCTTGTGCTCCTCGATCATCTTCCAGAAGCGACCTGCGTCGGGGTAGGTCGGCACGCCTTCGAAGATGATCTCGGTGCCGCCCGCGGCCAGCGGTCCGTACGTCACGTAGGTGTGGCCCGTGACCCAGCCGACGTCGGCCGTGCACCAGAAGACGTCTTCCGGCTTCAGGTCGAAGGTCCACTTCATCGTCAGGATGGCCCACAGCAGGTAGCCGGCGCTCGAGTGCTGGACGCCCTTCGGCTTGCCGGTGGACCCCGACGTGTAGAGGATGAACAGCGGGTGCTCGGCCTCGACCGGCACCGCGTCGCACTGGTCCGGCTCGCCTTCGGCGATCTCGTGCATCCACAGGTCGCGACCTGTGGTCCATGCGACGTCGGCGCCGGTGCGCTGGTACACGACGACCTGCCTGACCGCGTCGCAGCCGCCCATCGCGAAGGCTTCGTCGATGGCTGGCTTCAGCGGAATCGCCTTGCCGCCGCGGTACTGGCCGTCGGCGCAGATCACCAGCGTCGCGCCGACGTCGACGATGCGTTCCTGCAGGCTCTTGGCCGAGAAGCCGCCGAACACCACCGAGTGGATCACGCCGAGCCGCGCGCACGCCTGCATCGCGACGACGGCCTCGATCGACATCGGCATGTAGATGATCGCGCGGTCGCCCTTCTTGTAGCCGAGCTTCTTCAGCGCGTTCGCGAAGCGGCAGACCTTGCCGTGCAGTTCCTGGTAAGTGACCCGCGTCACCTTCCCGTCGTCGGACTCGAAATGGATCGCGACCTTGTCGGCGTTGCCGTTGTCGAGGTTTCGTTCGAGGCAGTTGTACGAGACGTTCAGCATGCCGTCGTCGAACCACCTGAACAGCGGCGCGTTCGACGTGTCGAGAACCTTCGTGAACGGCTTCGTCCAGATCAGGTGCTCCTTCGCGAGCCGCGCCCAGAAGCCTTCGTGGTCGCGCTCGGCTTCGGCGACCAGCGCGTCGTAGGCCGCCTGCCCGGAGATGGTCGCCTTCGCCACCATGTCCTTGCTCGGTGGATAGGTTCGATTTTCGTGCAGGGTGGACTCGGTATCACTCATCTTGTCTCCTCGACCGTTTCTCGTTCTAGGGCGTTCCTGCGAATGCAGCGACCAAAATTCTAGCGCCTGCGTTCAGTGCGCGAATTGCGCCCACTCCTTCTTCGCTGATTGTCAAGCGGCCGTCAACGGCGCGCTGCGCAATGCGTATTGGGGCGGTCGCGTGCGGCAGCGGCGCGCGACCGCCGCGATCGATCCCGCTCCGACATCACAACACGAGGGAGGCAGTATGGACGGTCCGATCAGTGGCAAGGTGCATTCGTCGAAGGATCTCGCGCCGCGAGGTCTTCAAGCGAACGAGTGCGGTCGGCGCGGCGCTTCTCGTCAGTCCGGCAATCGCCGCCATGACAGCGTGATCCTCTGGACTCGCGTGACTCAGTCCGTATCGGGATTGCCGATCCTCGTCGAGTATCGCATCGCCCGCGATCCGGCGGATCGTCAAGCGCGGCTTCGCGTTGACCGACGCCGGCCGCGACGATACCGACAAGGTCGACGTCGTCATTTGTCGATGGCGCGTCGCGAGAAATGCCGCGAACGCGTCGGTCGATGCTCGCCGCACGCGATGCGAGGACGGCACGGGCCGAAGCGGTGGATCGTTAACGTTTCGCCGCACCGGCTGGCGGAGCATCACGCTTGATGGTCGCCAGCAGGGCTGCTCCCGCGACACCGGCCACGATGGAGCCCGCGAGGACACCGATCTTGACTTGCACCTCGTAGCCCGGGTCGAGTCCTTCGAAAGCGAGTCCGCCGATGAAGAGGCTCATCGTGAAGCCGATGCCGCAAAGCAGGGCCACGCCGAGAACCTGCGTCCAGCGGGCTCCCTCGGGCCACGACGTCGAGGTCCAGCGCACCAGCAGCGCGACCGATCCGAATACGCCGATCGTCTTTCCCACCACCAACCCGGCGCCGATCCCGAGTGGGATCGTCTCCGCGAGCGTGGTGAGCGACACCCCGCGCAGCAGTACGCCGGCATTGGCAAACGCGAACACCGGCAGTACGCCGTACGCCACCCAGGGATGCAGGCCATGCTCGGCGGTCTCGACCGGCGATGTGCCGCGACGGTCGCGCATCGGAATGGCGAGCGCGGTAGCGACACCGGCAAGGGTCGCGTGGACGCCGGACTCGTGGACGAAGAACCACAGTAGCAGGCCGACCGGCAGGTAGGCCAGGACGCGCGTGACGCGCATCCGGTTGAGGACCAGCAGGACGACGCAGCACGCCGCGGATGCACCCAGCATCGGCAGCGACAGGTCGGCGGTGTAGAAGAATGCGATCACGGCGATGGCGCCGAGGTCGTCGATGATCGCCACTGCGGTGACGAAGACCCGAAGCGACGCCGGAACACGGTCGCCCAGCAGGCTCAGCACGCCGAGCGCGAATGCGATATCGGTGGCCGCCGGGATGGCCCAGCCGCGCAACGCGACCGGATCGCCCGCATTGATGCCGGCATAGATCAGGGCGGGCAGCGCCATGCCGCCGACCGCGGCGACCGCGGGGAGCACGATCTTCGAGGCGCTCGACAGTTCGCCTTCCAGCACCTCGCGCTTGATCTCGAGGCCGACGAGGAAGAAGAAGATCGCCATCAGCAGATCGTTGATCCAGGCCAGCGTCGACAGGTCGAGCCGCCACGTGCCCGTTCCCACGCCGATGCGCGTGGCGAGAACCTCGCGGTAGCTGTCACCCCATCCCGAGTTGGCGACGATCATCGCCGCGACCGCGGCGATCGCGAGAACGATGCCTCCCGACGACTCGAGCGCCACGAAGCGACGAACCGTCGTCAGCATGGCATCCGCCTCGATGGCGCACCAGGCACCGCGGAGTCGGGTCGAGCGGGGAGACCACGTGGTAGTCGGCTCATGCGCGACAGCTTAAGCGGTTGGCGCATCCGGGACACCGCGATCGTCCTGCGATCGCGGGCGGCGGCACGGCCCGGATTCGGCACACCGTCAAGTTTTGAGTCTTCGCACCGTCTGCCATCCATGTCCAATCCCCTTCGTGTTGTGCGCAGCCGTTCGCCGTCCCGTCGTGTCGTCTCGCGGGTCGTCTTTTCCAGCCGCTGGCTGCAATTCCGCTCTACATCGGACTGATCGCGGCGCAGGGCGTGTACGTCTGGCAGTTCTGGGTCGAGCTCAGCCATCGGTGGTCGGCGGTGATGTGCGACTCGCACGCCGTGCAGACAGTGACGTGCTCGGTCCAGGCCGCGGGGATCGACTGCAGCAAGCAGCCGATCGCCACCGGTCTGTCCGAGGCGACCGTGGTGCTCGTCGTGCTCGGCCGGGTCGATGTCGTGATGATCTCCAACCTGCCGATCATGGCGATCATCGGCGGCTACGAGACCTTCGTCTCGCGGCTCGACCTCGACGATCATCCCGACCAGCCCGAGTGGCTTCGCACGTCAACGCGTCGGTGCTGAAGGTCAAGCTCGGCACCGCGATCATCGGCATCTCGTCGATCCATCTGGCGTTCCTGCTGTCGGCCATCGCGATCGGCTACGCGGAGCGCATCGTCCACAAGGACGGAACAGCCAGACCTGTCACTGACGCAGGCGCGTCTCAGGGCACGCGTCGACGCCGACCTCGAAGCGGCGCTGCCGCTGCATGCTGACGACTTTCCACCATGACGAACGGTGCGATGGGCGCTGCCAGGTCGTGTGGTCACAGGCCGCGCGGATCACATGGGACCCCTCCCCCCTCCCCAGCCGTCCCTTTGAAGGGGAGGGGGCTTTCCAACCAGCACGAAGGCGGGCTCACCGCCCCGCGATTCGGGCGATCGCCGCCGACGGTCCGTTGCGGAGGGCGATCACCACCACCGGACAGGCGATGCGGAACGTGCCGCTCGCGAAATCCGCATCGATGTCCCTGTCGTCGTTCCCGGCGCGTGCGCCTTCAAGTGTCCGGTGGCGGACAGGAATGTGGTCGCGTCGATTACCGCGAAGTCGTCGGACGCGTTGGTCCAGGCGAAGAAGAAGCCCACTTTCTGCGTGCCGTGCGGCGTCGACGTCTGGAAGCGCAACTTCGCGAAGCTGGCGAAGGGCGCCGTATGCGCGAAAGTGAGATCCGCGAGCGGCGTGGTCCAGATCTGGAACGGCGTGTCGAGGCTGAAACTCGGCAACGAGAAGAAATCGGGGCGCGAGGTCAGCCCGGCGAGCGCCCTGCCCTGTGCCGTGACGCCGGCGTGGACGGTATCGGTATCGGGCGGCCGGCGGAGCGCTTCTTCCTTCTGCTCGGCCACCATGCGATCGAGGAGTTTGCCGGTACGCTCCTGCTCGGCTTGCAGGCGATCCGGTGCGAACCCGTTGTCCACGAGGAAGGTCGTGATCATCTGCGCGGTGCCGGGGCGGCCCTTGCGCAACCGGGCGAGCTGCATCCGGTCCGGTGCGAACACTGCGGGATGCCGGGCCCGCTCGGCTTCGACGGCGAGGATCGCCTTCTTCAACGCTGCATTCGAGATGGTCTTCATCGCGGTCCTCGCGCAGTACGCGCACGGTGCGTCGCGGGCAGGACGCGCGATGCGACTCCGCGTGCCGCATCGCGATCCCGATCACGGTTAGGATATTCCTCCTCCGCGCGTATCGATACCTCAGTAGACGAGACCCACGCCATGCCCATCACCATCCGCCAGGACGACCTGATCGAATCGGTCGCTGCCGCCCTCCAGTTCATCAGCTACTACCACCCGGTCGACTACATCCGCCACCTGTCGCGCGCCTACGAGCGCGAGGAGAGCCCGGCGGCGAAGGACGCGATCGCGCAGATCCTCACCAACAGCCGCATGTGTGCCGAAGGCCACCGGCCGCTGTGCCAGGACACCGGTATCGTCAACGTCTTCCTGAAGATCGGCATGGACGTGCGGTGGGAGGGCTTCACCGGCAGCATCGCCGACGCGATCAACGAAGGCGTGCGGCGCGGCTACAACGACCCGAACAACCCGCTGCGCGCGTCGATCGTGGCCGACCCGCAGTTCGATCGCAGGAACACCGGCGACAACACGCCGGCCGTGATCAGCATGGAGGTGGTGCCCGGCGACACGGTCGACGTGATGATCGCGGCCAAGGGCGGCGGCTCCGAGAACAAGTCCAAGTTCGTGATGCTCAACCCGTCGGACTCGATCATCGACTGGGTGCTCAAGACCGTGCCGACGATGGGCGCCGGCTGGTGTCCGCCGGGCATGCTCGGCATCGGCATCGGCGGCACCGCCGAGAAGGCGATGCTGATGGCCAAGCAGTCGCTGATGGACGACATCGACATGCACGAGCTGCTGGAGAAGAAGCAGGG
>JBBRRW010000186.1:0-6717 GCA_038245975.1 Burkholderiales bacterium
CGCGGAAACGGCAGCCGTCCGGCGGATCGATCGGGTTCGGCGGGTCGCCCGACAGCGGCGATCGGGTCGTGCGTTGCGTCGGGTCCATCGCCGGCACGGCCGACAGCAGGGCCTTCGTGTACGGATGTCGCGTGTGGCGGTAGAGCGCGTCGACCGGCGCCATCTCGACGATCTGCCCGAGGTACATCACGAGGACGCGATCGGCGAGGTAGTGCACGACGTGCAGGTCGTGCGAGATGAACAGGTAGGTCAGCGCGTGCTCGGCCTTCAGCTCCTGCAGCAGGTTCAGCACCTGTGCCTGCACCGACTTGTCGAGCGCCGCCACGGCCTCGTCGAGGATCAGCATGCGGGGCTCGAACGCAAGCGCGCGCGCGATGTTGACGCGCTGGCGCTGGCCTCCCGAAAGCTCGTGCGGATAGCGGGCGGCGAACCGCTCCGGCGACAGCCCGACCCGCGCGAGCAGCGCACGCGCACGGGCCCGCGCATCGGCGCGCGACACGCCGTGCACGCGCGGCCCGTAGGCGATCGCGTCGAGTACCGACAGGCGCGGGTTGAGCGACGCGAACGAATCCTGGAACACCATCTGCAGGCTGCGGCGGTAGTCCTTCAGCGCGATGCCGCCGTAGGTCGCGATGCCTTCGCCGTCGAACACGAGTTCACCGCCGTCGGGCTCGACCAGCCGCGCGATCAGTCGGGCCGTGGTCGACTTGCCGCAGCCCGATTCGCCGACCACGCCCAACGTCTCGCCCTTGGCGACCGTGAAGCTCACGCCGTCGACCGCATGCACGTGCTGGCGCTTGCCCGCGAACGCGCTGCCCCGCACGGCGAAGCGCTTCGACAGGTCGCGGACGATCAGCAGCGGCTGCGCGGGACCGCCGCGATCGGCCGCGGCGTGCGGGTCCGGCGCAGTCATCGCCGCACCTCCATCGCCGAACGCACGCTGTCGGCCAGCAGGTTGAAGGCGATCGACGTCACGAAGATCATCGCGCCGGGCAACGCGGCGACCCACGGGTTCAGGTAGATCGCGGAACGCAAGGTATTGAGCATCAGTCCCCACTCGGGTTCGGGCGGCTTCACGCCGAGGCCGAGGAACGACAGGCCGGAGCCGAGGATCATGCTGACGCTGATCAGGCCGGTCGCATAGACGAACACCGGTCCGATCACGTTGCCCAGCACGTGCACGCGGATGATCGACAGCGGATGGGCGCCGCTCATCCGGGCCGCGTCGATGTAGTCGAGCTTGCGGACCTGGGTGGTCACGCTCTCGGCGACCCGCACCACCTGCGGCACGAACACCAGCGTCAGGGCGAGCAGGCTGTTGTTCATGCCGGGCCCGAGCGCACCCGCGATGGCGACGGCGAGCAGCACCGAAGGGAACGCGTAGAACACGTCCAGCGTCCGCATGATGAGCATGTTGACCCAGCCGCCGACATAACCGGCGAAGAGGCCGATCGCCGTGCCGGCGAAGAACGCGAACACGACGGGCATCACGCCCATCAGCAGCGACAGCCGGCCGCCGTACATCAGCCGCGCCACCATGTCGCGCCCGAGTTCGTCGGTGCCGAGCCAGTGACCGCTGCTGCCGATCTCGAGCAGCCGGCGGATCATGCTGGTCTTGTACGGATCGGCCGGCGCGAGCCACGGCGCGAGCAGAGCGGAGCCGACGATCAGCAGCAGCACCAGGCCGCTCGCGAGCGCGACCGGATTGCGGCCGAGCCGGCGCAGGAAGCCTGCCTTTCGCTTGCGGGCCATTCGCTCGTCGTCGCGCAGCGCGTCGCGACGCGGAAGGTCGTCCCCGCCGCCTTGCATCGGGTCGGGAAGGCTTGCTTCGTGCGGGACGACCAGCGGTGCGGTGGTCACGCGCGACCCATGCGCGGGTCGATCAGCGGCTGCACGATGTCGACCAGCAGGTTCAGCGCGACGAAGAACAGGCACAGCACGAGGATGGTCCCCTGCAGTAGCGGGATGTCGCGCTGGAAAATCGCGGTGTTGAGCAGGAAGCCGGTGCCCGGCCACGCGAACACGGTCTCGACGAGGATCGAGCCGCCCATCAGGTAGCCGACCTGCAGCCCCGCGACCGCGAGCACGGTCGGCGCGGCGTTCTTCGCGACGTGGCGGAAGATGGCGCCGTTGCCGAGCCCGCGTGCGCGCAGCGCGACCACGAACTCCTGATGCAGCGTGTCGGCCACCAGCGCCCTGACCGTGCGCGTGACGATGCCCAGCGGGATCACGCACAGCGTGGCGGCGGGAAGGACCAGGTGCCGCAGATGCTCGGCGTCCCACAGCCACTCGGCCGAGCCGCCCGGTCCCGCACCCATCGCGGGCAGCCAGCCGAGGCGGACCGAGAACACGATGGTCAGCACGAGGCCCAGCCAGTAGTGCGGAATGCTGACGCCGACGACCGACAGGACCGTCGCGATGCGATCGACCGGCCCGCCGACCTTGTATCCGGCAAGAGCGCCGAGCAGGCAGCCGAGCACCACGCCGACCAGCGCCGCGACGCCGGCCAGCACCAGCGTGTTGCTGACTGCGCTGCCGACCTCGGACAGCACCGACCGCCCGGTCGCGATCGATGCGCCGAGATCGCCGTGCACGGCACGCACGAGCCATAGCCCGTAGCGCACCGGCATCGGACGGTCGAGACCGTACGTGACCTTCAGCGACTCGATCACCTCGGCCGGCGCATCGGCCGGCGCGATCGCGTTCAGCGGATCGCCGGGCGCGATGTACACGAGGATGAACGACACCAGCGTCACGCCGAGCGCGATCGGCACGGTGTACAGCAGGCGCTTCAGCAGGTAGGCGAGCATCAGCGGACCGCGACGGCGTCAACGACCGCCCGCTCGTCGACACGCGCCATCACATGCTCAGGGTCGTGAGGTCCTGGAACCAGTGCTGCGCCTGCACGAACTGCTTGACCTTCGGCGACAGCGCGTGCGGGTTGGTGTCGTGCACGACCCACAGCATCAGTGCGTCGTCGACCATCTGCTGGTGGATGAACGCGAGCTGCTTGTCCTGCTCCTTCGTGTCGAAGCTTCGGCGGATCTTGTCGATCGCTTCGTCGACCTTGGGGTTCGCGTAGCCACCCCAGTTGACGCCGTTCGGCGCGATGTACTTGCTGTACTCGAAGCGCGTCAGCGCATAGAACGGATCGGCCGTCACGTACGCGAGGTTGATCGCCGTGATGCCCTTGCCGGCGTTCAGGTCACCCTTCGCGCCCGCCCGCCAGTGCTGGTACAGCGTCTCCAGTTCGACCACCTCGAACTCGATCTGGATGTCGATCTCGGCGAGGCTCTGCTGGATGAATTCGTTCATCGGCAGCGACAGCATCTGGCCGCTGCCGCCCTGCGCGATGATGACCTTGGCCTTCAGCGGATTGGCCTTGCTGTAGCCGGCCGCGGCCATCAGCGCGCGGGCCTGCGGCAGGTCGTACTTGAGGTCGAAGGTGGGCTTGCCGAACCACGGGCTGGTCCGGTCGAGCTGGCCCTTGGCCGGCGTCGCGAGGCCGTTGAGCAGCTTGACCACCGCGTCGCGATCGATCGCCAGGTTGGCCGCCTTGCGCACGCGGATGTCGGTCCACGGCGAGCCCGGCTGCGTGCTGAAGTGATACGGCCACACGTGCGGCGTGACGTTCTGCACGATGCGGAAACCCGACGACTTCAGCTGCGGCAGCACGTCGGGCGGCGGCGTCTCGATCAGGTCGACCTGGCCGTTCAGCAGCGCGTTGGCGCGTGTCAGCGGATCGGGGATCGGGATCAGCACGATGCGATCGACCTTCGGGATGCGCGCCTTGTCCCAGTACGCGGCGTTCCGGACGAGGTCGGCGCGCTCGCGCGGCACCAGCTTGTCGAGCTTGAACGGTCCGGTACCCGACGGCTGCATCGCGACCTTCGCCCAGTCCTTGCCCATCTTCTCCCACTGCACCGGGCTGCCGATCAGGAACCACGGCAACTGGTACGGGAACAACGCGTCCGTGTCCTTGGTCGTGATCTCGACCGTGTAGTCGTCGATCTTCTTGTACGACGCGATCGACGGGATGCGGGTGAGCACCTGGCCGGCCTGCTTCGGATCGAACTGCGGCGACGCCTTGTCGAGCACCTTGTCGAGGTTCCAGATCACGGCGTCGGCCTTGAAATCCGAACCGTCGTGGAACTTGACGCCCTTGCGCAGCGTGAAGCGCCACACCTTGCTGTCCTTCGGGTCGACCTTCCATTCGGTCGCGAGGCCGGGGATCAGCTTGCCGGGGCGCGTCGCGATATTGGCTTCCCACGCGATCAGCGGGTCGTAAATGGTGTGGCCGGTGAACTGGTAGCCGCCCGCGCCCTTGTCCGGCTGACCGGCGGTCAGCGGGATGTCGTTCATGGAGATGCCGTAGCGCGCGACGGTCTCGGCATGGGCGGCCCCCATCGCAAGCACAGCGAAGGGCACGACGAACAGCCACCGCATCAACCGCTTGGGACCAGCATTCATCGCGACAGGCTCCGAAAGGTTTGATCAACCCTAACGATGAATGCACGCACCGTGCCATCGCATCGCCCGCCCGCGCCGAAAAATCTCAAGCCCCTGTTTACAAAGCACTCTTGATGTGAACGGCTGGCGCCATATCGCGTCGTGCTTCTTCACGCACCATCCGCTGCCCGACCTCGTGCAGCGTCGGCACCAGATCGGGCACCGCCCACGTCGCGGATCAGAGCTTCGACGGATCGAAGCCGGTCTCCTTGTAGATCGCCTGCACGAACGCCTTGCCGCCGACCCGCTCGGCCATCTCGTCGTGGACCGGCAGGAACGCCTTCTTCCACGCGCGCTTCTGCTCGGGCGTGAGCGTGATGATCTCCGTCCTGCCCGACGCCCGGATGCCGGCGAGGCCGTCGTCGTTCTCCTTCTTGGCCGACGTGTTGAAGTAGTCGGTCGTGTCCTTCATCGCGCCTTCGAGGATCGTGCGGATGTCGGGCGGAAGGCCGGCCCAGAACTTCGCGTTGGTGATCACGGCGTAGCCGTGATAGCCGTGGTCCGACATCGTCAGGTACTTCTGCACCTCGTAGAGCTTCGACGGGAAGATGACGTTGTTCGGATTCTCCTGCCCGTCGACCACGCCGGTCTGAAGGGCCTGATACAGCTCCGAAAACGTCAGCACCTGCGGGATCGCGCCGACCGCGCGCATCTGCGCCTCGATCACCTTCGACGACTGGATGCGCAGCTTCTGTCCCTTGAAGTCATCCGGCGTACGCAACGCCTTGTTGCTGGTCATCTCCTTGAAGCCGTTGTTCCAGAATGCGAGGCCGTGGATGCCCTTGTTCTCGAGCCTGGCCAGCAGGCCCTGGCCGATCGGACCGCTGGTGACCCGGATCTCGTCGGCGAGCGAGTCGAACAGATAGGGCAGGTCGAGCGCCTCGAACTCCTTCACGCCGAGCGGACCGAACTTGCCCGGCGTGGGCGCCAGCATCTGCACGGCGCCGAGCTGCAGGGCCTCCATCTCCTCCTTGTCCTTGTAGAGCACCGAGTTGGCGTAGACCTCGATCTTCACCGCGCCCCTGGTCCGCTCCTCGACCAGCTTCTTGAAGTATTCGGCCGACTTGCCCTTGTTGGTGTCCGCGGCCACGACGTGGCTGAACTTGATGACGATCGGCTGCTGCGCGAACGCCGCACCCGCCGACAGGCCCAACGCGACGATCGCCGCAACCCGCGCCCTGCTCCAGATGTTGTTCATGAGCCTCTTTCGATTCCTGTTCTGGTGCGCGGCACTGCGTGCCGCGTCGTGTCCTGCGCGCCGCTCAGGCGACCTTGCGTTCGACCTCCGCTTCGATGAAGCCGATGACGGCTTTCGTCACGTCGGCGGTGGTCGCGCTGCCGCCGAGGTCGCGAGTATGCAGCGCGCGATCGGACGCGACGCGCTCGACCGCCCGCATCACGCGCGCCGCGGCCTCGGTCTCGCCGAGATGCTCAAGCATCATCACCACCGACCAGAACGTGCCGACCGGATTGGCGAGTCCCTTGCCCATGATGTCGAAGGCCGAGCCGTGGATCGGCTCGAACATCGACGGGTAGCGGCGCTCGGGATCGATGTTGCCGGTGGGCGCGATACCGAGGCTGCCCGCCAGCGCGGCCGCGAGGTCGCTGAGGATGTCGGCGTGCAGGTTGGTCGCGACCAGCGTGTCCAGCGATGCGGGGCGGTTGACCATCCGCGCGGTGCAGGCGTCGACCAGTTCCTTGTCCCATTTCACGTCGGGAAATTCCTTCGAGATCTGCAGTGCGATCTCGTCCCACATCACCATCGCGTGGCGCTGCGCGTTCGACTTGGTCACCACCGTCAGCAGCTTGCGCGGCCGCGACTGCGCGAGGCGGAACGCGAAGCGCAGGATGCGTTCGACGCCGGCGCGCGTCATCATCGACACGTCGGTGGCCGCCTCGATCGGCTGGCCCTGGTGGACGCGCCCGCCGACGCCGCTGTACTCGCCTTCGGAGTTCTCGCGGACGATCACCCAGTCGAGATCGTCCGGACCGCAGCGCTTCAGCGGGCCGTCGATGCCCGGCAGGATGCGGGTCGGCCGCACGTTGGCGTACTGGTCGAAGCCCTGGCAGATCTTCAGCCGCAGGCCCCACAGCGTGATGTGGTCGGGGATGTCGGGGTCGCCCGCGGAGCCGAAGAGGATGGCGTCGACGTCGCGCAGCGCGTCGAGTCCGTCGGCCGGCATCATCACGCCGTGCCGGCGGTAGTAG
>JBBRRW010000187.1:0-6674 GCA_038245975.1 Burkholderiales bacterium
CCGAGCGACAGCGCGACCCCAGAAGCCGTGCTCGCGAGCAAGCAAATCGCGGCGGCGGTGAACTTTGCGGTCGAAGCCTTGTCCGAAGACTTGCGGCAGGCGATCACGCTGCGCGAGATCGACGGCCTCAGCTACGAGGAAATCGCCGAAATCATGAATTGCCCGATCGGTACGGTGCGATCGCGGATCTTTCGGGCGCGGGAGGCGATCGCGGCGCGGCTTCGTCCGTTGCTCGACACTCGCGAGGGCGAACGGTGGTGAAGTCCGCCTCGGGCGGCGAACGGTCGAGGCGGCAGGGGTTTTTCTAGTCTGGAGATGGGAATGTCGACGGGAACATTGGACGATGCCGCGGGTCGCGAGCGACTGTCGGCGCTGGTCGACGGCGAGCTGGACCGGGCCGGCGTGGACGCGGCCTGTGGCGCCTGGCGCGCCGACGCCGAGCTGCGCCGCACCTGGCACGCCTGGCACGCGATCGGCGATGCCCTGCGCTCCGACGACCTGGCCTGCAATGCGGTCGCCGACCGGAGCTTTTGCGCTGCGGTCAGCGCCCGGCTCGCGACCGAGGCGGTCGTGCTCGCTCCGGCAAGGCACGTGGCGATCGGTGGATCGGTCGCATCCGTGTCGCTGCGGTCGCGCTGGGCGGTCGGTTCGGCCGTGGCCGCGGGCGTCGTTCTCGTCGCCGGCACGTTCGCGCTCGTTCGTCCAGGCTTCGCACCCCAGCCGGAGCGCCTGGCGCTCGTCGACGGCTCGGCCGCATCATCGTCCGATGCCGGCCAGGCGCGTGCGACGATGAACGGCGCGCCGATCATGGTCGCCGGCGCCGATGTCCCGACCCCGCAGGTCGCGACGATCGCCGACCAAAGGGTGATCCGCGACGCCCAGCTCGACCGCTACCTGGTCGCCCACAAGCAGTTCTCCGGCAGCTCGGCGCTCGGCGTGCCGTCGGCCTTCCTGCGCAGCGCGACGGTCGACTCGGCGTCGCGCTGAGTGCCCCGCGCCGTGCTGCTGCGCTCGGTTCTCCCCGCGGCCCTGGTCTGGGCCGTGTTCGCCCAGGCCGCGCCGGCATCGGCCCAGCCGGTGTCGCCGACGCCGCCGGGCGACGTTCGGGCCTGGCTGCTGCGGATCCACGACGCGGCGAGCCGGCGCAACTTCCAGGGCACGTTCGTCGTCAGCGGCGGTGGCAACGTCGCGAGCGCGCGCATCTCGCACTATTTCGAGGGGCCGAACCAGTTCGAGCGCATCGAGTCGCTCGACGGGCGCCAGCGCAAGGTCTACCGCTTCAACAACGTCGTCCACACGATCTGGCCGGTGAGCCACGTGGCGATGATCGAGCAGCGCGGGATGCTCAATTCGTTCCCGGCGCTGCTGCAGGGCGGTGACGACGGCATCGCCGAGTGGTACGAGGTGCGAGCCGAAAGCAGCGAGCGCGTCGCCGGCCACGAGGCAGATGTGCTGGCGATCCGCGCGCGCGATGCGCACCGCTACGGCTACCGCCTTTGGGCCGACCGCGCGTCGGGGCTGCTGCTGCGCGCCGAAGTCCTCGGCGAGCGCGGCGACGTGCTCGAGACATCGGCCTTTTCGGAGGTCGTGATCGGCATCCGGCCGCAGCCCGAGACCGTTCTGCAGGCCATGAAGAAGCTCGACGGCTACCGTGTCGTCAAGTCGGTGCTGACGCCGACCCGGCTCGAGCTCGCGGGCTGGACGATGCGCCAGGTCGCTCCCGGCTTTCGCCAGGTGAGCTGCGTCAGCCGGCAGATGGACGCGCCCGACGACGTGGCCGGCGCCGTGCCGCCCCCGTCGGTGATCCAGAGCATCTATTCCGACGGCCTGACGTATGTGTCGGTGTTCATCGAGCCGTATCGCCCGGATCGCCACCAGAAACCGATGTTCGTCTCGCTGGGCGCCACGTCGACGCTGTCGCAGCGCCAGGGCGACTGGTGGGTGACGATCGTCGGCGACACGCCGCCGGCGACGCTCAGAATCTTCGCGGCTGCACTGGAACGAAGAAAGCCCTAGGCTTGCTGCCTGGCGCAGCCGTCGTCCGGCCGCGCGCGCGCATTGCCCTCCTGTTCCACTGCCTGATTGACCTTTCACCATGCTGCTGTCCCCGACCTCCCCGCGATCCTTCCTCGATCGACTGACCCGCTTCGCCGCGGCCGCGCTGCTCGGCGTGGTCGCCATCGTCGCGGCGCCGGCGCCGGCGCGAGCCCAGGGGCTGCCCGACTTCACCGATCTGGTCGAGAGGGTCGGACCGGCGGTGGTCAACATCCGCACGACCGAGCGCGCGCGCTCGGCGCGCAGCGGCTCGGGCGAGCTCGACGAGGACATGCTCGACTTCTTCCGGCGTCGCGGCATCCCGATCCCGCAGGTCCCGAATCGCCCCGGCCCACGCACGCCCGACACCGAAGGCGAGCCGCAGCAGCGCGGCGTCGGCTCGGGCTTCGTCCTCAGCGCCGATGGCTACGTGATGACGAATGCGCACGTCGTCGACGGCGCCGAGGAGGTGATCGTCACGATCCCCGACAAGCGCGAGTACAAGGCCAAGATCATCGGCACCGACAAGCGCTCGGACGTCGCCCTGGTCAAGATCGAGGCGACCGGGCTGCCGTTCGTTCGCGTCGGCGATCCCGCCAAGCTGAAGGTCGGCGAATGGGTCATCGCCATCGGCTCGCCGTTCGGCCTCGAGAACTCGGTGACCGCCGGGATCGTCAGCGCGAAGTCGCGCGACACCGACAGCTTCCTGCCGCTGATCCAGACAGACGTCGCCATCAATCCGGGCAACTCGGGCGGTCCGCTGATCAACATGCGCGGCGAGGTCGTCGGCATCAACTCGCAAATCTACAGCCGCTCGGGCGGCTACATGGGCATCTCCTTCGCGATCCCGATCGACGAAGCGATGCGCGTGTCGGAACAGCTCCGGGTCGGCGGGCGGGTCGTCCGCGGCCGGATCGGCGTCGTGATCGACCGGGTCACGCGCGACGTCGCGGAATCGATCGGCCTGGGCAAGGCGGCCGGGGCCCTGGTGCGATCGGTCGAGGCGGGCGGGCCGGCCGAGAAGGCGGGCGTCGAGGCGGGCGACATCATCACCAAGGTGGACAACCGCTCCGTCGAAGGCTCCGTCGATTTGCCCCGCATCGTCGGCGGCATCAAGCCAGGCACCAAGGCGACGTTGCAGGTCTTTCGCCGAGGCGGCACGCGCGAGCTGGGCGTCGTCGTCGCCGAGCTCGAGCCCGAGCGCGAACGGGTGGCGCGCAAGCCGCCGGAGCGCGAGAAGGCGGCGCCTGCAGGCAGCTTCGGCCTCGGTGTCTCCGATCTGAACGACGCGCAAAAGCGCGAGGCCAAGACCAAGACCGGCGTGCACGTGGACACGGCCGAGGGCGCCGCGGGGCGGGCCGGCGTCAAGGAGAACGACATCATCGTGACGGTCGACAACGTCGAGATCACCAGCGCCAAGCAGTTCGAGGCAGTCGTCGCCAAGCTCGACAAGACCAGGCCAGTGACGTTGCTGGTTCGCACAGGCGATGTCGCACGATTCCTGATCGTGCGGCCGGTCAAGTGAACGAGCGCTTGTTAGTTAGCGCAAGCTAACTTGATACTGGCGCCCTCTTCCGTCCATCTGCTTGCTAATAAGTACACATGGGCGTGCGCGCCCGGCAGGCAATCGAAGGGCCGGAAATTGCCCCCAGGACATCCACAGCTCTTTGTGGATAAACTGTGGACAGAATTCGTGTTGGCGCGCTGCAACGCAGAGAAATCAAGTCTTGGCGCGGGTTGCGGAACGGTCGTTTTGACTACAATGAAATCCCAACAAGCAGTTGCCACTACGTTTTGTTGGAAGGCGCGTCATTCGTTCGACGTGCCTTTTTTTTGACCCCAGCGTGGCCCTTCGGGCCTTCACATCGCTTCGCGATATGAGCCTCGCCGCAACGGCTGCGCCGTTGTACCTTCAGCAGAGGCTGACCCGGAGATCGTCGAAGCTCGCATGGATCTGATCCGCAATTTTTCCATCATCGCGCACATCGATCACGGCAAGTCGACGCTTGCCGACCGCCTGATCCAGCGCTGCGGCGGTCTCTCGGACCGCGAAATGGAAGCGCAGGTGCTCGACTCGATGGACATCGAGCGAGAGCGCGGCATCACCATCAAGGCGCAGACCGCCGCGCTGAGCTACACCGCGCTCGATGGCCGAACCTACCAGCTCAACCTGATCGACACGCCGGGCCACGTGGACTTCTCGTACGAGGTCAGCCGCTCGCTCTCGGCGTGCGAGGGCGCCTTGCTCGTCGTCGACGCGAGCCAGGGCGTCGAGGCGCAGACCGTCGCCAACTGCTACACCGCGCTCGATCTCGGCGTCGAGGTCGTGCCGGTGCTCAACAAGATGGACCTGCCGCAGGCCGACCCGGAACGGGCCCGCGCCGAGATCGAGGACGTGATCGGCATCGATGCCGACGACGCGATCCCGTGCAGCGCCAAGACCGGCGAGGGCATCGACGAGATACTCGAAGCGGTCGTCCACCGCATGCCTGCGCCGCGCGGCAAGCCCGACGCGCCACTGCGCGCGATGATCGTCGACTCGTGGTTCGACAACTACGTCGGCGTCGTCATGCTGGTCCGGGTCGTCGACGGCCAGCTTCTGCGCGGCGAGCGGATCCGGCTCATGGCCAGCGATGCGGTCTACGGCGCCGACCAGCTCGGCGTGTTCACGCCTCGATCGGTCGCCCGCGAGCGACTCTCGGCTGGCGAGGTGGGCTTCCTGATCGCCGGGATCAAGGAGTTGCAGGCGGCCAAGGTCGGCGACACGATCACGCTCGAGAAGAAGCTCCCCAACAACGCCGGCGTCGCGACCGAGGCGCTGCCGGGGTTCAAGGAGATCCAGCCGCAGGTTTTCGCCGGCCTCTATCCAACCGAGGCGAGCGAGTACGACCAGCTCCGCGACGCTCTCGAGAAGCTCAAGCTCAACGATTCGTCGCTGCGCTACGAGCCCGAGGTGAGCCAGGCGCTCGGCTTCGGCTTTCGCTGCGGCTTCCTGGGCCTGCTCCACATGGAGATCGTCCAGGAGCGGCTCGAGCGCGAGTTCGACCAGGACCTGATCACGACCGCGCCCTCGGTCGTCTACGAGGTCCAGCTCAACAGCGGCGAGACGATCCAGATCGAGAACCCGTCGAAGATGCCCGACCTCGGCCGGGTCGCCGAGATCCGCGAGCCGATCGTCACCGTGCAGCTCTACATGCCGCAGGAGCACGTCGGCCCGGTGATGACCTTGGCCAACCTGAAGCGCGGCGAGCAGAAGAACATGGCCTACCACGGCCGCCAGGTGTTGCTGACCTACGAGATGCCGCTCGCCGAGATCGTGCTCGACTTCTTCGACAAGCTGAAGAGCGTGTCGCGCGGCTACGCGTCGATGGACTACGAGTTCAAGGAATACCGAGCGGCCGACGTCGTCAAGGTCGACATCCTGCTGAACGGCGAGAAGGTCGATGCCCTGTCGATCATCGTCCACCGCAGCCAGAGCCAGTACCGGGCACGGGCGGTGGTCTCGAAAATGCGCGAGCTGATTTCGCGGCAGATGTACGACGTTGCCGTGCAGGCCGCGATCGGAGCCAACATCATCGCGCGTGAGACAATCAAGGCCCTCCGCAAGAACGTGATCGCCAAGTGCTACGGGGGCGACATCACGCGCAAGAAGAAGCTGCTCGAAAAACAAAAGGCCGGCAAGAAGCGCATGAAGCAGATCGGCTCCGTCGAGGTGCCGCAGGAGGCGTTCCTGGCCATTCTCCAGGTGGACGATTGATGGGTTTGCTGACGGGTTTGCTCTATGCGTGCCTGGCCGTCTTCGGCCTCGGCTGGTACTTCAACCGGTGGTCGGGCAACTTCTCTCTCGTACTCTTCACCCTCACGGTCGTCACCTTCGTCTACTGGCTCGCCGAGCGCTTCCACTTCGCGCCGAAGCGCCGCGCTGCGGTCGCGACCTTCGAGCAGCAGGACGCGGCTCGGCGCGAGCAACTGACACGCCAGGGCATCACCCGCGTCGACGACAACGTCGCCGAGACGCGGCAGGCGCTGCTCCTGCAGCCCTGGTGGCTCGACTGGACGGCCGGGCTCTTCCCCGTGATCCTCGTCGTCTTCCTGCTGCGCTCGTTCCTGTTCGAGCCGTTCAAGATTCCCTCGGGATCGATGATGCCGACGCTGCTCGTCGGCGACCTCATCCTGGTCAACAAATTCCACTACGGGATCAGGCTGCCGGTCGTCAACAGGAAGATCGTCCAGAACCACGACCCCGAGCGCGGCGACGTGATGGTCTTTCGCTTCCCGAAGGATCCGAGCACCGACTACATCAAGCGCGTCGTCGGCATTCCGGGCGACGATGTCGTGTTCCGCAACCAGCAGCTCTTCCTCAACGGCCAGCTCGTGCCGACCCAGCCGTCGCCTCCGCCCGGGTTCTACGACGAGGAAGCGCGTCGCTACTCGCCGGAATTCACGGAAAAGCTCGGCAACGTCGAGCACGGCATCCTCATTAATCCTCAGTCGACGCCCTTTTTTGGAGGTCAGGACGGCAATCAATTTCCGTTCCGCGAGAACTGCCGCTACAGTGCCGACGGGGTGGCCTGCAAGGTGCCGGCCGGCCACTATTTCATGATGGGCGACAACCGCGACAACTCGCTGGATTCGCGCTA
>JBBRRW010000188.1:0-6670 GCA_038245975.1 Burkholderiales bacterium
ACGAGGCCCAGTTCCTCACCGAGATCCAGGTAGGCGACCTGCATCGCTTCGCGCACGTCGAGCGCGTGCCGGTCATCTGCTACGGTATCCGCAGCGACTTCCAGGGCCAGCCGTTTCCCGGGTCACGGGCACTGCTGACGCGCGCCGACGATCTCGAGGAGATGAAGACCGTCTGTCGCTGCGGGCGCAAGGCCACGTTCAACATGCGGGTGGACGACACCGGGCGTCGCGTGACCGAAGGTGCGCAGGTCGAGATCGGCGGCAACGAACGCTACGAGGCCGTATGTCCGCTGCGTTTCTACACCGGCATCTGCTGAGGCCCTACTGCAGCCTGCGACCGTGATCGGTGACCACGTCGAGGAAGGCACCGATCTCGCGGTTCTGCAGTTCGTTCTCCGGCGCCGTCGCACCCGCACCGGACGTGTGACCCATCGGGGTCCTCGTCTTGATCTTCACGTAGCGCGCGTCCGGAATGTACTGAGCGGCCTCGAACGCGTTGGCCTCCGGGTTGAGGAGATCGCCTTCACCCGCGAGGACCAGCGTCTTCGCCTTGATCGACCGCAGCGCCTTGAAGTAGTCCCCGCCGAAGCCCGGCGTCGTACCGACGTTGTGTTGGTCGTAAGCCCAGGTCTGGTAGACCCAGTCACGCGCATCCATCCGCTTCCAGGACGCATCCGCGATCGCCGCCTGCCACGCGATCGCGTCCATGTTGTTCGGCAGGTCGGTCTGCAACGACTCGGGCGTGCGAGTGATCTCGCTGAAGAGGATGCGGGCCCACATCCGCATACCCTTCTCGGGCGGCGAACCCACCGCGTAGTTACCGTTGTCCCAGGCCGGATCGCTCATGATCGCCTGACGCGTCAGTTCGAGCGCGTTGGTGGTCCACGGAGTCGTGCGACCCAGGGGAATGATCGCGATCAGGCTCAGTGCGCCGTCGGGATAGCTGACGCCGTGCTGCAAGGTCTGCATGCCGCCCATCGACGCGCCGACGGCCGCCACCAGTTTCTCGATGCCGAACTTCTCGCGCGCGAGCCTCGCCGACGAGGTGACCATGTCGCGGATGTTGAAGCGCGGAAACGCCATGCCGGGCTGCGTCTTGCTGTTCGAAGGCGACGTCGTCAACCCGTTGCCGATCGCATCGGTGCAGATGATGAAGTACTTGCCCGGGTCGAGCGCGCGGCCCGGTCCGATCAGGTAGTCGATGCGGTGATGGTTGCCGCCGATCGACGCCGTCATCAAGATCGCGTTCGACTTCTTCGCATTCAGCGTGCCGTGCGTCACGTACGACATCTGGAAGTCGCGAATCGTCTCGCCGCTTTCGAGCTTGAAGTCGCCTGTGGCCCAAGTCTGATGCGGCGGATCGTTCGGTCCGTGCGCGAATGCCGGAAGCGATGCGGCCATCGTGGTGAGGGCCGCGGCCCACAGGTTCCGGATCCTCATGATTGCTCCTTCAGGAACTTCGCGATCTCGTTGAAGAACTCGAAGCGAGGCTTCTCGAACAGCACGAAGTGCGTCGCGTTCCGGATCAGCACGTTCTTCTTCACTGGCGCGTTGGTGAGGTCGCGCATCAGTAACTCGCGGTCCTCGACGTATGACCACGTGTCGAACTCGCCGCCGATGATCAACGTCGGCACGTAGATCGACGACGCGTTCCACACCCGACGACCAGTCGCCTGCATGAAGCTGTCCTCGAGCACGCCGTTGGGCGCGCGCAGGCTCTGCGGACTACGGTTGGCGCTGGTGGGGTCGGTCTTCAGCGCTTCGAGCGCGAAGGCGTCGCGTACGCCTTCCTCGCGGTACTGGCTCTTGTCCTCGACCGGGATCTCCCCGTCCCAGCGCGCATCGTTGGCGGCCTTCGGACTCAACCGGTAGGCACCGAGCGCGTAGTTGAATTCGTAGGGCTTGCGCCTGTTCTGAGAGCCCGAGCCCGCGCCGAGATTCGTATGGGTCGGCAACGCATACGCCGGCGCGTAGAGCACCAGCGTCTTGACCTTCTCGGTGTTGAGCGACGTGTACATGCCCGCCGTCGTCGCGCCCCATGACCACCCGATCAACGTGATGCGCTGGACGTTGTGCTTCTTCCGCAAATGGTCGACCACCGCGCCGATGTCGCGGATCGCGAGATAGGAACGCGTCACCGGCCGGTTGTTCGCAGCCGGTTCGTCCATCGCCTTCTCGCGCGACGAGAAGCCGTAATTGCGTTTGTCGAATAGATAGACGACATAGCCCTTGTCGACCATCCAATCGGCCCACGAGTAGTCCTTGTAGTCGAGGTCGAAGTCGGGCGTGGACGAATAGGTCGCGCCGTGCACGAACAGCACGATGTTGTCGTCCGTGAAGCGCGTCTGGCCTTCGGCCATCTTGCTGCGCACGAACAGCCTGATGCCGGGATCGACGCCGTCGATCTGATAGTCCTGCTTGACGGTCTTCGCTTCGACGAACGTCGACGCGAGTAGCAACAGCAACGAGAACACAGCGCGCAAGGTCATGCCGATCTCCCTGTTTGATGGATCGCTTCTGGGCGCTCCTGGTGGCAATGTACTGCGGTGCTCGGGACAGCGATAGGTACGCGCGGCGACGCGCCTTATTCCGCGGGACCTTCGCGATCACTCGTCGATTGAATGCTGTGCCTCCGCGAGCGAGCGGATCTGATAGCGGCCGTCGGCACGGAACAGCCAGGTCTCGCCGTACTCGGCACGCACTCCCTGAGCACGGCGGGATACGGCATCGGCAACGGCGACGCCTCGTGCACGCCCTTCATCGCCACCTGTTCGAGGTCGCGAAAACCGTTCGAGCGCAGCACGCGCCGGTTGGTCGGCGCGCCCTTCGCATCGGTTCGGATCGACAGGACCGCTCGACTTCAGCACCGGCGGTGTTGGTCCGTCGAAGAACTGGGGGTGTTGCGAAAGTAGCTGCGACGCGCCGCATCGCGCTGGTAGCCGTCGACCCGGCGCGCCTGCGATTCGCGGGGCGGTTCGGCATCGGGCTCCTTGCGCTTTGCCGCGGCTTTCGCTTCGGCGACCGGTGACGCGGCCGAGCTAGGCGGCATACCCGGACGGTCTTCGTCGAGCAGCCCTGCGATGGTCGAGCCTATGGTCAACGCGAAGATCGTGCTTCGCAAAAAGAACACCGAGCGAGGGTCGATCACCTTCGTTCGTTCGTTCGTTCGGCACAAACCGGGACGTGCGTCCCGTTTCGTTCGTGCGGCTGGACGCGGTCGAGTGCGAAGTCCCGACACCGTCCGTGGCGACCTAGCGTTTGTGGCGCAGCTTCTGGATGGCCGCGAGCTGTGCCGCCATGACGGCCAGTTCTGACTGCGCGCGCGCAAGGTCGAGGTCGCTCTTGGCGTTCACCATCGCCTCTTCGGCGTTCTTCTTGGCTTCGGCGGCCTTGCTCTCGTCGAGGTCGGCGCCGCGGATGGCCGTATCGGCCAGCACGGTGACGATGTCGGGCTGCACCTCGAGGATGCCGCCCGCGACGAACACGAACTCGTCCTCGGACTTGCCGGGGATGCGGATGCGGACGGCACCCGGCTTGATGCGCGTGATCAGCGGCGTGTGCTTCGGATAGATGCCGAGCTCGCCCGACTCGCCGGGCAGCGCGACGAACTCCGCCTCGCCCGAGAAGATCGATTCCTCGGCCGAGACGACATCGACATGAATGGTGTTGGCCATGGTCTGCTGGTTGGGTTGTGGGGCTTCGTCGCAATCTCGACATCGATCGATCAGCTGACCTTCTTCGACTTCTCGATGGCTTCGTCGATCGTGCCGACCATGTAGAAGGCCTGCTCGGGCAACGCATCGAGTTCACCGGCGACGATCATCTTGAAGCCGCGGATGGTCTCGGCCAGCGACACGTACTTGCCGGGCGCGCCGGTGAACGTCTCGGCCACATGGAACGGCTGCGACAGGAAACGCTGGATTTTCCGCGCACGCGCGACGATCAGCTTGTCTTCCGGCGCCAGCTCGTCCATGCCGAGAATCGCGATGATGTCGCGCAGTTCCTTGTAGCGCTGCAGCGTGCCCTGCACGGCGCGGGCCGTGTTGTAGTGGTCCTCGCCGACGACGTTCGGGTCGAGCTGGCGCGACGTCGAGTCGAGCGGATCGACGGCGGGGTAGATGCCCAGCGCGGCGATGTCGCGCGACAGCACGACGGTGGAGTCGAGGTGGGCGAAGGTCGTCGCCGGCGACGGGTCGGTCAGGTCGTCGGCCGGCACGTAGACCGCCTGGATCGACGTGATCGAACCGGTCTTGGTCGACGTGATGCGTTCCTGCAGGCGGCCCATCTCTTCGGCCAGCGTCGGCTGGTAGCCCACCGCCGACGGCATGCGGCCCAGCAGTGCGGACACTTCGGTTCCGGCCAGCGTGTAGCGATAGATGTTGTCGACGAAGAACAGCACGTCGCGGCCCTCGTCGCGGAAGTGCTCGGCCATCGTCAGGCCGGTCAACGCGACGCGCAGGCGGTTGCCCGGCGGCTCGTTCATCTGGCCGTAGACCATTGCGACCTTCGAGTTCTCGAAGTTCTCGGCGTCGATGACGCCGGCGTCCTTCATCTCGTGATAGAAGTCGTTGCCTTCGCGAGTGCGCTCACCGACGCCCGCGAACACCGACAGGCCCGAGTGCTCCTTGGCGATGTTGTTGATCAGCTCCAGCATGTTGACGGTCTTGCCGACGCCGGCGCCGCCGAACAGCCCCACCTTGCCGCCCTTGGCGAACGGGCAAATCAGGTCGATGACCTTGATGCCGGTTTCCAGCAGGTCCTGCGACGGCGACAGCTCGTCGTAGGCCGGGGCCTTGCGGTGGATCGTGGCGAACGTGTCCGCCTTGATCGGACCGACTTCGTCGATCGGGTTGCCGAGCACGTCCATGATGCGGCCGAGCGTGCCCAGGCCGACCGGCACCGAGATGCCCATGCCGGTGTTCTTGACCATCATGCCGCGACGCAGGCCGTCGGACGAGCCGAGCGCGATGCACCGGACGACCCCGTCGCCGAGCTGCTGCTGCACTTCGAGCGTCAACGCCGAACCGTCCATCTTCAGCGCGTCGTAGATGTGCGGCATGTCGCCGCGCGGAAACTCCACGTCGACCACCGCGCCGATGCACTGGACGATCTTGCCTTCGGTGTGGGCCTTCGTCTGGGTCTCGTTCATATCCATCGTTGCTGCACTCATATCGTCCCTTATCGTTCACGCTGATCATGTCATCCCGGCGAAGGCCGGGACCTAATATTGCCCAATCACGATCGGGCCCCGGCCTTCGCCGGGGTGACAGCCGTCAAACCGCCGCAGCCCCCGCGACGATCTCGCTCAGCTCCGTCGTGATCGCGGCCTGGCGCGTCTTGTTGTAGACCAGCTTCAGTTCGCCGATCACGCTACCCGCGTTGTCGGTCGCGGCCTTCATCGCCACCATCCGCGCCGACTGCTCGGACGCCATGTTCTCGGACACCGCGGTGAACACCAGCGCCTCGACGTAGCGGACCATCAGGAACTCGATCACGCTCTGTGCATCGGGCTCGTACAGGTAGTCCCACGCGTAGGCCTTCTTCTCGTCGGCCGTCTGCTGCATGTGCTCCGAAGACAGCGGCAGCAACTGCTCGACCGTCGGCTGCTGCGCGATCGCGCTGATGAATTTGTTGTAGCAGAGATAGATCGCCTTCAGCTTGCCGTCGGCGTACGCATCCAGCAGCACCTTGACCGGGCCGATCAGCTTCTCGAGATGCGGCGCGTCGCCTAGATGCGTCGCATGCGCGACCACCTTCACGCCGATGCGCGACAGGAAGCCGAGACCCTTGTTGCCGATCGCGACGGCCTGCGGATCGATGCCTTGGCCATGGAGCTCGCGGATCTTCGCGGTCACCGCGCGCAGCACGTTCGTGTTCAGGCCGCCGCACAGGCCCTTGTCGGTCGTGATGACGATGAAGCCCACCGCCTTCGCGTCGTCGTGCGCGACCATGAACGGATGCGTGAACTCGGGGTTGGCCTGGCTCAGATGCGCGGCGATGTTGCGGACCTTGTCCGCGTATGGGCGCGCCTTGCGCATGCGATCCTGCGCCTTGCGCATCTTGGACGCGGCGACCATCTCCATCGCCTTCGTGATCTTCTTGGTGTTCTCGACGCTCTTGATCTTGCCGCGGATCTCTTTACCGGCTGCCATCAGGTGTCCTTAACTCAAAAGACGAGACTGCACGACGCGCAGTCTCGGTTCGTTCCTAGCTACGTCAGTAGCTCCCTGATTTTTTGAACTCGGCGATAGCCGATGCGAGCTCGCTTTCCGAGTCCTTGTCGAGCACCTTCGTCGTATCGATCTTCTCGAGCAACGCCGCGTTCTTGGCCTTCAGCGACTTGTGCAGACCCGCTTCGAACGGCAGCACCTGCTTGATCTCGAGGTCGTCGAAGTAACCCTTGTTGACCGCGAACAGCGACACGGCCATCAGCGACACCGGCAGCGGCGAGTACTGCGCCTGCTTCAGCAGTTCGGTCACGCGTGCGCCGCGGTCGAGCTGCTTGCGGGTCGCTTCGTCGAGGTCCGACGCGAACTGCGCGAACGCGGCAAGCTCGCGGTACTGCGCGAGGTCGGTCCGGATACCGCCCGACAGGCCCTTGATGACCTTGGTCTGCGCGGCTCCACCGACGCGCGACACCGAGATGCCGGCGTTGATGGCGGGACGGATA
>JBBRRW010000189.1:0-6614 GCA_038245975.1 Burkholderiales bacterium
CCGGTCGACATCATGCGTTCGGTGAGGCGCGGGTTGTGTGCCAGCACGCGGAAGAGCGCGAGGACGTTCGGCGCCGACGGCGGTGTCAGCTTCGTCAGCAGCGCGCCGAGATCGCCTTCGAACGGCGGTTCGAGCGGCGCGATACGGGGCAGGGTGTTGGTCATGGTGCTCGTTCCGGGTCGATCGATTCACGCACTGGATGGTGCTTCGGCGGGCGGGGAACCAAGCTCACATCCGCTCGAAGATTCCCGCCGCGCCCATCCCCGTCCCGACGCACATCGTGACCATCCCGTATTTCAGTTGTCGCCGGCGCAGCGCGTGCACCACCGTCGCCGAGCGGATGGCACCCGTCGCGCCGAGCGGATGACCGAGGGCGATCGCTCCGCCGATGGGGTTGACCTTCGCCGGGTCGAGGTCGAGGTCGCGCATCACCGCGAGCGACTGCGCCGCGAACGCTTCGTTGAGTTCGATCCAGTCGATGTCCTGCTGCGCCAGGCCGGCGGCCTTCAACGCCGCCGGGATCGCGAACTTCGGGCCGATGCCCATGATCTCGGGCGGCACGCCGCGCAGCGCGAACGACACGAAGCGCGCCAGCGGCTGCAGGTCGAACTGCTTGAGGACCTTCTCGGACACGACCAGCAGCGCGCCCGCGCCGTCCGAGGTCTGCGAGCTGTTGCCGGCCGTCACGCTGCCCTTGGCCGCGAACACCGGACGCAGCTTGCCCAGGACCTCGAGGCTGGTGTCGGCGCGCGCACCTTCGTCGGTGTCGACGCTACGGGTCTTCACGTCGACCGTCTGCGACGACAGGTCGGGGAAGCGCTCCACGATTTCGACCGCGGTGGTCTCGCCCCTGAACTCGCCGGCCGCCTGGGCCGCGATGGCCTTCCGGTGCGAGGCCAGCGAGAACGCATCCTGGTCCTCGCGCGAGACCTTCCATTGCGTCGCGACCTTCTCGGCCGTGAGGCCCATGCCGTAGGCCATCCCGACGTTCTCGTCCTTGACGGCGATGGCGTTGATCGACGGCCAGTGACCCATCATCGGCACCATGCTCATCGACTCGGCGCCGGCCGCGATCATCGCGTCGGCTTCGCCGACGCGGATGCGATCGGCGGCCATCGCCAGCGCGGTCAGCCCGGACGCACAATAGCGGTTCACGGTCGCGCCGCCGATGGTGTTCGGCAGGCCCGCCATCAGCACCGCCATGCGCGCCATGTTGAGCCCCTGCTCGCCCTCGGGGAACGCGCAGCCCACGATGGCGTCCTCGATGACCGCCGGGTCGAGGGACGGTACCTGCGACAAGGCCGACTGCATCACGCGGATCAGCAGGTCGTCGGAGCGCACGTTGCGGAACATGCCGCGCGGCGCCTTACCGATCGGGGTGCGCGTGGCGGCGACGATGTAGGCGTCGGTGAGTTGTCTGGTCATGGCTGGCCTTCGCGGGTTCATTTCACGCCCTCCCTTTCAAGGGGAGGATTGGGGAGGGGATGGGGTCGACCCCATCCCCGCGTTCCAGCTACTTCGATCGCTCCGCTGGACGGAGGAGGGAGACGGCGGGCGAACTGCCCTGGTCGCCGTGCAGCGCACGTCATGGCCGCTTCCCCAGCAACTCCAGCAACGAGGCCGGCAACGGATGCGACTTGTGTGCGCCGACCTTCGAGCAGACCCATACGATCTCGCCGGTCGCCAGCACCTCGTCGTCGTCCTTCCCGAAGATCGCCAGGGCCCAGGTCAGGCTCGAGGTCCCGATACGCCCGACCGCGATGCCGACCTCGATCTCCGCATCCTTCGCGATCGGCCTCCGGTATTCGACCAGCGCCTTGACGAGATGGAAGTCGAGGCCGGTCGAGCGGACCATCCCGTCGTAGTCGTAGCCGAGCACCCGGAGGTACTCGGTGATCGTGATGTCGTAGTAGGTGAGGTAGTGCGCGTTGAAGACGATGCCCTGTGCGTCGATCTCCGAATATCGCACGCGGATCGGCGTGAAATGGTCGAAGGTCGTGCGGTCGGTCATGCGTGGCTCCGGTCGTCCGCGACCACGCTTGCGATGAGGCCGTGCGCGGACGTGCGCTGTGGCTCGCGGCAGTCGCGCACCGCGGAGACTTCGCCGCGCGCGACCGCGAGAGGGGACACGAGGACGCAGCGCATGGCGCGCTTCAATTCCGCACCGGCTTGCCGGTCTGCATCATCCCCATGATGCGTTCCTGCGTCTTCGGATGCCCGAGCAACCCCATGAAGCCCTTGCGCTCGAGCGCCATCACCCATTCCTCGTCGACCAGCGACCCCGACTCCACGTCACCGCCGCACAGCACCTCGGCGATGGTTCTGCCGATGTGGAAGTCGTGCGCCGAGACGAAGCCGCCGTCGCGCAGGTTGACGAGCTGGGCGGTGATGGTCGCGATGCCGCTGCGGCCGATCACCGGGAAGGGGGTCGCAAGCGGCGGACGGAAGTCGGCGGCGTGCATCGCCTGCGCGGTGCGGATCGCGGCGCCGAGCAGGTCGTGCGGATGGAAGACGATGCGGTCGGCGTCGAGCAGGTAGCCCATCTGCTTCGCTTCGATGGCGCTCTTCGAGACCGCCGCCGTGGCGGCATGCGTGAAGTATTTCTTCACGTAGTCGAGCAGGTAGCTGTCCGGCGCCGCCGTCTGTTCCTCGGCCGCGCGACGCGCGCCGTAGGCCAGGCCGCCGCCGCCCGGCAACAGGCCGACGCCGACCTCGACCAGACCCATGTAGGTCTCGAGGCTCGCGACCCGCCGCGCGCAGTACATCGCCACTTCGCAACCGCCGCCGAGCGCCATGCCGGCGATCGCGGCGACCGTCGGCACGTGCGCATAGCGCAGCGCGAGCATCGCGTCCTGCAGCTTCTTTTCTTCGGGGCCGATCGCCGCGATACCGCCCGACATGAACACCGGCAGCATCGCCTGCAGGTCGGCGCCGTACGAGAACGGCTCGTCGCGCAACTGGCCGGGACTCCACAGCACGAGACCCTGGTAGTCGGACTCGGCGATCGCCACGGCCTTGACCAGCGCGGCGATGACGCCCGGTCCGATGACGCCGCCCTTGGTCTTGAACGAGACGATCAGCACGTCGTCCATGCCGCTGCGATCGAGCGTCCAGAGGCGCGCGGACTCGTCCTCGAACGCGGTCGTGCCGTCGGACGGGAGGTTGCCACCAACGGTGACGGCCTCGCCCAGCAACGACGCGCGATAGACCTGTCGTTCGTAGACCGGCAGGGTCGACCGCCCGACGAACGACTGGGTCTTCGGCGACCACGAACCCTCGCCCTGATGCACGCCGCCCCGCTCGGCGACCGGACCTTCGAACACCCACGCCGGCAGCGGTGCCGACGACAGCGCGCGGCCCGCGTCGATGTCGTCCCTGATCCATCCCGCGACCGCGGTCCAGCCGGCCGACTGCCACAGCTCGAACGGCCCGAGCTTCTGACCGAAGCCCCAGCGCATCGCGAAGTCGACGTCGCGCGCGTTGTCGGCGATGTCGGCCAGGTGGACGGCAATGTAGTGGAAGCTGTCGCGCAGGATGGCCCACAGGAACTGGCCCTGCGGCGACTTCGATTCGTGCAGCAGCTTGAGGCGCTCGGCGGCCGGCTTCTTCAGGATGCGGGCCACCGTCTCGTCGGCCTTGCCGCCGCCCGGGACGTACTCGCCGGTCTTCGGATCGAGCCGCTGGATGTCGCGCCCGACCTTCGTGTAGAAGCCCGCACCGGTCTTCGATCCGAGCGCGCCTTTCGCGATCAGCGCGGCCAGTGCGGGCGGCGTCGCGTACAGCACCGCGAACGGGTCGTCGTGCAGATGGTCCTGCATCGTCTTCACGACGTGGCCCATCGTGTCGAGCCCGACCACGTCGGCCGTGCGGAAGGTGCCCGACTTCGCGCGGCCCATCTTCGCGCCGGTCAGGTCGTCGACGACATCGAACGGGAGGTCGTACTTCTCGGCCTCGTGCATCGTCGCCAGCATCGAGAAGATACCGACCCGGTTCGCGATGAAGTTTGGCGTGTCCTTCGCGCGCACCACGCCCTTGCCGAGCGTGCTGGTGAGGAAGGTCTCGAGGCGGTCGAGGATCGCCGGGTCCGTAGCAGCCGTCGGGATCAGCTCGACCAGGTGCATGTAGCGCGGTGGGTTGAAGAAATGCACGCCGCAAAAATGACGCTTCAATGCTTCAGGCATGCCGTCGGACAGCGACGTGATCGACAGCCCCGACGTGTTCGACGCGAAGATCGCGTCCGGCGCGATGAACGGCGCGACCTTCTCGTACAGGGCGTGCTTCCAGTCGAGCCGCTCGGCGATCGCCTCGATGACGAGGTCGCATGACCGGAGCGCTTCGAGGTCGTCGTCGTAGTTGGCGACGACGATCAGCGAGGCATCGGCGGCGCGGCCGAGCGGCGCGGGGCTGAGCTTTTTCAGGCCGTCGACCGCCTTCTGTGCGATGGCGTTCGGGTCGCCGGGCTTCGGCAGGTCGAAGAGCACGACCGGGACGCGGGCGTTGATGCAGTGGGCAGCGATCTGCGCACCCATGATGCCGGCACCGAGGATGGCGATTCGTTTAACGGGTTTCATCTGATCTCACTCTCCCCTTCAAGGGGAGGGCCGGGAAGGGGAGTCTGGCAGGGGTTTCGGAGCGCATGCGCACCGCCTGCCGGACGCTGTCGGCATACCGGCCGACCGCGGGTTCAAAGGAATGAAAGGGCTGGCTGAGCCCATCCTCTCCCAACCTCCCCCTCGTATGGGGAGGGGCAGACCGAGCGAACTACTCGTCAGAACAGCTCGGCTTCCAGCTCCATCAACACCTTCGACCCCGCCCGTGCCGCGCGGATCGCCGTCGCCGTCTCCGGCAACAGCTTCGCGAAGTAGAAACGCGCCGTGGCCAGCTTCGCGCGGTAGAACGGGTCGCCGCCGGCTTCCTGCTCCAGCGCGATCTTCGCCATGCGCGCCCAGAAGTACGCATAGATCAGGTGCCCGACGACGCGCAGGTAGTCGACCGCCGCGGCACCGACTTCGTCGGGGCTCTGGAAGGCCTTCATGCCCAGTTCCATCGTCAGCTTGGTGGTCTTGTCGCCGATGTCGGCCAGCGGATTGACGAACTCGGCCATCGCTTCGTTGGTGCCTTCGGCCTCGACGAAGTCCTGGACCATCTTGCCGAACTTCTTCATCTTGGCGCCGTTGTCCGACAGGATCTTGCGACCCAGCAGGTCGAGCGCCTGGATGGTGTTGGTGCCCTCGTAGATCATGTTGATGCGCGCGTCGCGGACCATCTGCTCGACGCCCCACTCGGCGATGTAGCCGTGGCCGCCGAACACCTGCAGGCAGCCCGAGGCCGCGCTGAAGCCGTTGTCGGTCATGAACGCTTTCACGATCGGCGTCATCAACGCCATCATGTCGTCGGCGTCTTTCCGCACCGCTTCGTCGGGGTGATGCAGCAGGTCGCTCTGCAACGCGACCCAGGTCGCGAACGCGCGGCCGCCTTCGGCATAGGCGCGCGCGGTCAGCAGCATCTTGCGCACGTCGGGATGCACGATGATCGGGTCGGCCTGCTGATCGGGCGACTTGGGGCCGGTCAGCGAACGGCCCTGGATGCGGTCCTTCGCGTAGGCCGCCGCGTTCTGGTACGCGATGTCGGTCAGGCCGAGGCCCTGCACGCCGACGCCGAGGCGCGCGCCGTTCATCATCACGAACATCGCGGCCAGTCCCTTGTTCGGCGCGCCGACCATCCAGCCGGCGGCACCGTCGAGGTTGAGCTGGCAGGTCGCGTTGCCGTGGATGCCCATCTTGTGTTCGATGGCGCCGCAGAAGATCGGGTTGCGCTCGCCGCACGAAACCGTTTCGTCGGCGCCCGCATTTTCAATTTTCGGCAGGAACTTCGGCACCACGAACAGCGAGATGCCCTTCGAGCCCAACGGGGCGTCGGGCAGCCGCGCGAGCACGAGGTGGACGATGTTGTCGGCCATGTCGTGTTCGCCGGCCGAGATGAAGATCTTGTTGCCGGTGATGCGGTAGCTGCCGTCGGGCTGCGGCTCGGCCTTCGTGCGCAGCATGCCGAGGTCGGTACCGCAATGCGACTCGGTCAGGCACATCGTGCCCAGCCATTCGCCCGACGTGATCTTCGGCAGGTAGAGCTTCTTCTGCTCGTCGGTACCGTGCGCCAGCAGCGCGGTGTACGCGCCGTGCGCGAGCGACGGGTACATCGTCCACGCCTGGTTGGTCGCGTATTTCATCTCCGAGAACGCGATCTCGATCAGGTGCGGCAGGCCCTGCCCGCCGAACTCGGGGTCGGCCGACAGCGACGGCCAGCCGCCGTCGCGGTACTGCTGGTAGGCCGCCTTGAAACCCTTCGGCACCGTGACCGTGTGCGCGGCGGCATCGAAGTGGCAGCCTTCCTGGTCGCCCGACAGGTTCAGCGGCAGCAGCACCTCCGCGCAGAACTTGCCGGCCTCTTCGAGGACCTGGTCGATCGTTTCGGCGTCGATGTCGGCATAGGCCGGGACTTCGTTCAGCGACGCCGTGACGTCGAGCAGCTCGTGCATGACGAAGCGCATGTCGCGCAGCGGCGGGTTGTAGATGGCGGGCATGGAAGTTCCTGTCTTGAAGGGTTCTGTGATGTCG
>JBBRRW010000190.1:0-6572 GCA_038245975.1 Burkholderiales bacterium
CCAACCTGTCGGCCTGGTTCGCCTCGGTCAAGGTGGAGGCGACGGCGCCGTAGCGGACGGCGCCGAGGACGGTCGATCGGCGTGCTGCCCAGCGCCGGTTGGCCGCCTTCCATCGCCGCCGCACGGCCTCGTTCCGAGTGCAGCGACTTGATCAGGCGCAGCCCCTCCGAAAGCCGGACGGAAGCCGACCGCTTTGCCCGCCACCGGCAACCGCTCAACTTTCCACGGGCACCAGCTCGATCAGCATCGCGCCGCGGTGGACCGTCGCTCCGATCGCGACAGGAACTGCGGCGACCACGCCGTCGCGGGGCGCGAGCAGGGTGTGGAAGAGCTTCATCGCCTCGACGACGATCACCGGCATGCCCGCGGTCACGGCCGCTCCTTCCGCGACGAAGATCTGCGTGACGACCCCGGGCAGGTCGGCGACGACATGGTCGCTCGCGTCGACGGTGTCGTCGCCCCCGCTCTTCGCGCCGACCGCCGCGATCGCGCGCGACGACTGCCAGCGTCCTTCGCACCACAGTTCGACCCTCTCGTCGCGCACCGTCGTCCGGTAGCGACGCCCGTTCGCCGTGACCGACAGCCGGTCACCGTCGACGCGATGGGCCGTGCCGTCCACGTGGCATACGACGCCGCGCGGACCCAGGCATTCGACCACCACGGTCCGGATAGCGTCGCCGCCGCCGTCACCGATGAGGACCGTGGCCCGGGCTCGCCGACCCGCAGGCGCGGTCAGGCGAAAGCCGGCCAGCGCGGACAGCGGGAGATCGGACGCGCTGCTGCGCGCCGCAGCGAAGAACCACGCGGCGGCTGCAGCCGCGACTCCCTCGGCGGCCCGCTCGACGGTGTCGTGCCAGCCGCCGGGAAAGGCGTCCGGCAGGAAGCGCGTGGTCAGCACCGCATCGAACGCCGCATGCGCCGCGATGTCGAGCAGCAGGCCCTGGTTGGTCTGCACACCCTCGATGCGCAGGGCGCCGATGCCTTCCCGCAGGCGCTCGCGCGCCACCGGCCGCGTCGCGCCGAACGCGATGACCTTCGCGAGCATCGAGTCGTAGTGCGGGGTCACCGTGCTGAGCCCGTCGATGCCGCTGTCGATGCGCAGGCCGGTCGCGACCGGCTCTTCGTAGCCGGTGATCGGGCCGAACGACGCGCGGAAGTCGTCGTCGGGCACCTCGGCGTTGATGCGCGCCTCGATCGCCCAGCCGCTGCACCGCACGTCGGCCTGCGCGAACGCCAGCCGGTCGCCGCGCGCGCTGCGGATCTGCTGCTCGACCAGGTCGATGCCGGTCGTCAGCTCGGTCACCGGATGCTCGACCTGCAGCCGCGTGTTCATCTCGAGGAACCAGGGCTCCGCCTCGGCGGGACTCGCGTGGTCGGCATCGAGGACGAATTCGACGGTGCCGGTCGAGTCGTAGCCGATGGCGTCGCCGAGCAGCAGCGCGGCATCGAACAGCCGGCCGCGGACCGCTTCGGACAGTCGATGCGCCGGCGCTTCCTCGATCACCTTCTGGTAGTTGCGCTGGATCGAACACTCGCGCTCGAACAGATGCACCAGTCCGCCGTGCCGATCGCCGAGTAGCTGCACTTCCAGATGCCGCGGGCGCTGGATGCAGCGCTCGAGGAGGACCCGGCCGTCGCCGAACGCGGCGAGCGCTTCGCCGCGCGCCGCCTGCAACTGCGCGACGAAGGTCGCGGGCGCATCGACCCGCTTCATGCCCTTGCCGCCGCCGCCGGCGCTGGCCTTGATCAGCAGCGGAAAGCCGATACCCAGCGCAGCGTCGTGCAGCACCGCGTCACCCTGATCGTCGCCGTCGTAACCGGGCACGCACGGCACGCCGGCCGCGCGCGCGATGCGCTTGCTCTCGATCTTGGACCCCATGCGCGCGATGGCGTCGCGATGCGGCCCGATGAACACGATGCCGGCCGCCGCGCAGGCATCGAGCAACTCGAGCTTCTCGGAGAGGAAGCCGTAGCCGGGATGGATCGCCTGCGCACCGCGTTCGATCGCGGCCTGCATGATCGCCGCCGTGTCGAGATACGATTCGCGGGCCGGCGCCGGTCCGATCCGTACGGACTCGTCGGCCTCGCGCACGTGACGGGCCTGGGCGTCGGCGTCGGAATACACGGCGATCGTGCGGATGCCGAGGCGCCTGCAGGTGCGCATCACGCGGCACGCGATCTCGCCGCGGTTGGCGATGAGGATCGTCGAGAACACGGCCGTCACATCCGGTACACCGGAGTCTGGCCTGCGAAGCGCGGCGTGCTCGCGTCGGCCAGTTGCAGGCAGATCCCCAGCACGTCGCGCGTCTGCGCCGGCTCGATCAGGCCGTCGTCCCACAGCCGGCCGGTCGCGTAGTACGGATCGCTCTGCGTCTCGAACTGCCGTCGCGTCTCCGCTTCGAGGGTCTTCAGCGATGCGGCGTCGCCGTCGCCTTTCAGCGAACCGCGCCGCAGTTCCATCAGCACCGTGCTCGCGACGTCGGGACTCATGGTCGCGATGCGGCTGTTCGGCCACGCGAACAGGAAGCGCGGCGCGAAGCCGCGGCCGCACATGCCGTAGTTGCCGGCGCCGTAGCTGCCGCCGATCAGCACCGTGAAGCGCGGCACGCGGGCCGTCGCGACCGCGTACACCAGCTTCGCCGAGTGCTTCGCGATGCCGCCCCGCTCGGCCTCGGTGCCGACCATGAAACCGGTGATGTTCTGCAGGAACAGCAGCGGGATGCGGCGCTGGTTGCACAGCTCGATGAAGTGCGCGCCCTTCATCGACGACTCGGAGAACAGCACGCCGTTGTTCGCGACGATGCCAACCGGATAGCCGTGCAGATGCGCGAATGCGCAGACCAGCGTCGCGCCGTACTCGGGCTTGAACTCCTGCAGGGCACTCGCATCGACGAGCCGCATGATCACCTCGCGGACAGCGAACGGCTGCTTGAGATCCATGCCGACGATCCCGGCGATCTCGGCCGGGTCATGCAGCGGCGGCCGGACCGGCAGCCGCGTCGCATGCGTGGCGACCGGCCAGTTCAGTTGCGCCACGATGTCGCGCAGCTTCTGCAGGGCCTCGTGCTCGGTCATCGCCAGGTAGTCGGTCACGCCGGACACGCGGGCATGCATCGCGGCGCCGCCAAGCGTCTCGCCGTCGACCACCTCGCCGATCGCGGCCTTGACGATCGGCGGCCCGCCGAGGTGGATGCGGCCCGTGCCCTCGACCATCACCGACTCGTCCGACAGCGCCGGGATGTAGGCCCCGCCGGCCGTGCAGCCGCCGAACACGGCCGACAGCTGCGGCAGCCCGTCGGCGCTCATGCGGCACTGGTGATAGAAACTCGTGCCGAAGTGACCGTAGTCGGGGAACACGCGGTCCTGCTCGGGCAGGTAGGCGCCGCCGCAGTCGACGAGATAGAGGCACGGCAGCCGGTTCTCCCACGCGATCTCCTGCGCGCGCACGTGCTTCTTCACGGTCTCCTCGAAGAAGCTGCCGCCCTTCACGGTCGCGTCGTTGGCGATGATCATGCACGGCACGCCGGACACGTTGCCGATGCCGGTCACGATGCCGGCCGCAGGGACCTGGTTGTCGTACAGGCCCCAGCCGGCGAGCGCCGACAGCTCGACGAACGCGCTGCCCGGATCGAGCAGCAGGTCGATGCGGTCGCGCACCGGCACCTTGCCGCGGTCGAGATGGCGCGCGCGCAGCTTCTCGCCGCCGCCGGCGAGCGACCACGCCATGCGCTCGCGCAGCTGGTCGATCAGCGTCGCGTAGCTCGCGGCATTGCGCGCGAAGATCGCGGATCGCGGATCGACCTGCGTCTTCATCGGACGATCGCCCGCGCGCGGGGCTTCGTGACCGGCGCCCGTGCATCGAGTCCATCGAGCATCAGCTCGGTCAGTTCGTGCGTCAGCTGCTCGACGGTGGAACGACCTTCGGTGAACCACTCCAGCGACCCGTTGAGCGCGTTGATCAGGAAGAGACGCACGAGCTTCAGGTTGCGCTGCGGATTCCAGCCGCCGACCCGCGCGCAGCGCTTCAGCAAGGCGGTCCAGAAGCGTTCGTATGCGTCGCGCGTGGCGACGTGGCGCTCGCGGACCGACGCCGGGACCTGGCCGAAGATGCGGACGTTGGCCGACGTGTAGTCGTGCAGCTCGAGCAGCGCCGACAGATGCGCGCGCACCGCCGTGTGCAGCAGCGCGCGCGCGTCGGCGTCGGGCGGCAGGGCAGCCACGGCGCGGCGTACTTCTTCGGACACGCGTTCGACGCCGATCCGCAGCACCTCACCGATGATCTCGTCCTTGGACGCGAAGTGGTAGTAAAGGCTGCCGGCCTGCATGCCGCAGGCCTGCGCGATGTCGCGCAGCGACGTGGCGGCATAGCCGTCCTGACGGAACAGCCGGGCCGCCGTGTCCAGGATCAGCGCCCGCCCGTCGCTGGCGGTTGCCGGTTCGACTGCGAGGGAGGATCGGGATCTGGCGAGCATGGGGAAGGTGGTTGCCGCAAGGGTGCAGGCGGGGTTGCAGTCTACCAAACGTTTGTTAGGCTCGTCGGCATATACTGACGGCCCGTCGCCGTCGCGCCCGTCCCGCCACCGGAGAGTCGTTTGCCGATCCGCAAGAACCAGACGCCCGTCACGTCGCTCGTGGAGTGGGAGACCGAGGCACCGCCCAGGAACGCCAACCAGTGGGCCGATGGCCGCGGCGCACTCGAGGTGGCGCGGGCATGGCTCGAAGGCGACAGTGTCGATCTGCCGAAGGAACTCGCTGCCGCGCTCAAACGCCACGACGACTTCGGCAAGGTGTCGACATGGTGGGGCGAACCCGGGGCGAACTTCGCGATCGACGCGGTCGCGGGCGAATCCGCCCAATTCGACCTCGCGATCCACGCCGAGGACGCGCAGGGCGCCTATCTGGGCGTCGTCGTCGCCCGGGCCGACCAGCCGTTCGGCGAGACCGTCGGCGACACGCTCGCGGCGGCCGCAGATGCCTGCGTGACAGACCCCCGATCCAGCGAGCTTGCCGGCGTCGTTCGACTGGTGACCGCCATGCTCGGACCACGGGTCGAGGGCGACCCGCCGCTCAAGGACATCCGCTACGGCTTGCTGACGGCGTGCACCGGGGTCCTGTGCGAAGCCGAGCGACTGGGGCATCCACGGGCGCTGCTGCTGATCCACGAATTCATCACCGACAAGAGCGCCGACGAGAAGCTGCTGCGCAACGCGATCGACCTGAGCCGCTTCGCGAAGCGCCTGTCGCACGGTGCGGTGAATTCCGTCGCCGCCGGCACGATCTGCGGGCCGTTCACCGTCCCCGGCAAGCCGCTGGTGTCCGCCAGCGTAGCCCTCTACATCGGCAGGGTGTCGCGCAACCTGCGGAAGAATCGCCCGTGAGCGCGGCCCCTCGCCTCCGCTTCCTGAAAGGATCTCGATGAACGCTCCCCTCGCCCTGCAGGCCGCGACCGCGTCCTACCCCTACTTCACGCCCGAGCACGAGATGCTGCGCACGACGATCCGGCGCTTCATCGCCGACCGCGTGCTGCCGTACGCCGACCAGTGGGAGGAAGACGGATTCACCCCGCGTGCCGTCCTGCAGGAGATGGGCGCGCTCGGACTGCTCGGCATCCGCTACGACAGCCGCCACGGCGGCAGCGAACTCGACACGCTGGCCACCGTCGTACTCGCGGAAGAGCTCGGCCGCTCGGGCTACGGCGGCTTCGCGATCACGGTGCTCGTCCACACCGACATGGCGAGCCCGCACCTGTTCCACGGCGGCACGCCCGCACAGCGCGACCGCTACATGCCGGACATCATCGCGGGGAAGTGCATCGCCGCCGTCGCGATGACCGAGGCCGACGCCGGCTCCGACCTCGCCGGGATGCGGACCACCGCCGTACGGGATGGAGAGGGCGACGACGCCGCGTGGGTGCTGAACGGATCGAAGATGTTCATCACCAACGGCGTCTACGGCGACGTCTACTTCGTGGCCGCGAAGACCGGTGGAGCGGACATCAATCGCGCGGGTCGCAACCGCATGGTGTCGATGTTCATCGTCGACAAGGGCACGCCGGGCTTCACCGTCGCGCGGCCGCTGAAGAAAACCGGCTGGCTGTCGAGCGACACGGCCGAGCTGGTCTTCGAGAACTGTCGCATCCCCGCCGCCAACCTGCTCGGCGAGGAACACAAGGGCTTCTACGCGCTGATGAAGAACCTGCAGAACGAGCGCATCGTGCTCGGCGCGCAGGCCATGGGCGAGGCGTCGCGGGCGATCGAGCTGGCGCTGGCATGGGTCACGCAGCGCAACGCGTTCGGCTCGTCGCTGTGGGACAAGCAGACCATCCGCCAGCGGCTCGCGATGCGCGCGTCGCAGGTCGAGGCGGCGAAGGCGCTGGTCTACAACACCGCGTGGCGCGACGCCCAGGGTCAGAGCGTCACGAAGGAAGTATCGATGATCAAGGCGTTGTGCGGCACGCTGGTCAACGAAGTCATGTACGACTGCCTGCAGTTCCACGGCGGCATGGGCTTCATCCGCGAGACCGCGATCGAGCGGATGTCGCGCGACGCGCGCGTGCAGGCCATCGGCGGCGG
>JBBRRW010000191.1:0-6571 GCA_038245975.1 Burkholderiales bacterium
CGTTCGATCGCGGCGCGGTCGAAGGACCCGGCACGGGTCGACGGATCGGGCTGCACGACGTCGCTCAGGTCGATGTAGATCTCGTCGATACCGCGGTCCTCGACCTCGGGCGCGATCGAACGGACCGCAGCCTTGAAGCGGTGCGACTGCTCGCGATACGCATCGAAGTCGCTGGGCAGCAGGATCGCCTGCGGCGCGAGCTTCGCTGCCTTCATCAGCCCCATCGCCGAGTGCACGCCGAACTCGCGCGCCTCGTAGCTGGCAGTCGTCGCCACGCCGCGGCCGACGTAACCGTCGAGCGTCGCGAACTGCCGGGTCGCGGTACCGGTGACCGGGTCGACGACCTCCTCGGGTCGATGGCGGCGACCGCCTCCGACGACCACCGGCCGGCCGCGCAGTTCCGGATAGCGCAGCAACTCGACCGACGCGAAGAACGCGTCCATGTCGAGGTGGGCGATGATGCGGAGCGGGTCGGCCATGGCGGGTTGGGAGGATAGCGCTGTGAGGACGGTTCATTGAAGGTCGAAACTCTTCGACCTGACCTCCCGGCGCAGGCCGGGACCCAAGTTGCTTGTGGGTCGCTGAGCCACGAAATGGGGCCCCGGCCTGCGCCGGGGTGACATCGAAGAGCCGGTCGCCGCGCTACCCTCGACCCCTGCCGTCTCGCGTCTCCGAAGCATGCGTCTGCCCGCCAACCTCACGCTTCCGCTGATCAACGCGACGTCGCTGCGGTGATCGCGCGGGACCTCGCGGAGAAGCTGATCGCGCTGAAGCTGGCGCTCACATCGTATCCGGTGAGCCTGGCTGTGTTCATCCAGGTCGGCCGGCTGGTGCTGTTGAAGAGCGATCTCGTGAAGCTGCTGTCGTACCTGACGATACTCGCGCAGCTCGGCCCCGTCCTCGGTCCGCCGCTCGGCGGCTTCATCAGCACCGACTGGCACTGGCGCTGGATCTTCTTCATCAACGTGCCGCTCGGGCGGCCACGCTGGCGCAGCACCTGCTGCCGCCGGTCGGGTCCGCGCTGTGCGTCGTCGGCGGCTCGCTGTTCCGCATCGGCGTCGAGGCGTCGCCGTTCCTGCGGCCGTTGATGCTGCAACTCGGCTTTCGGCGGCTTCTTCCGGTCGCTCCAGTTCACGTCGCTGAAGGCGCTGTCGTATGCCGACATCGAGCAGGCGGACCCGCCGCTGCGGCCGGAAGAGACGCCGAAGACCTGAGCGCCGTTCACGCCACCGCTGCGACCGGATGGCGCCAGACCCTGCGGACGACGAGGACGAGCAGTGCGCTCGCACTCAGCCATGCAAGGTCGGGCAGCCAGACGACCAGTGCGTCGCGCGTCAGCCCGGCGGCGACGAGCGCGAGTCGCAGCAGTGTGCCCACCGCGATCGCCGAGAACAGCAGGCCGCTCGCGGTCCCGGCGCCGCGCACCGTCGCACGGCCGTCGGACAGCGACACCGCGCTCGTGAAGACCACGGTGGTGAAGACGCCCCACGCGGCGCCCGACAGCGTGAGGCCCGCGATGAAGACGGCCAGCGCGTCGCCGACGACGCCGATCGCGAACGCGGCGCATGCGACGACCAGCGCGACCGCCCCGCCGATCAATGGGCGTCCGGTCGACAGGTCGGTCGCCGCGACCCGGGCGCCGGGGACGAGTCCGATCGCGAAGCCGATCCAGAACGCCGTGGCCCACAGGACCGCGTCGTTGCCGACGAAGCGTTGCAGCAGCGGCTGCGCGACGATCGCCGTCACGAGCTGGGTGCCGAAGCTGGCGAGCATGACGATCCCGGCCAGCGACCACGCGCGACGGCGATGGTGGGCTTGCGCATCGGGCCGGAGGTCGACCGCGTCCGCCTGCGGCAGCGCTGCGTCGGCACGCAGCGCCCACAACCCGGCTAGCGCGAGCGAGGCCGCGCTGACGGCGATCGGCAGGCGGGGATCGACGGCCTTCAGGAGGAGCGTGATGTACGGACCGATCGCACCCGCGAGACTGATGCCGACCAGCGCGATGCTCACCATGCCCGCACGCCGCCGGCTCGACGAGCCGCCGGATTCGCGGACGCGGCCGATCAGCGCGAACACCGGCGCGCGCAGCGCCGACGACGTCCCGGCCCAGACGAAGATCACACCGAGCAGCAGCGCCGCGTTGCCGCCGGTCGCGACCCACGGCATCGCCAGCAGGGCGGCCGACGACAGCAGCGCAACGACGGTGATGAAGCGGCCCAGCCGTCGCCACACGACGCCGATGCGGTCCGCGAAGGCGCCTGCCGCCCAGTCGCACGCGCCGAAGATCGCCTGGTCGGCGATCAGCACGTAGACGAACCAGCGTCGCTCGACGCCGGCTTTCGCGAGCATGCCGGGCAGGAACAGCACGTACAGCGTCCACGACAACGCCAGCAGGCACTGGACGACGAGCACCCACACCGCGGTGCCCGTCGCGCGGCGCGCGTCGGTGACTTCGGTCGCGACGTCGTCAGTCGGGATGGCCACCGACCGTGCGGCCCCAGCCGCTTCCATGGTCCGCATCGCGTCGCACGCGGTCGTCGATCAGCATCTTCTCGAGCTCGTCGCGACCGCTGCGGGCGCGCGCCACGAGCCTCTGTTCGTCGCGGAATTCGGGGAGCATCTCCTCGAGCGTCTTGATCGTCGAGCGCCGGAAGCGATCGGCGATGCGGCGCCCTTCGAACGGCCGGATGCCCATGACCTCCAGTGCGGACCGCGCGGTGCGCAGCGCCGACTCGAAGGTCTCGCGTTCGACGTGTTCGATGCCGATCTCACGCAGCTCCAGCCAGTGCCGCACGTTGCGCGCGCGGGCCAGGATACGCAGGTTGGGGAAGGCCTCGGTCGCCGCGCGCGCGAGCTGCATGCTGTCGTCGACGTCGTCGATCGCGATCACCAGCAGCGCCGCGTCGCGCGCGCCGGCGGCCTGCAGCAGGTCGAGACGCGTGGCGTCGCCGTAGAAGACCTTGGCGCCGAAGCGCCGCAGCAGCTCGATCTGGTCGGGGTCGTGGTCGAGGACGATCACCGGATAGCCCGAGCTGGCCAGCATGCGCTGGACGATCTGACCGTAGCGGCCGAAGCCCGCGATGATCACCGGCGCGCGTTCGTCGATCACGTCGTCGTCCCGTTCCTTGCGGGCGATGCCGGCGACCAGCCGGTCGGCCACGATCATCACGATCGGCGTCGCGGCCATCGAGATCGCCACGGCCGCGGTCAGCAGCGGGATCCACTGGCCGTCGAGGACCTTCGACGCGGATGCCACGTTGAACACGACGAACGCGAACTCGCCACCCTGTCCGAGCAGCCCGCCGAACGCGAGGCGCTGGCGCTGCGGCACGCCGAGCGGCTTGGCGAGGCCGACCAGCACGGTGAACTTGATCGCGATCAGGCCGACCACCAGCAACAGCAGCAGGCCGGGGCTGGCGATCACCTCGCCGAAGTCGATCGACATGCCGACGCCGATAAAGAACAGTCCGAGCAGCAGCCCCTTGAACGGCTCGATGTCGGTCTCGAGTGCGCGGCGGTATTCGGAGCTCGCGAGCAGCACGCCGGCGATGAACGCGCCGAGCGCCATCGACAGTCCCGCGAAGCTCATCAGCTCGGCGATGCCGACCACCAGCAGCAGCGCGAACGCGGTAAAGACCTCGCGCACGTCGGCCTTGGCGACGACGCGCAGGATCGGCTTGACGAGGTAGCGCCCGGCGACGATCACTGACGTGATCGCGGCCACCGCGATCAACGCCTTCTGCCACACCGGCTGGTCGCTGCCCGCGTGCTTGCCGACGCCCATCAGCTGCGCGACCAGCGGCACGACCGCGATCAACGGGATGGCCGCGATGTCCTGGAAGAGCAGGATCGCGAAGCCGGTGCGACCGGCCGGCGTGGCCGTCATGTTGCGCTCGCCCATCACCTGCATGCCGATGGCGGTCGACGACATCGCCAGCGCGAAGCCCGCGATCAGCCCGGCCGGCCACGGCAAGCCGAGCGCGATCAGTCCGCCGGACAGCAGCGTGCCGGTGATGCCGATCTGCGCGCCGCCGCCGACGAAGACCGCGCCGCGCAGCTTCCACAGTTCCTCGAGGTCGAGTTCGAGACCGATCAGGAACAGCATCAGCACCACGCCGAACTCGGAGACCTGGCCGATGCTCTCGACGTCCGAAATCAGCCGCAGGCCCCACGGGCCGATCACGCAGCCGGCGATCAGGTAGCCGAGCACCGAGCCGAGACCGAACTTCTTCGCGAGCGGCACCGCGATCACGGCGGCGGCGAGATAGACGATGAGGTCGACGGTCATGTCGCGACGCCCATCGGCGCGTGGGCCGGCGGGTCGACGCCATCGGGCGCGACCGCGTGCGCGGCGGCCTTCGGCGTCGGCTTCGGTCGCGATGCGCGGTCGAGGTCGATGAGGCGCTGGCGATAGCGCTGTCCCGCGGCGGCCACCTCGGCCTGGTCCGCATTCGAGTCGTGCACGACGATCGGGTCAAGCCAGTGCATGCCGCAGAAGCGCGCGGTCTGGCGCATCGGCGCGACGAAGACCTCGAACGGATGGTGGTGCGGGCCTTCGGGCGTATAGGCCTTGAAGTCCCCGCCGGTGGTCACGACCCACTGCATCTTCTTGCCGGCGAGGGCCTTGGCATCCTTGCCGTAGGCCCAGCCGAGCGCGAAGACCTCGTCGATCCACAGCTTCATCAGTGCGGGCGTGCTGTACCAGTACACCGGATGCTGGAGGACGATGACGTCGACCGCCTCGAGCTGTCGCTGCTCGGTCTCGATGTCGATGTCGAAGTCGGGGTACAGGTCGTAGAGCGCCCGCCGATCGACGAAGGCCAGATCGTCGATCGCCGCCAGCAGTTCGCGGTTGGCCAGCGAGCGCTCGGCGTAAGGGTGCGCGTAGATCAGTGCGACGGTGGAGGCGGGCATGGGCTCTTGCGCAGGAAAGCGGAGGGTATGGATGCGATGGTAAAGCCAGATGGAGGAGATTCGCGCCTCGCACTTCAAGAGGGAAGTTGGGAGGCGGATGGGCTCAGTGCCGGTCGTATCGGCATGCGGTTGCACGCCCCTCCCCGGGCCCTCCCCTTGAAGGGGAGGGTGAGAAATGAGCGGCGGTTGCATCGCCTCTGGACGCTGATTGGCCTGTTAGAGTCTGGTCATGAGCGAACACAAACCCCTTGCTCCCGGCACCATCGTCTTCCACCCGTCGCGCGGTTACGGCGTGCTGACCGGCGTCAATCTCCTGACCGGCTGGGTGAGCGCCCGCTTCGGCAGCGAAGTCAACACGCTCGACCTGTCGCTCAGCGACGACGGCATCGCGCATGCGGACGGCAGTCCCATCCTGTTCCGTCGCGCCGCACCCGACTACATGCCGCACGGCCGGCTGATGGCGATGGTCCGCGCGTTGCACGGTGCGGGCTACGAGCGTCTGTATCTGTACACGTGGCCGAAGCCGTCGGGCCTGCACTGGCGCTGGCATCTGTTCACCGGACGTCGCGATCGCGGCAGCTTCTGGGTGCAGCGACCGTTGCGTCCCGGCTGGTACGGCTCGGGTTCGGACTACAACTTCAATCCGGTGATGGGCTGGGGCGATGCACCCGGAGCGACGACGGACCAGCTCGTGCACGCGCTGGCGGCGCACGATCCCGAAGGCCTCGCGCAGGCGCTCGGCAGCGACCCCGACCACACGGCATGGTTTGCCGACGTAAGCGACGCGCTGTTGCCGAACCACGCGTACAGCCTCGGATGGGAGGCGGCTACGCGCAACCTGCGGCTGCAGACCAGCGGGCCGCGCGGCATGCCGCTCAGCCTGCCGGTGATGGCCGTCCGGCGCGGCGTGCAGCGTTACGGCGGCCCTGCGCTGTCGTGGCCGCCGGGATGGAACGACGGCTGGGCGCATCACGGCTACGTGCGCGCATTGCGGCGCGCGAGCGACCGGGCGAGCGAGACCGAAGGCTAGCGATCGGTCTGGCCAGATAGCCATCGTGTCGGAATGATGTTCCTTCGACGGGAGCGTCTCATGAACGACATTGCTCTTTTCGATGCAAAGAACCGCTTGTCCGAACTCATCCATCGTGTCGAGGCGGGCAAGCAGATCACGATCACGCGGCGTGGCAAGGCGGTGGCCCGCCTGGTGCCTGCGTCGGCACCCAAGGCAGACCAGCAGGCTCGTGACGCCATCGAAGGATTGACGGCGGGACGGGAGGGCGTCCGCCTCGGAACACTTCGTATCGCGACCTGATCCACGAAGGCCGGCGTTGATGGCTGCCAGGCGGCTTGCGACCGTGCGCCGCCTCGTCGTCGACGCCTCGATCAGCGCCGCATGGTTCCTGCCCGACGAAGCGACGGACGAGACCGAATCCGTGCTGCAGGCGACGGCGACACACGACGTCTGGGTTCCTGCGCTGTGGCTTCTCGAGATCGCGAACCTGTTGCCGAGTGCGCAGCGTCGCAAGCGCATCTCGGCGGAAGACCGGCAGCGCCTCGTCGCGGCTGCGGCCTCTTTGCGCATCAGGGTGGATCGCGAAGCGGTGTCGATCATGAGGCTGGACGAGCTCGCGGCGCAATACGCGCTCAGCACCCATGA
>JBBRRW010000192.1:0-6565 GCA_038245975.1 Burkholderiales bacterium
CCGGTTCACGGTACCGGTCGCGTCGCCTCGCAGTTCCAGCACTGGTAGAACTGGCCTTCCACGAGTTCGCCGCAGTTGAAGCAGCACCACGCGGCCGACGCGCGCGGCGAGCGGAATTCGTCGAGCAGCGCGGTCGCCCGCGGCACGTCGCGATCGTCGCGCACCCAGATCTGCGGTACGACCTGGTCGGCCGGCAATTCTCCGACCGCCGCGCCGATGTAGCGATTGCGGATCTCGCAGGCGATGCCCGCGGTCTCGAGCATCTGCTGCCAGAGCGTCGCGATCAGAAGGTTGTCGGCGCGGGTGAGGAGTTTCAAGGGCGTATGACCGGTCGTTGCACAGTCAACGATCGCGGAAGGTGCTGCTTTCGCGCGTCAGCTTGGCGAAGAGATCGTAGCGGCGCGGCGTGATGTCGCCGCCGTCGCGGGCGGCGAGCACCGCGCAGCCCGGTTCGTGCAGGTGCGCGCAGTTCGCGAAGCGGCACTGACCGAGAAAGGGCCGCAGTTCCGGAAAGCCGCGCTCGACCGTCCCCGGCGTGAGGTGCGCGAGCCCGAATTCCTGGAAGCCCGGCGTGTCGATCAGCGCGCCCTGCGTCACGTCGCCGTCGGTTGACAGCAGGTACAGGCGCGCGTCGGTGGTCGTGTGCTTACCGGTCTGCAGGGCCTCGGAGATCTCGCGCGTCGCGGCCTGCGCGTCCGGCACCAGGATGTTCAGCAACGACGACTTGCCCATGCCCGACTGGCCGACCAGCAGCGTGGTCAGCCGCTGGAAGTGCAGGGCCGTGCGGCCGCTGACGTCGGCCGCGTTCTGCCGGATCGAGATCTCGTCGACCGCGTAGCCGAGCGTCGCGTAGAGCCGCAGCGTGTCGCGCGCGGCCTCGACCTTGTCGACCAAGTCCATCTTGTTGAGCAGGATGCGCGCGGGCACGTCGATGCTCGCGGCCGCCAGCAGCGTGCGCCCCAGCAGTTCTTCCGAGAACGGCGGCGACGTCGCCACCACGATCGCGATCTGGTCGAGGTTGGCGGCGAGCAGCTTCGTGCGGAAGCCATTGGACCGCGACAGCAGGTTGCGACGCGGCAGGATCTTCAGCAGGATGCCTTGCCCCGCGCCGGTGGCATCGACGTCCACCAGATCGCCACAGGCGGCCTCGCTCTTCTTGCCCCGCGTGAAGCAGACCAGGCGTTCCAGGGCTTCGGTGACGACGACGTAGTGCCGGCCGTGCGCAGCGACGATCCGTCCACGCTGGCTCATGCGGATGCCGCGGTCACGCGGACGCTTTCCTGGGACGCTCCGTATAGATCGCATCGCACCGCGATGCGCAGATGAAGTCGTTCTCCGAGATCCCGCTGACCGAATGCGTGTCGAAGCGCACGTCGACCTTGTTGTAGCCGACGGTCAGTTCGGGGTGATGGTCCTCGCGATGGATCACGTAGACGATCGCGTTGACGAACGCGATGGTCTCCCAGTAGTCCGCGAACGAATAGCTGCGACGGATGCTCTTGCCCTCGGTGCGCCACTCGGGGAGTTCCTTCAACTGGGCCTGGACGGCATCGCCGCTCATCGCCTGCCCCCCTTCCAGCGGACGGCAGTGCGAGGCGAAGAGTTCGGCGAAGGTCTTGATCATCGGGAATCCAGTGGCAGGTCAGGTGGCGGGCTGCGGCATCGGGGCATTGCCGCGCGAGCGCTGCGACAGCGATTCGAGTCGTCCGATGCGCAGGGCCGCCGGCGGATGCGAATCGTAGAAGGTGGAGTGCAGCGGGTCGGGCGTGAGCGTCGACGCATTGTCCTCGTAGAGCTTGACCAGCGCGCGGATCAGGTCGCCTGCATCCGCATGGTCGGCCGCGTACTCGTCGGCCTCGAACTCGTGCCGGCGCGACGCCAGACTGGACAGCGGCGCCAGCGGGAAGGTGAAGACCGGCAGCACGAGGAAGAACAGCAGCAGCGCCGTGACGTTGCGCATGCCGATCGTCGGATCGGTGCCGAGGCCGACATAGAACCACGGCTGCTGCGCGAGCCAGCCGAGCAGCGCCAGCGCGGCCAGGCTGATCGCGAACGACCACGCGATGCGCTTGACGATGTGCTTCCGCGCGAAGTGGCCGAGTTCGTGCGCCAGCACCGCCTCGATCTCGTCGCCGGTCAGCCGGCTGATCAACGTGTCGAAGAACACGATGCGCTTCGCCGCGCCGAAGCCGGTGAAGTAGGCGTTGCCGTGCGCCGAACGCTTGCTGCCGTCCATCACGAAGACGCCCTTCGACGCGAAGCCGCAGCGCGACAGCAGCCGTTCGATGCGGGTCTTCAGGTCGGTGTCGGACAACGGCTCGAACTTGTTGAAGAGCGGCGCGATCACGGTGGGGTACAGCCACAGCAGCAGCAGGTTGAAGGCGATCCACACCAGCCATGCATACAGCCACCAGAGGTTTCCGGCCGCGCTCATCAGCGACAGCATCAACGCGAGCAGCGGCGCGCCGAGCGCGATGCCGATGATGGTGTTCTTGACCAGGTCGATGAAGAACAGGCGCATCGTCATGCGGTTAAATCCGAAGCGCGTCTCGAGGCGGAACTGCCGATACAGCGAGAACGGCAGGTCGACGATGCCGAACAGCACGGACACGACGCCGACCAGCGCCAGCTCGCGCCACAGAAGACTCGTCGTGCGCAATGCAGGGTCGAGCCAGTCGTCGATCGCCTGCAGTCCGCCGAGCAGCGTGAACGCGACGAGCATTGCCGCGCCGACGATCGTCTCGATCATCGCGAGGCGGGTTCGCGCGATCGTGTAGTCGGCGGCCTTCTGGTGGGCCGCCAGCGAGACGCGCTCGGCGAAGCGGGCGGGGACGGTCGCGCGATGGGTCGCGACGTGGCCGAGCTGGCGCGACGAGAGCCACAGCTTGCCGACGGTGGTCAGCAGGAGCGCGACGATGAAGAGGCTGGTGAACATGTGAGACCATCCGATCCGGTTTTTGTAGTCGATCGCGTCGCGTCTTTCCGTCGACGCAAGCGGTTCGAACTTCGATCCCGCGACTGCTTCGAGCGATGCCGCGATTGCGTCCAGCGGTGCGCCCTTGGCTTCAGATGGGTCCGCGCACCGTCATTGCGAGCGGTCGACGCGGCCTTCTGCGGGCGCGAGCCAGACCCCTTCCTTCCTACCGCCAAAAATTATGTCACAAGACGCTCCGGTTTCCGCGCCCGCCTCTGCCCCCGCCGTACCCACGATGAAGGGCGACGCGACGCCGCTGATCTGGGTCGACATGGAAATGACCGGGCTCGATCCCGACACCGACCGCGTGATCGAGGTGGCGGTCGTGATCACCGACGCGCAGCTCAATGTCCTCGCCGAGGCGCCGGTGTACGCGATCCACCAGAGCGATGCGGTGCTCGCCGGCATGGACAGCTGGAACACCGGCACGCACGGGCGCTCCGGCCTCACCGAACGCGTCAAGGCGTCGACCCTCTCGGAAGCCGATGTCGAGGCCGCGTTGGTCGATTTCCTCAAGACGCACGTATCGCGCGGCAAGGCGCCGATGTGCGGCAACTCGATCTGCCAGGACCGCCGCTTCATGGCGCGGGCGATGCCTAAACTGGAAGCCTTCTTCCACTATCGCAACCTCGACGTCAGCACGCTGAAGGAGCTGTGCAAGCGCTGGAGGCCCGAAGTCGCGGCATCGTTCAAGAAGCACCAGAAGCACGAGGCGCTCGCGGACATCCACGAATCGATCGACGAGCTGAAGCACTACCGCGCCCACTTCCTGCGGCTGAACGACTGATCGTCATCCGCCGCGTGCGGGCCGGCCGGATGGATTGCGACTGACGCGCACCATCCACAACGCGAGCACCACGGCGGCGAGGCCGAGGCTGAAGGTCGCCGCGCCCCACAGTCCTTGCGCCCCGAGCGGAGTACCGCCGATGACGGGATGGAAGGCGATCCACCAGCCGCCCAGGAGGCCGATGCCCCACAGCGACACCGTGTAGACGACCATCGGTGCGACCGTGTGCTTGTAGGCGCGCAGGATAAAGCCCGACATGCCCTGCACGGCGTCGAAGAAATGGAATATCGCCACGAAGGCGATCAGAGACAGCGCGACCTGCCTCACCGCCGCGTCGTCGCTGTAGAGACCGATGACGAAGTCGCGGCCGAACCACAGCGCGCTCGAGACCACCAGCGCGATCCCGGTCGCGAGGCGCAGTCCGGCGCGCGTCGTGCGCCGGGCGCCCCCGGGGTCGCCCGCGCCGATCGCCTGCGCGACCAGCGCCGACGTGGCGACGGCCAGCGACAGCGGCAGCATGAAGCACAGGGCCGCGAGGTTCGCGACGATCTGGTGGCCGGCGGTCACGGTGGTTCCCAGCCGCGCGACGAGCAGCGTCATGAAGGTGAACGACGTGACCTCGACGATATACGAGAGACCGGTCGGGATGCCGAGACGCAGCAACTCGCGCTGATGGACCCAGCGCGGCCAGTCGAAGCGGATCGTGAACTTGCGATAGAACGGATCCTTGCTCAACGCGAACAGTGCGATGCCGCACGAGCTCCACATGACGATCGCGGTCGCATACCCGCAGCCGGCCGCGCCGAGCGCGGGCAGGCCGAACTTCCCGTAGACCAGCACGTAGTTCAAGGGGATCTTGATGGCGAGGCCGATCAGGTTGATCGCCATCGTGACCTTCGGCCGCGACACCGCGACGTTCAGCGCATACACCGTGCGGAAGACCAGCGCGGCCGGCAGCGCGAACATCAGCGCGCGCAGGTAATCGCCGATGCGCACCGTGACGCCGTGGTCGACCGCGCTCATGACCAGCCACACGTCCGGGAACCCCATCGCGAGATCGCCGACCAGCGTCAGCCACACGGCCAGCCACAGCCCCTGCATGTAGGTCTTGCCGATCGCCGCGTGGCGTTGCCCGCCATAGTGCTGCCCGATGATCGGCGACAGCGCCAGGACCACGCCCATCAGCCCGACGAAGACGCTGGCGTAGATGCTCGACCCGAGTGCCACCGCGGCCAGGTCCTGTGCCGACGAATGGCCGACCATGATCGTGTCGGCGACGCCGAACCCGATCGATGCCCATTGCCCGATCAGCACCGGCCAGGCCTGACCCGCGATCCGTCGGACGAGCGTGGTGCCGTTCGATCTTCGCGCCGACGCGAGCGCCGCGCCGGCAGGCGAGCCCCTGCCGCTCATCGCGCTTTTGGCGGGGGGCTGGCGGACGTGTCGACGGGCGCGGTGCTGCGGTCGGCATCCGTCGTCGGCGCCGGATTCGCGGTCGGGTTCGCTGCGGGAGCCCCGGCATCGTTGAACGGCGGGTCGCGCGCGTCGCTGCGGTCGATCGCATCGCTCGCGCCGCGCGTCGTCGCGGTACCGCTCTTGCGGTAGAGGCGGAAACGCTCGTCGCGGTCGGCGGGGCGCCGGCCTTCCCACAGCAGCGTCCAGCGGCCTGCGGGCAGCACGTCGTTGCGCGGGTTGCGAGCCAGGTCCTCGCGGATCAGGTAGTCGCACTCGTCGATGTTGTTGCCGCCGTAGTCGACGTGCGAGAAGTGCACGCCGCCGAACCACGCGAACGAGGCCCGCTGGGCGAGACCCAGGCCGTCGGTGGCCACGCACGATCCGCCGGGCGCGGTGGCATGCGCCGGGTCGACCTTGATGGCCGGGCCGGTCGCTCGCTTGCGCGAACGACTGCGGTCGTTGCGTTCGGGCGCCAGCTGCGCGGCGACCAGCACCGCCGACAGTTCCGCGGCGACCTTGCGGTAGGTGCGGCTGTAGTCGATGGCGTGGATGAACAGCGTCGACGTCAGCGTCCACGCCAGGATCACGCCGGCGGACGCGAGCACGACGCTGCGCCACAGCACCTTGGGATGCGACACGATGCGCCAACGCACGATGGCGAGCCACGCGATGGTGGCCGCGGCCGCAAGGGCGACGACTAGCGGACGGAATTCGTAGACGGCACCGGGCGTGAGCCGCGAGATGCTGCGCGCGAGCCCGGCGGGCGCGCCGGTCATCTTCGCGAACCACGCGAACCAAATGAAGATCGCGACGATCGAGTAGGCGAGAAGGCTGAACCAGTCGAAGGCGTTGGCGCCGCCACGGCGCAGCGTCGGCAGACCGACCGCGGCCAGCATCACGAGCCCGGGCAACACCAGCAGGAGCTGGCCGTCGGACGTGTCCGAGGTCGAGCACAGCACGACCAGCATGGCGATCACGAAGCCGGTCGGCAACGCGAGATGCGCTTCGCCCAGTCGATCGCGCCAGCTCCAGACACCCCACAGGGCCAGCGGCCATGCCAGCCACGTCGACCACGGCAGCGTGCGGAAATACTTGCTGGCGGCCTGCGCGTCGATGCCGTCGAAGTAGTTCCGCCAGTCCGTCAGTCGCCGCGCGATGTGGACGCCGGCATCCGGCAGCGCGACCCACGCCAGCAGCGGCCAGATCGCGAGGCCCGCGAGCGTGGCCGGGAGCAGCACGACCAGCCCGGCCCGGCGCGCGGCGCGGAAGTCCTTGTTGAGTCCGATCAGAGCGATCCACAGGCCGGCCAGCGCGAGCGCCGGCGCAGGCCCGCGCGAGAGCACCAGCCC
>JBBRRW010000193.1:0-6562 GCA_038245975.1 Burkholderiales bacterium
CGCCAGCACCTCGTCGCCGGCCGCATGACCGAAACTGTCGTTGATCTGCTTGAAGCGGTCGCAGTTGAGATGCAGCACCGCGAACGCATAGCCGGGGTCGATCGGCTCGCGTTCGAGCACCGTCTGCACGCGCTCGAGCAGCGCCGTGCGGTTCGGCATCGCAGTCAGCGTGTCGATGCGGGCCGCATGGCGCAGCCGCCGCGATATCTCCTGGTGCTCGCGCTCCGCCTCGGCGGTCGCGTCGGCGATGACGGCCATCAGGCACGACCCATCGATCTTCGTCAGGTCGATCGACAGCACGCGAGGCGGTACGCCGTGCAGGTCGTCGACGACGACGCGCAACGACTCGCAGATCAAGCCGGTCGCGCCGGTGAAAGCCTCGGCGTGGGCACGAAGCTCCGGCGCGCGCCGGTCGAAGACCGCGAAGAGATTGTCGAGGCTGCCGCTTTCGGCGATCGGCATCAACAGCTGGGCCGACTTCGGATTCATCATTTCCACGGTGCCGTCGAGCGCCGTCTGGACCAGCCCGATCGGCGAGCGATACAGGAACTGCATCAGCGCTTCGTTGGCGCTCGCCGACAGGACCGGCGCGGCCGAAGGCATCGGACCGGCTTCAGCCATTGCGCTGGACCAGCACGTAACGCAGCACCGCTCCGGGCATGGCGACGAGCCGCAGCCGGACCGCGGTCGGGCGCATGCGCAGCGTGAGCACGTAGGGGATGACGACGTCGAGCACCTGTCCGGATGCCTTCGCGTCCTCGAAGCGCTGCGCCACCATGAAGTTGTCCATGCACGGCGCCACGACCTTGAACAGCGGGTGGCCGACGACACGCTCGGGTGTCAGGCCCGCGGCCCGCGACTCGAACGCGTTGTACGCGCGGACATGGGTCGACGCGTCGAAGCCGATCACGCCGAAGTCGAGTTGATCCAGTTCGACCCGGCTCAGCCGTGCGAGCGCCGCACCGGTGTCCGGCTGTTCGAAGTGCACCTGTTGTGATGTGACGATCATGGGACGCGATTTCGCTGGGTAAACAAGCGGGCCGAAGCAACTTCTTCGGCAGGGCCTGGGGATTCCTGAGGCAGGCAACGCAGAACACGAGAATACGAAGCGAACGCGAAGGGCCGACCGCGTATACCGCAAACTACCGACCACCAACGCCGCGGGATCATCCGTTGCCTGCCGTTGCGAGGCGATGGCGCGGGCACGCAATCGACCGTGGTAGCACGCCCGAGCTGCGGATGGCACCCGCGCAGCCGATGATCGCCGACTGCGTGGAGCTGCCGGGGCTGCGCGAAGAACGGCGCAACGTGGAGTTCACGCAGGATTCCGGCGACGGGAGGGTCCACCCGACGCCGGGGGGCTACAGCCCCGAATGGTCGGCCGACGACCGCTGACCGGTCGCCGCGATCAGCCGCGGTCGCTTTCCAGCGCCGCGATCTCGTCGAGGATCTGCTTGCGCGCCTTGGCGTTCAGGTCGATCGCATCCATCCACGGACGCACGCCGGTCTCGTCGATCGGGGGTCCGTCGATCTCGTCCTGCAGTTCGTGCGCGATCAGGTTCGCACGCCACACGCTGGCCGCGATCGGGTCGTCGGGCTCCACGTCGTCGGCATGCTGGTGCGCGGGCTGGACCATGCCCTGCGGCAGTCCCCACAACTCCAACAGGCCGCCGCCGACCTGCGCATGATCGAATCCGAACATCCGTCGCTCGCGGTGGAGATCGACGTCGTCGTCCTCGCTGCGACGTTCCAGCAGCAAGTCGCTCTGTTCGGGAAACTGCATCAGCATGACGAGCCGTCCCACGTCGTGCAGCAGACCGGCCATGTAGGCGAACTCGCCGTCGTAGCCCTTGCGCAGCGCCAGGTGCCGGGCCAATGCCGCGCACAGCAGTTCGTGGCGCCAGAAGTCGCGCGCCATGTCCGTGTCGTGCAGGTAGGCGAGCAGCGGTCGTTGGAGCACGGCCGCCGTCACCGTGCGCCGGACCAGGTTGAAGCCGAGCACCGCGAGCGCGTCGGACACCGTGCCGATGCGCCGCGACAGTCCGTAATAGGACGAATTGACGATGCGCAGCAGATGGGCCGCGAGCGCGGCGTCGGTCGAGATCAGCCGGCTGAGCTCGCCGGCGGTGATGTCTTCCTGGTCGACGCTGCGGATCAGCTGGACCGCGGTGCCGGTGAACAGCGGCAGGTGCTGGACCGAGGCGACGAACTCCTCCAGTGCGGCGGGGGAATCGTCGTGATCGATGCTCCCGTCGTCGATCGTGTCGTTCATGGGTCTCTTCGGTGAAGCCCTGGATCAAGCCCCGGGCAGGCGAGCGCGCAGTGTACGCACCGCACGCGGTGCTGCAACGACGATGCATCGACGGGCGGTCGTCGGGCGCCGGACGCCGGGAAGATAGTCCGCGGTGGCGGTCGCGATCGTGCCGAGCCTCGGCGACCAGCAGCTCTTCGAAGTCACGCTCGAACCGGGAGGCGGCTCGACCATCGGCAAGCCGACCGGACCGGTGCTGTCCGGGGAACCACCGTGCAACGGTCGCCGAACCGCTCCGCTTCACAGCTGCGAGTGCATCCACCACATGACGCGCTCGCTGAGCTTCTCCCGGAGCGACCGCTTCTTCCACATCGCCAGCGTGACGCGCTGTGCCTTGGCGCGGTCGGCGTCGAAGACCGCGACCTGCTGCAGCGCAAACGCGCGGTCGTAGATGTTGAGGTTGCACTCGTCGTTGAGATGGAACGAGCGATCGTCGAAATTCGTCGAGCCCACCGACACCATGCAGTCGTCGACGATCAGGACCTTGACGTGGAACATCGTCGGCCGGTACTCGAAGATCTCGACGCCGGCGGCCAGCAGCGGGCCCCACACGTGCTTCGACGCCTTGCGCACCGCCTCCGTGTCGATGTGCGCGCCGGGCACGATGATCTGCACCGACACGCCGCGCTTCTGTGCCTCGACCAGTTCGCGCACGGCCGTACGGTCGGGCACGAAGTACGAGCTCGACAGGCGGATGCTGCGCGCCGCCGACTGGATCGCCAGCAGGTACATGAGCTCCATGCTGCCGCTGCCTTCGTTGGGCGACCCGCTGAAGATCTGCGCGATGCCTTCGCCGTGGCGCTCGTCGTCGCCGCGGTCGAACGGCGCGACGCGCGGGAAGTAGTCGGTGCCGTGGAACACCACGCCCGAGGTCTTCATCCAGTTGTCCATGAACGCCGCCTGCGCCTGCGCGACCACCGGCCCCTCGAAGCGGAAGTGCGTGTCGCGCCAGTGCTCGGCATCCTGCGCGCAGCCGCTCCACTGGTCGGCGATGCCGACGCCGCCCGTGAAGCCGACCTTGCCGTCGACGACCAGCAGCTTGCGGTGCGTGCGGTTGTTGAGGCGGCCGATGCCAAACCAGCTCGGCGGGTGATAGCGCTGGATCTCCACACCCGATTCTCGGAGCTCGTCGAGCAGCTTGTCGCTCATGCGGCCCGAGCCGACCCAGTCGAGCAGCACGTGGACCTTGACGCCTGCCCGCGCGCGCTCGGCCAGTGCATCGGCGAAGCCGCGCCCGATGGCGCCCGACCAGTAGATGTAGGTCTCGAAGGTCACCGATCGCTCCGCACCACGGATCGCGGCGAGCATCGACGGAAAGATCTCGTCGCCGTTCAGCAGCACCTCGTAGCGGTTGCCGCGCACCACCGGCGGCCCGAGCAGCACGCCCATGACGTGCACGAACTGCGGGTCTTCGATCGCATAGAAGGCATCGATCTGGTACTCGACCTTCTTCTCGCCGGTGCCGAGGTTGATCAGCAGCAGCACGACGACGAGGGTCGAGACGACGGCGACGATGGAGACGAAGGTCAGGCTCATGGGTGCGGTCGGATGGCCGGCAGCGGGACAGCGGATCGGCCGGCGGGATGGACGTCGAACCGTGGCCCGCAGGTTAAACCACGGCCGGCTGCACGGCCGAGCGCGAAGCCGTAGCGGCGGCTCGGCCGACGCGGTCGGTCAACCCGGATCGCTGGCGAGCGCGGCGATCTCGTCGAGGATCTCGCGACGCATCCGGACCGTCAGTCCGATCTCGACCATCCACGGCTCCTCGACCTGTTCGGTGTCGTCGACCATCCGGTACGACAGCAGGTTGGCGTGCCAGACGGCGGCGCTCATCGGCGACGCTGGGACGGTCTCGTCGACGTGGTCGTTCGCGGCCTGCACGATCGGAGCCGGCAATCCCCAAAGCTTCAGCAACGCCCCGCCGACCTGCGCGTGATCGAATCCGAACTGCTCGAGCTCGCGATCCATGTCGAAGTGATCGTCGTCCGCTTCACCGCGCACGCGCAGCAGCAGGTCGGTGTGCTCGGGATACTGCATCAGCAGCGCGAGCCGGCCGATGTCGTGCATCAGCCCGGCCATGTACGCGATCTCGCCGTCCAGCCCCCGTCGCATCGCGAGATGACGGGCCAGCGCGGCGCAGGTCAGCTCGTGGCGCCAGAACGCACGCACGACATCGTTGTCGTGCAGATAAGTCATCAGCGGTCGTTGCAGCACCGCGGCGGTGATGATGCGACGCACGCGGTCGAAGCCGAGCACCGACAGCGCATCGCCGACCGTCGCGAGCCGGCTGGCGAGGCCGTAGTACGGCGAGTTGACGATGCGCAGCAGATGCGCGACCAGCCCCGCATCGGTCGAGATCAGCCGCACCAGTTCGCCCGCCGTCACGTTCTCGCGGCCGACACTGCGCATCAGCTGCATCGCGGTGCCGCTGAACAACGGCAGGTGCCGGACCGACGCGACGAATGCCTCGACGGCCGGCGCCGACTGCTGCACCCGCACCAGCCGGTTCGCGCGCGCTGCCTGGACGCGGTGCTCCTCGGCCGCGCGTACCGCTTCGGCGTGCGGGTCCATGGTCAGCGACGGTTCAGCGCGCGACGAGGTCGGCGCTTCGGTCCGCGCCGCGGGCCACGACACCGGCGGACGGCGTCGGCCACCGAACACCTCGAGAAGCCGCCTGGCGATGCCGCTGAAAGTCATTCGGGACAAAAGGTCGAAGGGAGAAAAACCGAACGGGGTGTCCCGCAAACCGGACAGCATGCCTCAGAACGATCGGTCTTTGCCAGTGATCACCGCGGCTGAGCGAGCTCGCGATCAAGGCCTGCCTGCCCGAGTCGGTGGCCGCCGACCTCAAGGCCAACGTCCGGCCCCGCGACATGAAGCCCGACGAAGAGGTCGTGTACGACGTCTGCATGAACCTGTCGACGAAGCACGCGATCAGCGACGATGTTCTACAAGGCCAAGCGCTGCTCGGCGAGCAGCAGCTCGTCGACCTGGTCGCGATCAGCGGCACCTCCGTCAGCGTCGCGCTGCTGCTGAGTCTGGGTGAAGAGAACTCGCCCGCCGACCAGCCGATCCCGTTTCCCGAAACGGTCAGATCGGCGGTCGGGCCACGACCGCTCGTCGCCGCTGCCGCACCGATCACAGTTGCGAGTCGAGCAGCGACGCGACCCACTCACCGAGTTTTTCGGCCCACGGGCGATCCCGCCAGGTCGCATAGGTGATGCGCTTCGCATGCTTGAGGTCGTCCTCGAAGACCGCCGTCTGGTCGACGGCGAAGTCACGGTCGTAGATGTTGAGATTGGCTTCGTCGTTGAGGCGGAACGCGCGGTTGTCGAAGTTGGTCGAGCCGGCGGACACCAGGAACGTGTCGACGATCATCATCTTCACGTGGAACATGGTCGGCTGGTATTCGTGGATCTCGACGCCGGCCTCGAGCAGCGGTCCCCATTTGGCGCGGGACGCCTGGCGCACCGCCTCGGAGTCGATGTACGCGCCCGGCGTGATGATGCGGACCTTCACGCCGCGTGCGGCGGCAGCGACGATCTCGCGCACGGCCGCAGGACTGGGCACGAAGTAGGCGCTCGACAGATCGATGCTGCGGTTGGCCGACGCGATGGCGAGCAGGTACATCAGCCCCATGCTGTCGCTGCCGCCGTTGGCCGAGCTCAGGAAGACCTGCGCCCTCCCGCCACCGACATCGCCGATCGCGGGGAAATAGCGGGGCGCGTGCAGCACGACGCCGGTGGTCTTGATCCAGTTGTCCATGAAGGCGGCCTGCATCTGGCCCACGACCGGTCCTTCGACCTGCACGTGCGTATCGCGCCAGTGATCGGGGTCCTGCGCATTGCCGGTCCAGAGTGGCGCGATGCCCACGCCGCCGGTGAAGCCGACGCGTCCGTCGACGATCATCAGCTTGCGGTGCGTGCGGTTGTTGAGCTTGCCGAGACCGGTCCAGGACGGCTTGTGGTAGCGCTGCACCTCCACGCCGGCGGACCGCAGGTCGTCGAGGATGGCCTGATCGACCTTCGCGCTGCCGACCCAGTCCAGCATGACGTGCACGGCGACGCCGGCCCGCGCGCATTCCGTCAGCGCCAGGGCGAACTGCCGGCCGATGTCGCCGGACCATTAGATGTAGGTCTCGAAGTCGATCGTCTCCTTCGCGCCGCGGATGGCGGACAGCATCGCGGGAAAGATCTGGTCGCCGTTCAACAACACGCGGAAGCGGTTGCCGCCGACGACCGGCGGTCCGAG
>JBBRRW010000194.1:0-6465 GCA_038245975.1 Burkholderiales bacterium
AGGTACATGTCGGCCGGATAGCGCAGCACGTCGGCATTCGAGCCGTGATGGTTCGTCCCGCCCATCACCGTCTGCCACGTCGATCCGGAATCGAACCAGACGTCGATCGTGTCGCGGTTCTTCATGTACATCGTCGCGTCGGTCTCGGGCGTGCCCCGGTCGTAGGGCTTCAGCATCTCGCGGGCGTCGATGCCTCGCCACACCTCGATACCGGAGACCTCGACCTTCTTCGCAACGTCGTCGAGCAGCGCGATCGTGTCCGGGTGCAGTGCGCCGGTTTCGCGATGCACGAAGAACGCCATCGGCGTGCCCCATTGCCGCTGACGTGACAGCGTCCAGTCGGGACGGTTGGCGATCATCCCGTGCAGCCTCGCCTTGCCCCAGGGCGGGAAGAAGCGCGTGTCGTCGACGGCTTTCAGCGCGGTCTCGCGCAGCGTCGGGCCGCCGTCCTTCGGCGTGCGATCCATGCCGGCGAACCATTGCGACGTCGCGCGATAGATGATCGGTGTCTTGTGACGCCAGCAATGCATGTAGCTGTGCGAGAACTTCTCGGCGCGAAACAGCGCGCCGGCTTCGCGCAGCGTTTCGACGATCTTCGGATTCGCATCCCAGATCGACAGGCCCGCAAACAGCGGCTCGCTGGACGCGTAGGTGCCGTCGCCGGTGACCGGGTTGATGATCTCGTCGTCCTTCAGCCCGTTGGCCTTGCACGAGACGAAGTCCTCGATGCCGTAGGCCGGCGCCGAGTGGACGATGCCGGTGCCCTGTTCGAGCGTGACGTAGTCGCCGAGGTAGACCGGCGAGCGGCGCGGATAGAACGGATGCGCGAACGCGATGCGGTCGAGCGCGGCACCCTTGCAGGCCGCGATGATGGTGCCTTCGAGGCCGAAGGTCTTCAGGCATTGCTCGACGAGATCCTTTGCGAGGATGAGCAGGCCACGCTCCGTGTCGACCAGCGCATAGTCGAACTCGGGATGCACGTTGAGCGCCTGGTTCGACGGGATGGTCCACGGCGTCGTGGTCCAGATCACGATGTAACCGGGCTTGTCGGGCAGCGCGGCCAGGCCGAAGGCTTTCGCGAGTGAGTCGCGCTGGTCATCGACGAACGGGAAGCCGACGTCGATCGACAGATCGATGCGGTCCTGGTACTCCACCTCCGCTTCGGCCAACGCGGAACCGCAGTCGAAGCACCAGTTGACCGGCTTCAGCCCGCGGAACACGTAGCCCTTCTCGACGATGCGGCCGAGCACGCGCAGCTCGTCGGCCTCGTTCGAGAAGTTCATCGTCTTGTACGGCCGGTCCCACTCGCCGAGCACGCCGAGCCGCTTGAAGTCGACCATCTGGTTGTCGATCTGCTCCTCGGCGTAGGCGCGCGACTTCGACAGGACTTCGGTCACCGGCAGCGCCTTGCCGTACTGTTTCTCGATCTGGATCTCGATCGGCATGCCGTGGCAGTCCCAGCCCGGCACGTACGGCGCGTCGAAGCCGACCAGGCTGCGGGTCTTGACGGCCATGTCCTTCAGGATCTTGTTGAAGGCGTGACCCATGTGGATCGGGTTGTTGGCGTACGGCGGGCCGTCGTGGAGGATCCACTTCGGCGCGCCCTTGCGCGCTTCGCGGATGCGCTCGTACACCCGCCGCGACTGCCATTCGGCGATCCATTGCGGCTCGCGCTGCGCGAGGTTGCCGCGCATCGGAAACGGCGTGTCGGGCAGGTTCAGCGTGGACTTGTAGTCGACGCCGGCGGCTGCGCTCTTGCCGGGCTTCTTCGGGGTATCGGACATGGTCATGGGGCCGCTACGAGCGGCTCGGTTCGGGTGTTCATGGGGTGCGCCGACAGGCGGCGTGCGGCTGGTCTCGCCGATCGCGCCCGGCCTTCGCACGCGATCGAGCCGTGGTGTGGTCGCGGGCCTGCGACACAATTCGCAGCCCTCGACCGCTCAGGTAATTCGGTCGGTCGCCGACATGGCGAAGCGCTCGCCGTTGGCCGCATCCTGCGGCAGGCCGAACCAGGCGCGCGCCGCGCGTCCGTCGGCGGCGATGGCGGCCGTCAGCCGCGCGAGGTCGTCGTACTTCTCCTCGTCGCGCAGCTTGTGGAGGAACTCGACGCGCACGCGCTTTCCGTAGAGGTCCGCCGCGAAGTCGAACAGGTGGACCTCGAGCAGCACGCGGCCGGCGTCCTCGACGGTGGGCCGCACGCCGATGCTGGCCACGCCGGCGACCGGCTCGGCCGCCGCACCGTGGACGCGCACGACGAAGATGCCCGACAGCGCCACCTGCCGGTCGGTCGCATGCCCGTGCGGCAGGATGTTGGCGGTGGAGAAGCCGATCGTGCGGCCGATCTTGCGGCCGTGGATGACGTGGCCGCTGATGAAGTAGGGATGGCCGAGCAGCTGTTCCGCACGCGTCAGGTCGCCGGCTGCGAGCGCGGCCCGGATCGCCGAGCTCGAAACCCGTTCGTCCGGCGTGTCCGCAGCCGTCGGCTCGTCGGTCGCGACCGGCCGCGGCGTGGTGACGGACGCGATCGTCTCGACCGCGAAGCCGAAGCGCTCGCCGGCGTCTTCGAGCATCGCGAAGCCGCCGCGTCGCTGCGCGCCGAAGCGGAAGTCGTCGCCGACCATCAACCAGCGCGCGTGGCAACCCGCCACCACGATGTCCTCGATGAAGTGCTCGGCCGACAGCGCCGCGAAGCGCGCATTGAAGCGCTCGACGATCACGCGATCGACGCCGCAGGCGGCCAGTGCATCGAGCTTGTCGCGCAGGTTGGCGATGCGGGCAGGGGGCTTCGATGCCGGATCGTCGGCCTTGCCTTCGGCGCGCATGCGCGCGTGGAAGTACTCGCGAGGGTGCGGCTCGAAGGTCATCACGCAGGCCGGCACGCCGAGCCGGTCCGCGGCCGTCCGCACCCGTTCGATCAACGCCCGATGGCCGCGATGCACGCCGTCGAAGTTGCCGATCGTCAGCGCGCAGGGCGTCCGGCTGGCTGGGTTGGGAAGGCCACGGAAGACCCGCATGGGAAGGCCGCTTGCGCGAACGGTGATGACGGAGAGGAAGCGGATTATAAGGGTGCGCTTTCGACGCGACGCCGCCGCGTGGCCACGGCCATCGGTCCGCGATGGGTGCCGATGCTAAACTCGCCGCGGTGAAAAAGATCGTGATCCTGATTTCCGGCCGCGGGTCGAACATGGAAGCGATCATCGACACCTGCAGGAGCGAGGACTGGTCCGCACACGTGGCCTGCGTCGTCTCCAGCAGGCCCGACGCGGCCGGCCTGCAGTTCGCCGCGGCGGCGGGCATCGCCACCGCCGTCGTCAGCCCCAAGGCGCATGCCACGCGCGACCTTTTCGAGGCGGCGCTGGCCGACGCCATCGACGCGCATCGACCCGACTGCGTCGTGCTCGCCGGCTTCATGCGCGTCCTCTCCGAATCCTTCGTTCACCGCTACGCGGACCGCATGCTCAATATCCATCCGTCGCTGTTACCCGCCTTCCCAGGACTCGACACGCACGCCCGTGCGCTCGCCGCCGGCGTCCGCGCGCACGGCGCCACGGTGCACTTCGTCAGCCCGATCGTCGATGCAGGCCCGATCGTCGCGCAGGCCGTGGTGCCGGTGCACGCCGACGACACGGTCGACGCGCTCGCCGCGCGGGTGCTCGCCGCCGAACATCGCCTGTTTCCGCGGGCCATCGAATGGTTCCTGTCGGGTCGCGCCGTGCTGGCCGACGGCCGCGTGACGCTTGAAGGGTCGATCGCGCCGCAGGCCCTGATGGTCGCGTCATGAGGACGACTGCATGAGCGCACCGGTCAAGCCGCACGCGCGTCGCGGCGCCAAGGCGCAGCGGTCGCGGCCGTCGCCGACCATGCGTCGCTCGCCCACTGCGGGCGCGAAGGGCAAGGGCGGGGACGGGCCGTACAACACGGGTTTCCACGACAACGTCATCGGCCACGCCGAGGCGGTCCTGGCCGAGGTGCTGGCCTTCGAGATGCCGGCCGACATGTGCGTGAGCCGCTACTTCAAGGCCAACCCGATGCTCGGGCATCGCGACCGCGGCCTGATCGCCGAGAGCGTCTTCGCGGTCCTGCGCCGCAAGCTCGAATACGCGCAGCTCGCGCAGAGCGGGACCGGGTCGCTGACCCGCCGGATGATCCTGCTGGGCCTCGCCGAGGCCGCGGGGGTCGAGCCGATCGCCGCGACGCTCGACAGCGACGAGCGCACGTGGCTGCGCCGGGTCGGCACGATCGACCGCTCGACGATGCCGCTGGCCACCCGCTCGAACCTGCCCGACTGGATCTTCGCCGCGCTGCGCCTGCGCTTCGCCGATGCCGAGGTCGAGAAGATCGCCGCGGTGCTGAACCGGCCGGCGCCGCTCGACCTGCGCGTCAACACGATGCGCACCAGCCGCGACGACGCGCTGCAGGCGATGCGCGCCGCAGGCCTCGAAGCCGAACCCACCACGCTCGCCCCGAACGGCATCCGCCTGCGCGGCAAGCCGGCGCTGGGCGCGCAGAAGATCTTCCTCGACGGCCGCATCGAGGTGCAGGACGAAGGCAGCCAGTTGCTGGCCACGCTGGTCGGGCCGAAGCGCGGCGAACTCGTCATCGACTTCTGCGCGGGTGCGGGCGGCAAGACGCTGGCGCTCGGCGACCTGATGCGATCGACCGGCCGTCTGTACGCGATGGACGTCTCGGCCAAGCGCCTCGCGCGCCTCAAGCCGCGCCTCGCCCGCAGCGGGCTGTCGAACGTGCATCCGGTGCTGATCGAGAACGAGCGCGACCCGAAGCTGAAGCGGATGGCCGGCAAGGCCGATCGCGTGCTGATCGACGCGCCGTGCAGCGGGCTCGGCACGCTGCGGCGCAATCCCGACCTGAAGTGGCGCCAGACGCCCGAGAGCATCGTCGAACTGGCGGCCAAGCAGGCCAGCATCATCACGGCCGCGGCGCGTCTCGTGAAGCCGGGCGGTCGCCTGGTCTATGCGACCTGCAGCCTGCTGCGCGCCGAGAACCACGACATCGTCGACGGCTTCCTCGCGACGCATGCCGACTTCGAGATCGAGTCGGCGACGTCGCTCCTGAAGCAGCAGGGCATCGTCGCGGGCGATCGCCTCGACGACAACGTGATGCTGGAGATGTGGCCGCATCGGACCGGCACCGACGGATTCTTCGCGGCCGTGCTCAAGAGACGGCCGGCCGCTCCCGTCGCGTCGTGAAGCCGCGGATAACGCGCGGCGCGACGGCGGTCGAAGATCGCGTTGACCCTCCTCCGTCGATCCGCGCATGAAAGATGACGACCTCAGCTCGATCCTGCTGGTCACCTGGCAGGACCTGCACCGCCCCCAACTGCTGATCCAGCTCGCGGTCGGCGCCGGCTGCCTGCTGGCCGGATGGGTCCTTGCACGTATCGCCAAGCAGGCGCTCGCGAAGCGCGGCAGGCACTACGTCGACCTGAACCCCGAACGCAACGCGAAGTTGCTGCACTCGCGTTTCGACGGACTCGACCGCACGCTGCCGCCGTTCTTCGCGTGGATCCTGCTGATGATCGGCGAGCGGGTGATGCAGGCATACCAGCAGCCGCATCGTATCGTGCGCATCTTCTCGATCCTGGCGATCTCCTACGTCGGGATCAACCTCGGCCTGTACACACTGCGGCGCGTCTTCAAGCCGAGTCCCGGCATGCTGCTGGCCGAGCGCTGGTTCGGCATCCTGGCCTGGCTGCTCGTGGCGTTGCACGTCACGGGCTTGCTGCCCGACGTCATCGCGGCGCTGAGCGGGCCCGATGCCACCTTCACGTTCGGCAAGAACGTGGAGCTCAACGTCTGGCAGGTGTTGTCGGCGATGTTCTGGATCGTCGTCACCCTGGTGGCGGCGCTCGGCGTCGGCTCGATCTTCGAGGCGCGGCTGATGCGCGCGGATTCCATCGACGGCAGCATCCGCATCGTGCTCGCGCGCCTCGGCAACGCGGTGCTGGTGGTGATCGCGGTGCTGATCGCGATGCGCCTGGTCAACATCGACATCACCGTGCTGTCGGTGTTCGGCGGCGCACTCGGCGTCGGCCTCGGTCTCGGCCTGCAGCGGATCGCCAGCAACTACGTGTCGGGCTTCATCATCCTGCTCGACCGCAGCCTGCGAATCGGCGACGTCATCACGGTCGACAAGTACACCGGCAGCGTCACGCAGATCCGCACGCGCTGCACCGTGGTACGGGCGGCGAACGGCGTCGAAGCACTGGTTCCGAACGAATTGCTGCTGAATCAGGCCGTGCAGAACTTCAGCTTCGGCGACAAGAACGGGAGTGCGGCGACCCGCATCAGCGTGGCCTACGACAGCGACGTGGACCGGGCGATGCAGCTGATGCTGCAGGCGGCGCAGGCGCAGCCGCGCGTGTTGGCGACGCCGGCGGCGACCGTCATCCTCAAGGATTTCGGCACCGACGGGATCGAGCTGGAAGCGACCTACTGGGTGCCCGAT